>DROQ01000112.1 GCA_011321845.1 Planctomycetota bacterium | reverse complement strand
GTGGATACTTTGTTGTTGGTTTTGTTTGGGTTGGGTTTTTTGGGGGTGGTTTGGGCGGCTTGGGGAGGGGGGAAAGGGTGAAAAAAGCTGGGGGCTTTTTTCACCCTTTCCTACCGAAACGCCTGGAGGCGTTTCCTACCGAAACGCCTGGAGGCGTTTCCTACTGAAACGCCTGGAGGCGTTTCCTACTGAAACGCCTGGAGGCGTTTCCTACCGAAACGCCTGGAGGCGTTTCCTACGGAAAACACCTGGAGGTGTTTTCTACTGAAACGCCTGGAGGTGTTTTCTACTGAGTTTTTTTGCTAACGGATGTCGGTGACGACGGGGTTGGTGAGCCAGGTGCTGGGGCCGGTGGCCGAGCGGACGGCGGCTTGCCAGAGGAGTTTTTGGCCCTTGAGAGTGGGGTCGTTGGGGACGGGAAGTTTGATGAGGGCTTGGGCCTTGAGGTTGGTCTGGCCGCCGTTCAGGAGGAAGGGGCCGGGGACGACCTCGTAGAGGCTGCCGAAGCCGCCGAGGATGGAGGAGAGGTCGGCGGAGGGAGCGAAGGCGCCCTTGGCCGGACCGGCTCCGAGAACGAGGAGGATGGGGAGGCGGGGGAAGACGGCCTGCACGTCCAGCTCGAGGTTCTTGTCGGTGCCGAGGACGAGGACGCCGTCCTTCTGGGTGTCCAGGATGGCCATCCCGTAGGGGGCCTTGCTCTTGAGCTTGGTCTGGATGACTTCGAGGCCCATGAGGGTGGGCTGGAAGTTGGGGAGGCTCAGCTTGACCCCCAGGTAGGAGCCGTCGGCCTTGCCGCCGGGGAGGTGGGCGCCCATGAGGACGCCGTTGATCCTGGCGATGTCGCCGGGAACATTCGTGGCGTTCATCGCGGTGGTGAAGATGGTCCCAGCGTAGCCCCCGTTGTCGAAGGTGAAGAGCAGGTTGGGGTGCTTGACCTTGGGGGTGAAGGGGGAAGTAAAGGTCCCGCCGTTGGGGTCGATGGCGAGGCCGACCAGGTTGGCTGTGCTCGTGATCTTGTTGCCGGAGCGGTCGGCGGCGTTGGCGTTGCCGACGAAGGTCCGGATGTTGGGAGTGGAGGCAACTTCGTTGATCAGGAGGCGGGCCGAGCCGGCCTTGACATCCTGGACATTCCCCTGGGCGTCATAGGTGATGGCGCTCCCCGGGATGTAGCAGATGGCCCCGTCATAGGCGAAGGCCTGGTTGGTCCCGTCGGAGACCCAATGGCCCCCCTCAGCGGGGCTGTAGTAGATGGAGCCGTCCTTGGCCTGGGCGATGTCGGAGGCGCCGGGTTTGAAGCCCTTGGGCTGCTTGCCGGCGGCCTTCATGATCAGGGCCTGGGTGATGAAGAACTCGGCGTTGCCGTTGGCACCGATCCGGACGAAGTCGCCCGGTTTTACGGTGACCGTCTTGGTTCCTCCCGCCACGAAGACGACCAGTTTGGGATTGGTGCTGGCGCCGTTGTCCCGGACTGTCCAGTAGACCTTCTTGGGGTCGCCGGAAGCCTTGTCGGCGGCTTTGACGAAGCAGCCGGCGTGGTTCCAACGCTGGAAGTAGGACTTGGCCTTGTAGTACTCGGCGAGCTGTCCGTCCTTGTCCCCGTCCCCCAGCATGGCGGACATGGCCGCGACGGGGAGGAAGCTGAAAGCGGTCGCACCGCTCGTGGAAGGAGTGACCGCCCCGATGTCGAACTCACGAATGACCGAGAGGTTCCCGGCGGTGCTGTCCAGGGACTGGGTGTCGAAGCGACCGGTGTACAGCACGGTGTTTTGGGCACCTAACCCGGCACCGAGGGTGATGATGGCAGCTGTGAAGGATGCCGCGACGAAGGTGGTGATTTGCATAAATATCTCCAAGAAGATGGAACAACAAGATGGGAAAGAATCGTGTGTACGCACCTGGACCTTAGCAGAAAACTTCTGCTTGTCAGCGGAGACGAATGAGGATTTCGCTTGGAATGTTCTGGATCAGGGGGCCGAGGTCTTTGAGGAAGCGGCGACCGTCCTGGAAGTAGCCCGCCGTGGGTTTGAGCCCCGGTCTGCTTGCTAAAAAATATGCGTTTATGCGTTCAACAAGAAGCTCGCGCAAGTATTTGGCGATGCAGGAGGCAGCGGCCGTGGGGAAGGAGAGCTGGTCCCCCTTTTCGGCGAAAAGGAGGTCGAAACCCTGGCCGAGGCTGTAGAGGGACCGTCCCCCTGCTTCGTCCAGCACTTGGACCTTGGCCTTGGGGAAGCTGCGGGCGAGGAGCCTGGCGTAGTGGGCGCGGCCGCCCTGACGATCCAGGACGATCAGGGATCTCGTCGCCTTGCCCTCCCGCGCCGCCCGCAGGGCCGCGATGAGGACGCCTTCGGTCGCGTAATAGAGGGTCAGGCTCTTGTTGTTGGTCTTTTGGATCAGGCGGTTGAAGGCACCCACCAGGATCAACTGGAATCCCGAATGGAGGAGGCGTCCGCCATGGTCCTCCAGGTCCTTGCGCAAACGGATCCTGTGGAATTGGACCTCAAGGGGGTCCGCCCAGCGTGGGAGGGGAACCTGATCGAGATCCTGGTACCAGGGATAACGCTCCAGCTCCAGTCCGTCGAAGTTGAGGCTCTGCGCCAGGAGTTCCTGGAGAGTTTCAGGCGTTTTGCCCAAGGACTCCGAAAGAAAGACGAGGGCTGTGCGCTCCAGCTCGGCCTTGCCCTGGGGGCCGGTGTGGACCAGCTTGGAGTCGTTGACCCGGATCCTCCGGTCGCCCCCTAGCTTTTTGGAGCCTGTCCTTCGGGGTTTCTTGCAAGTGGAATTCCCCAGGAGCTTCCAGGGGTCCTCGCCGGCGGGTCCCTCCAAGACGACCGAGCCCACGACCAGGGGCCCCAGAACCGGACCCAGGCCCGCTTCGTCGATGCCGCCGAGGTTATGGAGGGTGTCAGGCATTCGGTTCCAGTTGTTGACGAGGCCTTGCCGAAGAGAGAAGACGCGACGACCCACTCTAAGGAGGCGCCTTTGGATATTCTATTGCTGGAAAAGGATCCCTTGGTTCGGGACCAGTGCCTGATCGGCTACCAGAGCTTTCCCGACATCTCGGTGGAGCTGAGCCAGGGCTTCCAGGGGCTCAATCTCGCACGGCAGCGAAACTTCGATTTCATCGTCATCGGCTGCAACCCCAAGGACCAGGAAGGGCTGGAACTGCTCGAGGCTCTTCGGGAATTCGACAAGCAGACCCCTGTGATCCTTGTGACCACGCCCAAGCTGGCGAAAAAGATGCAACCGCAGCGGTCGCGCCTGGGTCTGCTCTCGATTCTCCAGGTCCCCATCGATCCCAAAGAATTCTTCCGCGTCCTCTCGCGCATGCGCAGGAAACTCGCTTCTGCTTGAACATCCAGGAAGCTGGGGCTAGAACCCCCGGGGTGTCTGGAGCGACGAAGAAGCCCTACCGGGGCAAGAGGGGGGGCGGCGAAGCCAAGGTTCGGGTTTACCTCGAAGGGCGCTACCGCAAACTGGCCCGCGGTCTTCCCCAAACGATTTTCTACTGCCCCAAGTGCAAGGGGCGGAGGCGGGGCTGCGCCTTTTGCGGGGGCTATGGCAAGCTGACCAAGGACTCGGTGCAGGAGCTGATCGCCCGCAAGGTGCTTCCGCGCTACAAAGCGAGAATGGGCAAGTTCCACGGCGCGGGGCGCGAGGACGTCGACGTGCGCATGCTGGGAGGCGGCCGGCCCTTTGTTTTCGAGGTGGTGCAGCCCCGACGCTTCGACGTGGACCTGGAGGAGCTGGTGGAGGCGATCAATGCCTACGGCAAGGGCAGGATGGAGATCACAGCTCTGCGGCCGGTGCGGCGCAAACGGGTGGCGGAACTCAAGGAGACCCGCTCGGACAAGGTCTACCGGGCCCTTGTGGTGCTGGACCGGGTGCTTCCCGAGGACCGCCTGCAGGGCATCCTGGGCGAGCCTATTGTCGTGACCCAGCGCACACCCAAGCGGGTGGCCCACCGACGCGCGGACAGGGACCGGACGAGGAAGGTCGAGGTGCTGGAGGCCCGGGCCTTCCGAGGACCCGAGTCCCAACCCTGCCTGGACCTCCTGGTCCGCTGCGAGCACGGCACCTATGTCAAGGAGTGGATCTCGGGCGAGGAGGGACGGAGCAGGCCGAGCCTGGGTGAGCTGCTGGGGGCCGAGACCGATTGCCTCGTGCTGGATGTCTGGGAGATCTGCGGGCCCTTTCCCTCGGTGGAGACCAAGGGGCCGGAGCCTTGCTTCGACTCCGTGATGGAGTGGGAGCAGCTGCTCCGGGAGGAGGATCCCTGGGACCTCGAACGGCTGAAGGACGCCTCACCCCGTGGGGTGACCCAGGCCCCGACGGAGGTAGAGCCGGATCCCCAGGAGGAACAGGGCGGCCAGGAGGGGGACGAAGGCGTCCTCGCGTAGGGGCACGACGATGCGCCCAAGATCCTTTCCGAAGGGGAGGCGGAGGGTGTCTGTGGCCCGGCCGAGGCTCCTGCCCTCCGCGCTCAGGCCCTCCACCCAGACATAGGGGCGCGGATCCAGGGCCAGGTCGAGCGGGGGCCAGAGAACCTGGAGCGCGCGCAACCTGGGCAGCTCGAGGACGGGGGCGAGGAGGGCGGCTTCGAGGGAGACCTCCTGCTTGGGGGCGGGGAGCTCGACGGCGAAGTGGCCACCAGGAGTCAGGAAGAAGAGTCGCAGGCGGGCCACAGGGGGACCGGTCCAGCGGATCCTGGCCTGGGCCCGGCCCTCGTGCAGGTCTGCCAGGGCCCGGCGGTCCAGCCGGGGCGGCCCGGCGTAGGCGGCGCGGGCGCCGGGCGCAGGCCCGGGAATGGGTGTCCCGCTTCCGCCGAAGAGGGAGCGGGCGGGGAGGAGGGCGCGGGCTCCGGGGTAGAAGGGGGGGTGACCCAGGCGGTCGAAGCCGACGGCGAAGAGGGGCCGTCCGAGGAAGTGGAGGGGGGCGGGCAGGAGGAGGGGGTCCTCCTGGGCGTCGGTGGCGAGGGCTTCCCGAACCTGGTCGCGGACAGCGCGGACTCTGGCGTTGACCTTGGAAAGCTCCAGGCGGCGCATGACGGCGCGAGGGGCCTGGGCGGCGAGGAGAAGGGCCGGGGAGAGGGCCGTACCCCATCCGCTGATCGCCGCCAAGGGGACAAAGCTCAGGTAGGCGTAGCGGTCGGTGGCTGGGCCGCGGGCCTTGCCCGAGGCGCCGGCGGCGGGGAGGGCGAGGAGGAAGGAGGAGAGGAGGAGCAGGCCCAGGCTCCTGAAGAGGGAAGGCGGGCGTCTCCGGGCGAGCCAGAAGAGGAGCAGGGCCAGCCCCGCCCCCAGGGGGAACCAGGTCCAGGGATCGGAACCCAGGGGGAGGAGCAGGCCGGGGAGCTTGGCGAGGAAGGCAGGGGAGAGCCGGCCTTCGGCGTAGCCACCGATGGCTTCCCCCAGGAACACGAGACGCCAGCAGAGCGCGGCGACGAGGAGGGCGCCATAGGGGAGGCTGCGGGCCAGGCCCTGTCGAAGGCTCCTCCCATGGGCAAGGGCGAGGAGGAAGAGGAGGCCGGGCAGGACGAAACTGCTCTCCTTGGTCCAGAAGGCGAGGAGGCAGGCGAGGAGGCTCCCGGCCCGAACCCTCTCCCCGCGTTCCAGGGACCTCTGCTCGAGGAGGATGGTCAGGAGAATGAAGAAGGCAGAGTGGGTGTCCACCCGGCCCACCATCCAGCCGACCGCCTCGGAGTGCAGGGGGTGGAAGGCCCAGAAGGCGACGGCGGCCAGCGCGCTCCAGGAGGGCAGGAAGCGGCGGGCCAGGGCCAGCAGGAGCAGGGCGTTGAGCCCGTGCACCAGGGCGTTCATCAAAAGGGAGAAGAAGGGCTGGTTCCCTCCGATCAGGGCGTCCAGGTAGATGGAGAGGGTGATCAGGGGCCGGTGGAAGAGGGCCACCCGTTGCACGCCATATTGAGGCCCCACGAAGTCGGCGAGGACGTTTCCAAAATCCTGGACGTAGGAGAGGGCGACGTAGTCGTCGCTTCGAAACTGCGCGCCCGTGGGCCAGTACCAGAGAAGAACGGCGAGGAGGAGCCCAAGGGAGGAGAACAGCCTGGCCGTGGGAGAGATCCCCAGGGGTTTCGCTGGATTCCCGTCGCCGCCGGCCACCGTCAGATGCTGACGCCCAGGATGGTCCCCTCGAAGACGATGCGGTCCCCGATCAGGGCCTGGGTGGGAAACTGGGAGACCCGTGTCCCGAGACGGCCGACCTGGGCGAGGAAGATCACGCGCTGAGGGGGCTTGACCTGGCCCCGGAAGCGCACCTGATCGAGGCCGCCGAAGCCGATCAGCTTGTCCCGGTGTTCGACGGGGATCAGCTCCTTCCAGAGGAGGGTGGCGACCTGGGCGGCCGCCTCGGTCAGGAGGACCCCGGGCACGAGAGGGTGTCCCGGGAAATGTCCCTTGGCCCACCAGTCTTCCGGGTTGAAGTCGGTGTACGCGGCGATGAGTCCCTTCTCACGGTCGAGATGGATGACCCTCCCGACGAGTTGGAATTCGAAGCGTTGGGGGAGATAGTGCGCGATGGTCTCCCGCGGGAGGGCTTCGTTCTCGATGTCCAACGAAGCGAGATCAAGGAGAGGTGCCTTAGCCATAAAGGGATTAGACACGATTCATCCCTGCGACCCAAGGCTCTTCCCCGAAATGCCGATAAGGAAG
>DROQ01000111.1 GCA_011321845.1 Planctomycetota bacterium | reverse complement strand
AGTAAAGATTCCAATTGTCGGGAGAAACTTTGGTATTACTGGTTGTAGAGACAGGTTCATCGGGACTGTCAAACCAAGCGGATGAGGAATATACCCCCACATTTTGAATAGGAAAATAATACGTAAAAGTGGAATTAAACCAGTTCGGCCATTCTGGATGAGCGTCCATGATCAGGTGCGGAGAGAAATCACAGATCAGATTCCTCATAAAATCGTTGATCAAAGTGATATTTCCACCCCCGGTAACGGCCAAGGAATACCTGACCGTCTTGTCGTTGACACCACCCGTATAATTCCCACCAAAAACAGGGTGGGGGTTGGGATTGGCTTGGGCCTGGCTGTACCAATTGTTGTTCAAAGGCGGTGTGGCATTGGGATAAGAGGCCCCGAGCTTACCCGTATAAACTGGACGCGTAAAGGTCTGATTCGGCTCCTGGACAAAGTAGATCCCCGTATGATCGGTAACCGCGGCATTTGGGACGTTTTTACTGAAGATCCGGGTGCTTGGAATGTAACCGGCCATGATCAACTGGCCCATCTCATCAGCCCCCAAGTCGATCAAGGCACCATTGAAGCCTGCGGCCCATGGGGTTTTCCCTGGAATACTTGGATCAAATACGCGTGGATTTCCAAAGCCTTCCGCATCAAAATCCCATCCGTTCAGGGCTGCGAATTCTGCGTCAGGTTGGTTGGAGCCCGAAGCAACACCGGTCGAAAGGCCGGGGTTCCCTTGAAGGGTCATGGTATTTCCCCAAAGGATACCTACTCCGCCGAAGGTTTGGGTAGATCCGGCATTGACAAAAGGACTCCGGGTCCCAGGGGCATTTTGGGGATTGGTGCTCACGTAGGGTGAAATCCGGAAATCATGTGGCGAGTAATTCGTCGCTCCGGGAATCCCTGCATCCAGAAGGTCCCGAATGAAAAGGATCCCATGAGCATTGGAGGTTCCCGCATTCGTTAACGGTTGAATATCCACTGCTGTACCGAGAGTTGAGAGTGGAACGGTAGGTGTCCCAGAGATAAGGGTAACCGGCCATCCAACGGGAGTACCCGTTGTTCCCAAGTTGGCTCGCCCATAGGTAGGACTGGGGTTCCCTTTGGGTCCTTCCCAAGCTTGAAAGATCCGATAGGAATTGGTTCCTACCTTAATCGCCAAATCATCCGTGCTCACCCCTTCAAAAGCGGAGAGGCCTCCCTTGGTATCAAAGATGTTGTTCAGGACACGGGGAGCAGCCAATCGGGTATTTGGCCCATTATTGGGGACCGGCTGACCGGACCAAATCCCAACTTCGTTGCCAACGAAGGTATTGTTAATGATCGCTGGAGACATCGCTACAGGTTCAGGTGAAACAGCTCCCAAGGCAATTCCAACTGTATTGTCAACAATGAAGTTGTTGGTGACATTCAATCGGTTTTCCTTGCCATTGGCAGCTTCAATATAGATAGCTGCCCCTGCTGGTGCTGCGTGGGTACTATCCGCCCTGGAACCTCTCAGGGTCAGTCCATCGATGAAGTCTCCCAAAAAAACATCTTTACCGGGGGACGTCGTCGGATCCTTGGCCACAATGATGGCTGTTTTCCACGCACTCCTCACGTTACTTCGCGCGTCGAAAATCGTGTCCAATGCAGAGGTTCCCTGGAGACTTACATTGTTGGGAAGATTGATGGGAAAGGTTTCGTTATTCCAGGGGAGCCCGGAAGCGGGATCAATCTCAACGCTTAGATTTGGATCCTTGGGGCCATAGAGGCCGGGCAAGCAATGGATCACAATTTTGCGGATGTAGCGCTTGGTATCGGGGTTTTTCCAACTCCCGGTATCAAAGCCATTGGAAGTGATCCAGTTAATGGCTGCAGTAACAGTTTTGAACGAATAGGGCATCTGCTGGAGATACCCATTGATGGGAGTATTGCCTTGCTGCGAGTGAGCCATGAGGGGCTTTTGGGATCCCGTTGCTTTCGGGTTCAAAGCAAGGGCTCGGGCATCATCTCCGTTGATAGGATCCGTAAAGACGTGGATCGTAAAGTGCGTTCTTACACTGTTTTGAGCCAACAATGGACTAGAGAAAAAACAAAGAGAAAAGAAAAGGGCTTTTCTAAGCCAAGGGCACAGATTTTGGAGGGAGGGGTTGGAGGGTGATTTTGCATAATGATCTCCAAAGGGTTTTCAAAAGGGTTCAAGGTGTCATAGGAAACAGCGGCAAAATACGGGGGCCGCCGAACTACTTGGTTTATACCAAAGGGAATTCCCCTTGTGAAGAGGGTCACTTTAAATTCCTCCAAGTTTGAGACAACTTTTGTTTGCTCCCTTGTTTTTCCAGTTGATCCGGAGGTTCTATGAAACGAAGGCAATGAAACCAAGCAAGGTCTCATCAAATCTTACAGGCTCAACTCTGACCAAGGTTCACAGCCCCAACTCAAAAGAAATTCAGGCTTCCCTTGTCCGGCCTAAGCGCGGGCGCCGCCGGCGAGGCTGCGTTCGCCGCGGACGCAGGCGTGGGCGACCAGGGCCATGCAGAGCCAGGCGCCGGCGACGGAGGATCTGCCGTAGCTGAGGAGGGGGAGGGGGAGGCCGGTTGGGGGGAGGAGGCCGGTGCAGACTCCTGTGTGGATCAGGAGGTGGGAGGCGAAGAAGGCCCCGGCTCCGACGCAGAGCAGGCGGCCGAAGCGGTCCGGGATCTGGGCGGCCCGGCGGAAGATGAGGAGGCTTAGGCCGGCGTAGAGGAGGACGAAGAGGCTTGAGCCGAAGAAGCCGGTCTCTTCGGCGATCACGGCGAAGAGGAAGTCGGTGCTGCGGTAGGGGAGGTAGTCGTAGACGTTTTGGGCGCCCTGGCCGAGGCCCTGGCCGAAGAGTCCGCCTCCGCCAACGGCGATCAGGCTCTGCTTGAGATGGTAGCCGGCGCCCAGGTTTCCGGAGAGCTGGTCGAGGCCGAGCCAGACGAGGATGCGGGCCTTTTGGTATTCGTGGAGGAAGGGGTAGAGGGCGGCGACGGCGAGCAGACCCAGGAGGAGGAGGAGAAGGATCTTGCGCCCAGAGGCTCCGGCGGCGAAGCAGATGGCGAGATAGACCGGGATCAGGGAGAGGGCGCTGCCGAGGTCGGGCTGGCTGGCGATCATCCCGAAGGGGAGGGCCAGCACCAGACCGGGAAGAAGGAGGCCGGCCCACCAGCTGTCCTCGCGGCGGTCCCGGAGCAGGGCGGCGAGGGCGAGGATGAGGGCGGGCTTGGCGAACTCGGCGGGTTGGATGGTGGCCGCGCCGAGGGCGAACCAGCGGCGGGCTCCGTTGATGGTGACCCCGAAGAAGGGGAGGAGGAGGAGGGACAGGCAGGAGAGGGCGTAGATCCAGGGACTGAGGCCGAGCAAGGTCCGGCGCCGCACCCAGGCGAAGGGAATCAATCCAAGACCCAGCAGAACGATGGCCTGGGTCTGCCGGTAGGTCTGGCCCAGGTATTCGGGCTTGGTCGGCTCGGTGGAGTGGAGGAAGAGGAGGCCGATCCCCGAGAGCAAAAAGGCGAAGAGCCAGAGGCTGAAGGGAAAGGAGGCCAGCGAACCCAGGCGGCTGCGGCTGGTCGGGGCTTCGGTGAGCCAGCTCACTTGGGTTCTCCCAGGAAGGGGTAGCGCGCTCGAAGGACAGGGTCCTTCCGGCATGCTTCCAAAAAGATCCGCAGGGTCGATGCGGGCTGATCCCCCCCGTGCACCCCGTGGGGCACACCGAAGAACACACAGGAGAAGGCCCAACGCGGCTCCCCCGCCGGGAAGTAGCCCGAGAACCAGGCGTTGTTGTAGCGCCGGCTGATCTCGGCCGTGCCTGTCTTGCCCACCGCGCCCAGGCGGCCGACGCCGCTGCGGAAGGCGGTCCCCCCGGGTCCCACCGCCCCGGCCAGGCCCTTCTGGATCTGGACCAGGAGCTGGGGATCCAGGCCCAGCTCCTTGGAGGGGAGCCCGGGGAGGTCCCGGTCCCCCACTCGCAGCAAAAAGCGCAGCCCCGGCAGTCGCCCCAGCGCCAGCCCCGCATAAGCCCGTGCCACCGCAAGGGGAGGCGCTTCCATCCCGTAGCCGATCGCACGTCGCGCCGCGCTCCGTGGGATGTAGAGACTGCCAAAGCTCCCCGCCGTCGGCTTGGGCGCCCCATGCGGGCCCCGCGCCCTCGGCCTCGGCACCGGCCCTGCGGGATCCACCAGGAGCCCCGGCGGACTCCGGTAGCTCGTCCCCAACTGCCAGAGCCCGAAACGCGCCAGGGCCCGGGCCACCCCCGCCAGCCCCAGACGATCCCCCACCTGGGCGAAATAGACATTGCAGGAGTGCGCGATCGAGAAGGGCAGCACCCCCGGATACTGCAGCGAGCCGTGCACCCCGTCGCAGTGGATCCGGCGGTCGCCCGCCGGTTTCCAACTCCCGGTGCAGGGGGCCAGGCCCTCCCCCCGGGCGAGGCCCTCCTGCAGCAAAGCCTCATAAGCCAGCAGCGGTTTGACGGTCGAGCCCAGCAGCGCGTAGTGCCAGATCTGGGCAGCCGTGTTCTTGAGGTCGCGCCGCCCCCCGACCTTCTCGGGGATCCAGGCCATGGCGAGGATCTCCCCGCTGCGCGCGTCGAGCAGGGCCAGGGCCGCGCGCTGGCTGGGAGGCAGGGTCCGCTTGCGTCCCCTGAGGGCTCCCTGGAGCGCCTCCTGGGCCAGGCCCTGCAGCCGCAGATCCAGACTGAGGCGCACGTCCTGCCCTGGGACCTCCCGCAGCAGCCCCCGCTGGTTGCGCTCCTTCCCGAAGCGGTCGCGCACGACCCGCCGCTTGCCCGGCAGGCCGGTCAACCAGGGCTCGAGGCTGCGCTCCAGCCCGTCCACACCGACCCGCCGCCGTCGGAGGGCCCGGAGCCTCTGGAGGCGCTTCCACTCGAGCCACTCCGGATCGGAAAAGTTGATCTTGTCCCGGTCGAAGGGATCCTCGTCCAGCTTCCCTCCCTCGTAGGCGAGCAGAACCTGGGGGGCTTCGCCGGTCGAGCTGCGCTCCCGGACCAGGCCCAGCCAGGGAAGGTCCGCCGCCCGCACCCGCCGCAGGCTCTCCCGGATCAAGAAGCCGGGGAGCTGCTCCTGCTTGCCCAGGACCAGGGCGACCACCGGGTCGAGAGGCACCTCCCGAGCCACGAGGAAGGCCTGGTCCTCGATGCGGAAACGTTTGTAGATCAGAGCGGCCAGCTCGGCCCGGGCGCCCTTCTCCCGGGCGAAGACGCGGGAGAACCAGGAGGAGCCCTTGGCCCGGGACCGGGCTCCGCCCCCCTTGCGCTGCTGCGCGCGCCGGGCCCGCCGCCCGAAGTAGGCGTCCAGGGCGTCCAGGTAGCGGCGCAGGCCTCCCGACCTACCGGGGCTGCCCGGAAGATTCAGGGAAGAGCCCAGGAGCCGGGCCAGCCGGTCCAACTCCCCCGACCAGGTCCCTAGCGCGGGCAGGATCCTGCTCCGGAATTCCCCGGGATCCAGGCCCGTCTCCTCGCTCAGGTAGTCGAGCAGGGTCCCCCCCTCCTTCTTGAGGGCCTTGCGCTTGAAGTCCAGGAGCAGGAGGGCCCGCTTCTGGAAGAACTTCTCCCCCGGCCGGAACAGCTCGTGGACCAGACCGAAGGCGTAAAACCGGAGGACCTCAGCGATGTTCCTTCCCCAGGACCGTTTGTTGGAAAAGAGGGAGGCGGGTGCGTCCAGCAAGTTCCCCGCCGCCTCGGCGAATCTCCGGTCCCCGT
The DNA here is from genome assembly GCA_011321845.1 of Planctomycetota bacterium. Lineage (GTDB taxonomy): Bacteria > Planctomycetota > UBA1135 > UBA1135 > HyVt-539. Next base: position 2,457 of record DROQ01000111.1, on the reverse strand, counting down.
CCTGATAGCGGAGCGCGCCCCCGGAGACGAGGCCTGCTTCTCCGAGCCGGCGGAGCAGATGATCCAGGTGCAGGAGCAGGGCCAGGGCATGCCCCCTTCGAAACTTGCGGTAGTCGATGCGCAGCTCATAGCCGGGCTCGTCCTGGGCGAGGACGCTGCCCCAGCGATCCAGGATGGCGCCCCTCCGGTCGGGGAGGGAAGCCCAGGCAAGCTGCCGGTTCTCGCGCCGAGCGACGAAGACCTCTCTTTGGAATCCCTGCAGGTAGAGGAGCTTTCCGAGGAGGACGAGGAGCAGGAACACCAGGACCCCCGCCAGGACCCAGAGTCTTTGGGCGGCGCTGCTCATTCGGCGAACACCTTGCGCGGAGCCTCGCGCAGCCGGAGGGGCAGGAGGAAGTCGAGGAGGGGGAAAACGCCGGGAGCGAGAGCCACGGTCATGGCGAAACCAAGGACCCCCCGCGCCGGCAAAAAGAGAACACCTTCCCAGAGGATCAGGGCCGTCAGAGCGCTGATCCCCATAGACGCCACCAATGCCAATCCCATCTGGATGGGTAATCTCTCGACCACGAAAAAACGACCCATGGGACGAAGGAGGAGATACACAAGGGCAAGAACCCAGAAATGAAACAGGAGCCCACCCGGTAAATAGGCCGAACGAAGGAGGGCGAGAAGGAAAAGGACGGGCAGAGTAGTGAAGGGGCGCAGCCGCAGGCCGGCATAGCAGAGGATCAGCCCCACGATGTCCGGGCCCGGACCCAAGGCCCGCCCCAGGAGGAACAGCTCCCCCCTGAAGGCTCCAAGGACCAGAAGCAGGAAGGGGAGGATGCGGATCAAGGTTCCCTCCCTCCCGCAACGACGAAGAGGCCTCGGCTGGCGCCCGGCTCCTTCTCCAGGACGAAGAGCCCGTTCCGGACCGCGAGGACCTTGCCGATCAAGAGACCGGCCGGAAAGCCCCGCCCTGCAACCCCCGTAAAGAAACGTCCCCCCTCATAGAGCTTCCAGCCTCCGGGAGGGAGGGAGGGTGCAGTGAACAGGCCGTGCCCCAGGGCGTCCCGCCCCGCCCCCCGGAGGAGAACCGCCCGGGGCTTGCCCCGGAGGGGGATGGCCAGGGCGGGCAGGCGCCCCCCCCGGGCGTAGGCGGGGACCGCCATGCCCACGCCCTCCCTTGCCCAGTCATAGACCCAGAGCAGCTTGCCTCCCGAAAAGACGGCGTCCCCCCCCCGCGGGCTGCCCCCCCTGAGGAGGAATCGCAGCGCCCCGAGCCGCCTCGGGCTGCGCCAGAGGATCTCAACCGGGGTGGTCCGCAGCTCCTGGTCCCAGGGAAGGGTCACCCCCTCGGCAAGCCGCGACCCCTGGGGGAGGAGAACGGCGACCACAGGCAGGGCTCGGGGATCGAAGAGAGGCCGGACATAACGCCGGAGCACAAAGCCTGTCTGGGGGTAGCCCACATCCTCCAGACTCCCCAAAAGAAGCCCCGCGGGAAGGTCGGGGTGGAGCTCCCTGCTCGAGGCCAGGCGCACCCAAAACGGATAGCGGTCCGGGGTCCAGGTCTGGGCCTGGGCGGGGTTGGCCAGGGCCACCCGGAGGGGGAAGGGATCCTTGGGTCCCGCCGGTTCCACAATCATCTCGAGGACCGGAAAGTCTCCCGGCCTTTGGGACCGGGCCTGGGCGATCAAGCGCTCCGGACTCCTCCCCTTGGCCGTGGACCAGGGGAAGCGTAGTCGGAGTTCGCCGCGCGAAGAGGATTCGATCCTCCCCACATAGCTCTCCCCGAACACTGCGGGGAGGCCCGAGAGAGCCTGAGGCTTGGAGAGCCCGGGCGGGCCCACGAGACGGAGCGCCCGCGGTGCTCCCCCCGCCCCCCTCCCCAGGGCCCCTCGGACGGGAAGGAGAAGACGCTCTCCCCTCTCCTTTTTCCTGGGGAGGAGGGCCTTTTCGAGGACTTCCACGTAACGCCTGAAGGAGGGCGCCCGCTCCAGGGTGTAGGTCATGCCCGCCTCCGGGCTCATTCCGGCATCCTGGGTTCGGGCCAGGACTTCCATTCCCAAGCCCAGGGGACGCAGCGCGAGAGTCACCCCAAAGGCCGCCCAATCCTCGTAGGGGAGTGTGCGCCGGGGCTCCCTCAGGACCCAGGGGGAGGAGAGAACGAGGGCCAGGGCGAGGAGCCAGGGAAGTCGGGACTCGAATCGACTCATCCTCTCTTCCACCCTTGGAGCCAACGAGGCTCAAAAAGCTCGGGAACCCGGATCCTCCAGGTCCGCACCCTCACCTGCGATGGCTGCCGTACAGGAACTCCTTCAACTCGTTCAACTGGGAGAGGACGATCCCGGTGCCCCGCGCGACGCAGGTCAGGGGGTCCTCGGCGATCTTGACATCCAGGTCCAACTCTTCCTGTAGCACTTCGTCGAGGCCGCGCAACAGGGCGCCCCCGCCGGCCAGGAGGATGCCGCTGCCGGT
>DROQ01000110.1 GCA_011321845.1 Planctomycetota bacterium | reverse complement strand
GGAGCCCTGCTTCTCCCCTGAAGGCGGACTTAGTTTTCCGGAAGTGTGATTTGGATGCGCAAAGGCCTGCCTGCCATCTGCCTGGTCCACAAAGAGGTCCCGTTGTAAACGGCAGCCCCCCTCCTCAATGCCTGGGCCTCCAAGGAAAGAGAAGGGCAATCACTGGGCAACTCCAAGGAAAACTCCCCTTGAGAGTCGCTATATGCCTTGGAGAGGAGGAGAGACAGGACGTTTCCTTCGGTCCAGCTCCCCTGCCGCCCAGGACTGGAGGTGGAACGAACGATGGCCTGGGGGATGGGTGTCCCTTTTGGGGTTACGACTCGTCCCTGGATGGTGATGCTTTCTTGGAGGCGGAGGAGCACCTTGGTGGGGTGGGTAGCTTTTACCAGGTTTCGCCGGAGTTTGGCGAAGCCTACGTGCCTTCGATGGGCGAAGAATGCATAAGTCCCGGGGAAGAGAGAGAGCTCCAGGGGACCCTTGGAGGAGGTGCTGAAGTAGAGGGGCTTCCTGCCCTGCCGAAGGATCGCGATTCGGGCTCGGCTGACCCGGCGACCATCCTCTCGCTGGCACAAGATTTGGACTTTTTGTCGTTCCCCTGGATCCAGCTTCCATCCCTGTGCGAGTTGTTTGCTTGTGGGGAGGGGGAGTTGAAGGAAACCAAGCCTGGGGTGGCTGAGGAAGGCGGCACTGGGGCGTTTGTAAGTCTTGGGGATCGTGACGCTTCCATCGGGTTTCAGGGGGAATGGAAGGAACTCCGAGGAAAAAGAGCGACCCTTGGGGTCGTTGATACTCAAATGGAGAAATAGAGTCCCTCCTCCGGCTCCCTGGAAGTGTCCCTGGTAGCTCTTCCCCCAATCCATGTGGATATCGGGGGGGACACCCATGGTTTTTCCCTTGGGTTTGGAGCTTCCTTTGAGTGCTTGGAAAAAAAAGGACAGGGGGCGAACCGAGGGGCGAAGGCCCGGGCCGAGGATCACGACTTTGGAGGCTCGCACATGGGGGCTCGGTTTTGGGGAAAAGGTGCGGAACCTTCCATTCAATCCGGAACGAATCTCTCGGCAGGGGATGGTCGGGGATTGGTCTCCGAAAAAGAGAATCCGGGCTTGGGCGACGGGTTTGCCTTGGGGGTCCAGGATTCGTCCCGCAACTTCGATGGGTGTCCCAATGGGAAAATGTTTCAGCGGATATTTGCGTTCATAGAGAGCCTGGGAGGTCTTGGCTGTAGAAAAGGCGGGGCCAAGAAAGATGGATGCCAGAACTCCTTCCTTTTTATGCACCAGAAGCGGGATATAGGTGTTCCAAGGGAGAGGAGGGATGCGGAGGACAGGGTCCCTGCCTTGGGGGATGGGGCTCTGAAACCTGGTCTGCAGGGAATCGGAGAGAAAAAAACTGGTCCCCAACCATTCCAAATGAAGGTCCTTGCCATAGATCTTTTTCCAGGCTTGGATCCCTTTGAGCCGGATGAAGGGGACTGGAAAGGGGTGTAGTCGAAGCTGTGCCTTTTCCCCTGGCTCGATCAGGATGGCGTCGGAGGCAAAGCGCTTCCTTCCCTGGTCCCAGCACGCCCAGGCCATCCACCCATGGTCAGGTGCAAGGCTGGCCCTAGCGATTCCTCTGGCATCACTTACGACCACTTTCTTTTTGCCACGATCTTGAAAAAACGTAAAAGGAGTCCGCTTCCCAAAAAACACTACCTGCGCTCCGGGGACACCCTTCCCTCGGGAGTCGAAAACTTTGATGGAGGTCTGGATCCCTTGGGAATCGAAGGCTTTGGTGGAGGTCTGGAGGGGGACATGCCTTTGTTGGGGCTGCGGAAACCCGGAAGGTTCAAGGCAATGATGGAAGGGGGTTAAAGGAAGGAGGCAACTCAGGCATAGTTGGAAGCTGCTGATGGTCTTGAGCATTCCCCTAGTAAACCAAAGTGGGTGGATTCTGCCGCTTCCGGATCCATTCCCTGGAGAAATTCCGTTGTGCTATTCCCAGACTCGATCAAACCCAGACTCGATCAAACCCGGACTCGGAAAAGGGGGGCTCATCTGTTCAAAGGAATGCCGCCCTGCTTGGATGTCCTACCCTGTTTGGATGTCATGGGGAAGGCTTGGAACCGAGAGGGGAATTGGTGGGCCGTACTGGACTTGAACCAGTGACCTCTACCGTGTGAAGGTAGCGCTCTAGCCAGCTGAGCTAACGGCCCCCTGTGCAAAAGGCCCGATTCCCCGCACAAGGTCGAGGTCTCGGGCCTTGGTTTGTAAAGCTTGGGCTGAGAATTGCAACGGCGAGGCCAAAAGGAAATCCCCACCTTGGGTTCTCTAGCCATTCGGCCCTGGGGCGGGGGCCTTATCCCCCTGCTTGATGGATATCCATGACCTTGTGAAGGAGATCGATGGCTTCTTTTTTCGGGCGCTGGAAGGCGTTTCTACCCATGATGGAACCAAAGGCACCACCCTTTGCGAGGCCACGGATTTCCTCGAGGACCTCGTCAGTTCCCTTGGCCGGGCCACCGGAGAAAATGACGATGCGCCTCCCGTTGAATGCACACTGGATGACGTGGCGGATCCGGTCGGCCAGGGTGTCGATGGGGATCCCCTCGGCCTCATAGACCTTGCGAGCAGCATCCTGCTCAATATGGGCTGAGGGGGGTTTGACCTTGATCACATGAGCCCCCAATTGGGCTGCGATCTGGGCAGCATAGCAGACAACATCGATCGCGGTTTCGCCTTCCTTGCTGAGGCCATGGCCGCGGGGGTAGGACCAGACGACCGTAGGAAGTCCGGCATCCTTGGCTTCTTCGATCAAGATGCGGAGGTTTTCATACATCTCGTTTCGGTGGGCGGAACCCGGATAAATCGTGTATCCGATCGCTGCGCAGCCGAGGCGTAGCGCATCCGCCACCGAGCCGGTTACTGCGGGGCTTGGATCTTTGCTGGAGAGCAGAGAGTCGGAATTGTTGAGCTTGAGAATGGTTGGGATCTTGCCTGCGAATTCTCTCGCCCCGGCTTCGATAAAGCCAAGAGGGGCGGCGTAAGCGTTGCATCCGGCGTCGATCGCGAGTTGGTAGTGGTAGTAGGGGTCGTAGCCTGCGCTATTCTTGGCGAAGCTTCGCGCGGGTCCATGCTCGAAACCTTGATCCACCGGCAGAATGACCATCTTGCCAGTGCCGGCCAAGCGCCCATGCATCAGCATGCGTCTAAGGTTGGCAAGGACTCCAGGGGAATCGGATTCGTAGTAAGAAAGGATTTGATCAACGCGTTCAGTCATCGTTCTCAACTATTGGGGGATTCGTTATTGGATTCATCGAAGTTATCGGCCATCCAACAAGGGAAGCTGACCTTGTTTCTAAACCCTGATCCAGGAAATTGCGAAATCTTGGTTAACGGTTTGCCAACCTCCGCATTGTCCTGAAACAGAAGAGGAAGAATTCTTTATTCAACCGTTCCCAATCCTCGTCGGATTTCATTCCTAAATATTCTGCGCACTTATCAAAGCTGTACTCATAACGAAGTTCATCATGAACCATCTTCTCGAAGGCTTCTTTGTATTTTCCGTCTTTGAAGTTGTAGCAAAAGTAAATGAAGGCCCAGCCTTGGGCGTAGATGAGGCTCACAGTGAGTCCGGCTTCTATTCGCTGCTGGGGAGTGCCTTTGATCCGGTTATCGAGAATCCTTTTCATGATTTCGAAGCGTTTTTGGTCAATCCCTAGCATCTGTTTCGGGGTCAAGAAGGAACCGGTTTTTTTCCCCTTCTTCAGTGCTTGGTAGTAGGAGGAGGCCGCAGATTGGATGGTGGGAAACCTCCCATGGAGGAAATGACCAAAGGTGAAGCCTTTGTATTTGTTGCCTTGGTATGTGCCCCAATACTCTGCGATCCCTTCTTCGAGCCAGGGAGTCGGTCCCATCCTCTCCCCCTTGCAGGCGTTGTGCATGAGTTGGTGAGTGGCCTCATGAAAGACTTCATGGTAGAACTTCGCCTCTTTCGCTCCCTGCCATACATAGAGGACACCCCGGAAGGCTTCTGGAATTTCAGAATGCGAAGTGTAGAAGGCCGCAGCTAAGCCGGTTCCTGGGAAAAAGCCGTGACCATGCTTGCGGTAATTCTCGTAGCTTTTTTCATTGGCAAACACCATGACGGGTACGACGAATTCGGTGTCATCCCAGTTGGGGAAGGTCCCCTTCGGGTAGCCAGCGGCAAAGGTTTTTCTAAGGGCGGCCAGGCCAGGGCCTAGGACCTCGGCAGTTTGCTGAGGATCCGGAGAAGGCCGATCCTCGACCATGAGAAAATAGGGTTTGGGAACCTGGGGGGTGTCGAAGAAAAATTTGAGCTTGAGACCCGGGACTTTGGAAACATCTTTCTTGAAGTAATCCCTTGTTCTCGCGGCCTTTTTCGCAAAGGCATCTTTGGTCCATTTCAGCCTCTCGGCTTCCTCCGCCTTTCGCTTGGCCTCCTCCTCTCTGAGTTTCCTCCATTCCTTTTGGACTTTGGCATAGTCCTCCTTGGTCAGCCATTTCCCTTTGTACTTTTCATATGCACCAAGGTATTGGATATGTCCAAGTGCCTTATGTGCTTCTTTGTCATCGGGAAAGATTTTTAAAATCTCGTTGTTCAACTCCTCAAGGCTGGGTGCCTGCTTGACGGCGACTTGGGAAACGAGGTCAATGGCTTTTCGGAGAGCATCGACACGCTCTTCATCGCTCCCCTTCTTGCTGTTTGCGAGATACATTTTGAGAAGTTCCTCGTTGGATTGAGGCACCTTCTTTTTCTCGGGAGTGCTCTTCTGGGCGGTTTTTTCGGTCGAGCTTTTGTTGCTCGGGCCTTTCTCCTCCCCACCTCTCAAAAGGAAGAACAGGGCTGCCCCAATGATGACAACCGCGCCGATCGCGATAGGAACGAGGGGCGTTTTCTTGCCTTCGGATGTTGTTCGGGTTCTTCCTCGGTCTGGCCGGGAGCGACTGCCCCGCGATCCTCCGGATTTCCGTGCTCCACGCGAGGAAGCCCGAGTGGTGGAGGGATTCCTGGACTTGGAATCCCTGGAACGGGATGGAACCTGAGTGGCTGCCCCACTGCCTACAGATGATTCCTTTGCCGGGGGGATAGCAAAGATTTCGCCACACCCAGGGCACTTGACTTTTTTTCCTTCTGGGAGGTTCCCTCTTTTGAACTTTTTTTCGCAAGAAGGGCAGGAGAATGTTCCGTCACTCATATTCAGCCTCGTTCTGATTTGGGGCGATTAGCATAGGCCGAAAATCTCCCCTAAGCCATGGCTCTCCCCCAGAGATCCTCGCTCACTTCCTCTTTCTCCACTCCCCCCGCCCGAAAGGGACACCCATCTCCGGTTCTGATTGGCTGCTGATTGGCTGGATCGACCCTTGAGAGGGAGACGGCGGAAAGGGACACCCATCTTCCCTTCAGGTTGGCTGGATCGATTGGGTTGGGTCTCCCCTGGGCTTTACCCGGGTCCTCATCCAGTTGCTTTAGCTTTGGTTCCTGACATGGCTTACACCCATGGACCCGCTGCCCATTCTGGCTTAGCGCGGCGGGCTTAGCGCAGCCTTAGCGCGGGGCTTTGGCTCTACCCCGATTCCCATGTTGGTCCTTTTTTCGTACCAGGGTCAAATTCCGTTCGATTGCACTGCGGTGCAGCAGGAGGTCCCGTTTCCTGCCTCTAAGAGCCCGTAGGAAGGCAACTTCCGCTTCCCTGGTTCGGTCCAGATTCAATAAAGCAACCCCAAACAGGTTCCAGGCCGAAGGGTTCTTGGGATCCAAGGTCACTCCCTGGCGGAAGTGGATGAGGGCTTTTTCGAAATCGTTTCGCAGCAACCATTCTTGTCCCGCACAGAGTTGCATCTTGATGGATTCGGGATGTTCCGCCACTTCGTGGAGGAAAAGAACCTGGTTGTTCTTCCAGACGCTTTGCCTTTTTAAGCCGACGATTCCTGATGCCCCAAGCCAAAGACCGAGGGCGAGGATGCCTGCCGGGGTGGCTTTGGGAGGAAGCCTGCTCCCCATATAAGCCAGGAAGATGGCAAATCCCAGGCTGGGGCCGAACATCAGTCGCTCGCCATAAACCGTTCCAATGGGGAAGGCGATATTGGAGGTCAAGAAGGAGAAACTGAAAAAGATCCCTGCTGCAAGAAACAGTTGAGGGCGTTTTCTCCATTGAGCTACCCCCGCCCCAAGGATGGAGAGAAGGAGGACACCCACGATCAGGGCAGCCATTCCGGTTGGGCTGCTTAGGCTTGGGGCGACTGGGGCTACATGGGGGCCGTAGTCTGCGCTGAGCCAGAACGGAGCGAAGGTTTGGAGGAATCCCCAGCCTTCCATGAGAATTGCGCTGAGGATTCGTGACTCGGGGGAGGCGAAAAAGAGGGGATTGGAAGTCCAATTGATGGTGAGGTCTGGACCTGGGGGAAGGTGGGAAATCATTTTTCCCCGAAGGAAGAAGAAGAGAAGGGCCGGGATAAGGGCCGCGAGCGTCTCGAAGGGGAGCTTCCGATCGAGAATGGGTGTCCCCCTTGGCCGGAGTTGGTGGAGGCAGAGGGCTAGGAGGGGGAGAAAGGGGAGCCAGTTTAGAGCGTTTTCCTTGGAGCAGAAGGCGAGGAAGAAGAGTCCAGCTCCGAAGAGCCTGAGAAGGCCAGCTCCAGCTCCTTGCTTTGTGCGTGCTATTATGAGGATGAGGCAGGCGGAGAGCCCAAAGTCAAAGGCAAAAAGCTCAGCTCTTCCAACAACGTTGGCAACTACTTCGGTATGCAATGCGTGGGTGGAGAAAACCAAAGCCCCCGCAACGGACCATCCAATCCCCAATTGGAGGATCCTGAGGAGCCAGAAAACCAGCACAGCACCCAGGGAAGCGAGAAAAATATTGAAAAGATGGGCAGGGAGAGGGTTGTCTCCGAAGAGGCGATATCGGAGAGCATAGGAGAGGACGGTGATGGGGCGATAGAGAGTGTTCTTCTTGCTGTAAGATTCCCAATAGCTGGAGGAGAAATAGTGAGAGAGCGGCTTTTTATCCCGGATGGAATGGTTGATCCCATGCTCCTGTTTTCCCATCGCCGCTGGACGATCATCGTATGTGAAATCATTTCCAGCGGATGGAAACCAAAACAAAAACGTAAGCAGGAAAACCAAGGCCCAAGCCCAAGTCTTCACCGATCTTGTCTCACGAGAACCCCGTCCAATCTGAAGCGCATCCATCGCCCATACATCGGTCCCAAGGCCCCTTCAACCCAAGTGGAGAATGGGGGACACCCTTTCTCCATTAAGTCCTCTCGCGAATGGAGGGGCGGAGGCGGTCTCTGGGGTCAAGGAGCCGTCTCCGAAGAAGGAGGACGGAGAGCGCGCTTCCAAGTGCAGTACTCCCTGCGAGCAGAAACATCACAAGGATTTGGTAGCGCACGGCGGTTCCAGGGCTGCTACCCCCAAGGATTTGCCCGGTCATCATTCCGGGGAGACTGACCAAGCCGACAATGAGCATGGCATTGATCATGGGAGTCATCCCTGTGCGCACCGCATCCCGCAAGGGTACCTCGGTTGCTTTCTTGCGATCAAAGCCAAAGCAAAGAAGCAGCTCGATTTTCGGGCGGTCTTCCACCATGGCATTTGTAAACCGATCCATCGCTAAGCTGATTGCTGTCAGGCTGTTACCGAGCACCATTCCCATGAGAGGAATGAGATACCTGGGGTCGGCCCAGTTGGGGGGATGGACGACAATAAAAACCGCATATCCAGTCATGAGGAAAGCGGGGAGGGTAATGGAGAGGATTGAGGTAGGGAGGATGCCTGGAAAAGTCCGCTTGGTTCGTCGACTGATCGTCCACCCGGCAAGGAGGGCCATGATTGCAAGGACCAGGAAGACCAGGAGGGGGTTGTTGATGGAGAAAACCTTATCCAGAACGAATCCGATCGCAAAAAGCTGAATGACGGTTCTTGAGCCAGCGATGAGAAGTTGCTTCCCCATTCCCATCTTGAAGCGAATGGAGAGGCCTACATTGATGAGGATGCAAGCGGAGATTAGGAGAAGGTCCATCCAGGAGAGTGGGATGGGCCCATGAGGGTTGGCTCCCTTTCGTTCGAGGACTTTGAGGCCCTCTAAAACCATGGTGAGACATGGATGATTCGAGATCATAAAGGTTTCCGGTTTAAGACTTGGAGAGTTTGATCCGGTTGGAGAGGGCCGCCTACTTCCTGGTGCGATGTCCAAAGGACCGTAAGGCCATGGGCTGTGCGGCTGTGAATCGTGGATGCCACTACATCAATTCGTTTCTTATCAAGGCCTGCGAAGGGCTCATCCAAAAGGAGGATGGTAGGGCTCTTACTTAGGGCTGCGATAAGAATGAGCCGTTTCCATTCGCCTCCTGATAGTTGGGTGGAGTGTCTTTCCAGAGTGCCTAATAATTCGAAACGTCTCAGCAATTCCTCTCTTTGATCTATGAGGTTCTTCTCCCCACTACCCTGGATCAGTGTTTCGAGGACTTCTTTTGCTATGCCCTGGAGACGCGGAGGCTCCTGGGGGACAAAGAGGATTTTGCGTCTTAGTTCCGGGAGAGGATAGGTCTGGACTCTCTTTCCTTCGAAAAGGATCTTGCCAATAGGCTCAGGATCCAAATCCACGATCCGGCGAAAAAGCCGGGTTTTTCCTGACCCGGAGGGGCCATCGACGAAAGCAGTTTTTCCCTTCTGGATTTCAAATCGATTCTTACCAAGGACACCCTCGATGCCAGGGTACTCTTTGATCTCTAAAAGGGGAGGTGGATTCACTTTTCCCCCAAGCGCATGCAGCATTTTTTGAACTTCTTTCCACTTCCGCAGGGGCAGGGATCGTTTCTTCCCACTTTTTCTCCACGGTGGCGGATGGGCTTCGCCTGTTTCCCAATGGGGTCACCCATTCCTGTCCCTGCCCCTGTACGGATGCGTCCTTCAAAGCCTTCTCCGTTTTGGGCCAAAGCATTCCTTAGCTCAAAAAGGGATGCGACTACATGCTCTTCCTCCAGGAAATCGAGATAGTTTTCCAAAATTGGAATCGTGCACCGTCCTAATGGGTCTCCTTTGGAATAATGCTGAGGAAGGAGATGGGTCAAAAGGATTCTCAGGTCTTCCCCGTCAAGGTCCTTGGGACATTTCCCTAGTTGCAAGTAAACCGCTCTAAGAAACCTTCCAAGCACGCTTTTTATTTCTTCGGCCGATGCATTCAGGTTTCTCATCGCCTTGGGAGATTCCATGAATGCAATGAGATCGAGCAGAACCTTATTCTCATCCATTCCCGGAATGTATGCGGGCAAGGCGGGACATCCATTCGTTGTTTTCGAAATTTTCAAAAAAACCCCTGATGGATTCGGGCCTGGAGCGTCTCTTCCTGTAGAGGGCGCTTTCTTGGGAATCCAAAGCAGCTTGGAGGGGGGTGCTCAGCGAAGGACAAGGAAGTTCGCAAAGGGGGAAGAGCATGACGAGGGCGAGGAAGGAGATCATCGACGAAGAGAATCCGGGTTTCTATCACATCATCGTGCGTTGTGTGCGACAGGCCTTTCTTTGCGGTTATGACAAGTATTCGAGGCGCAACTACGATCACCGCAAGATCTGGATCCGGGACCGTCTGAGGCATTTGGCGGGGATCTTCGGGATCGAAGTCTTTTCCTATGCGATCCTTTGCAATCACTACCACCTTGCGTTGAGGAACCGGCCGGACCTTGTTGCGGATTGGTCGGAGGAAGAAGTTGCAAGGCGTTGGTGGAGGCTTTTTCCCAAGCGGCGGACTGCGGGCGGGGACGCGGCGCGGCCGAGCGAGTGGGAGCTGGCGGAGCTGATGGAGGATTTCCAGCTCATGCAGAAGGCTCGGAGGCAGCTTTCGAGCATCAGTTTTTTCATGCAGATGCAGAATCAGTTCATTGCGCGGGCTTCGAACCTGGAGGATGGTTGCAAGGGTAGGTTTTTCGAGGGGCGTTTTCATTGCACGCGTTTAGAGGACATTCCGGTGGTTGCGGTCTGCATGCAATACATTGAGCTGAATCCGATTCGGGCTGGGATGGCGAAGTCGATCGACGAGTCGGCGTTTACGAGTGCGTTTGAGCGTTTGATGGGGGAGAAAGCGCGTCGCCGGATTGCAGGCTATGAGAAGAAGCGTCGCAAGGGGGAGAAGCTGACGAAGAGGCAGAAGGCCCTACTGAAGAGCGAGCGGAGGAAGCTCCGGGAGTCGCAGTGGCTTGCGCCGCTGGACGCGGAGGGGTCGCCTTTCGTAGGTTTTGAGGTGTCGGAGTATCTTGCGATGGTGGAGGCGGCCGGGAGGCGTGTGCGGCGTGGGAAGCGAGGCTCTGTGCCGGAGTCGGTGCCGCCGCTTTTGGAGAGGTTGGAGCTGGATACGGCCCGCTGGCTGGAGGTTGTGGAGGGCTTTGGGCGATTGTTTTTCCGGGTTGCGGGCAAGGCGAGTAGCATGGCGGCGGCCGCGGAGCGGGCGGGTCGTCGGTGCTACCACGGCGTGCGGGCGTGCCGGAGGTTGTTTGGGGAGTGAGGG
>DROQ01000109.1 GCA_011321845.1 Planctomycetota bacterium | reverse complement strand
GGAGCAGAGCCTGCGCAGGCTCCGGGCCTTCCTCGGTCGAGGAGGCACCGTGGTCGCCGACGAGCTTCCGGGAGTCTATAACGGGGAACTCGTGCTTCGAAGCAAGAATCCGGCGGCCGACCTCTTCGGGGTGGAGGGTCGGGGCCAGAGCCGCTGGGTTCGCGAAGGCAGGGTCCTCCCCAAAGCTAAGCGGTTGACGAGCGGCCTGGGCCTGATCTCGACCGGGCTCCGACCCCTTGGGATCACCCGATCGCTTGGAGAGGGGGATGGGCGCTACCTCTTCCGGCGGCCGGTGGCCCGTGGGCAAACGGTCCTCCTCAATCTGGGCGTCGTCGAATACGCCGAGGCGAGGCTCGAGCCTGGGCGGGCGCCCATGTGCCGCCAACTCCGCAAGCATCTGGTGGGGATCCTGGGCGAGGCGGGGGCGCGGCCCGTGGCCCTGGTGCGGGTTCCGGGGTATCCCTCGGTCCTCGAAAAGTTGCTTCTGGAAAAAGGAGGGAGGACCTACCTGGTGGTCCGGGCCAACGTGCTCGAAAACCCGGCTCTGTACAAAATCCTCGCCCAACGCGGGCCCGTGAAGATGGAGGTCCTGCTGCCGGCGCGGCGGCGGGTGACGGACCTTTGGACCGGGAAACACTATGGGCCGGGGCGGCGGTTCGAGGCCCCGCTGGATCCGAGGCGGGGGGCTTTGTTCCTTCTGGAGGAGGCAGGTGGCTGAAATGGTGAACCTGCCGGTGCTCACACGTTTCCTGGGGACCAAGCTTGCCGCGCTATCCCTTTGCGAAGAGGAGGAGGTGCTCCTTGTTTCGGATCTGCATCTCCGGCCCGAAGAAGAAGAGAAGCGGGCGGCCCTGGAGGCTCTGCTCGCAGGCAGGCCGGCAGGGAGCCTGGTCTTGATCCTGGGCGATCTCTTCGACTACTGGGTGGGGCCGCCCCAGGGGCGGGCTCCTGGCTGGAAGGAGTTGCAGGAGCTGCTGAGACGGGAATGTGAACGCGGCCTTTCGCTCTGGGTTCTGCATGGCAATCGGGACTACCAGTTGGGGAGGGCTTTTGAGCGAAGGACCGGCGCCAAGGTCTGGGGAGGCGGTCTCCTGCTCCGGCGCGGCGAGGAGCGACCCCTCCTCTGCCTTCACGGCGACGAACTCTGCCTCGCCGACCTGGCTTACCAGAAGGCCAAGCGCAGGTTGCGCTCCTGGCCGGCCCGCCTGCTGCTCCGATCTCTTCCCTTCGCTCTCTCGCGTCGGCTTGCCGACCGCGCCCGGGCAAGCAGCCGAAAAAAAATCGCCAAGACCCCTCCCGAGTCCATGCTCCCTACCCGGGGGGCCCTCCGTGCCCTTCGGAAGGAGCCGAGTCTCTTTCCCTGCGATCTCCTTTTCGGTCACATCCACCGGGCGAGCCACGGGGATATTCCAGGCGAAGGCGAGCCAGGGCGCTTCTTCGTCCTCCCCTCTTTCGAACCCGGCGAGGCCGGACATGCCCTTTTTGGGAGGTCGGGTCTTGTCCTGGTCCGGGGTGGCAAGGATGATCCTTCCTTCGGAACCTTCCTCTCCCCAGCCGAGGATTCGCAATGAGAGTGCCAGCCGACCGACATTCCCTCTTTTTTCTCCTGCTCGGCTTTCTCCTCCTCGGCGCTTGCAGCGCCGGAGGGAGGACCTCCGGGAGAACAACGGCCCCCAGGGCTTCGGCCCAGGCGCGCAAGCACCGCAAACCCAACATCGTTCTCATCCTGGCCGACGACCTCGGCTGGGCCGAGCTGGGTTGTTATGGCCAAAAAAAGATCCGCACCCCCAACCTGGACCGCCTCGCCAAGGAGGGCATCCGCTTCACCAACTTTTACACCGGCGCTCCGGTCTGCGCCCCCGCCCGCTGCAACCTGATGACCGGCAAGCACGGCGGACACGCCTACGTGCGCGACAACTACGAGATCGGCACCTGGAAGAGCTACCGCGGCCAGCTGCCCCTCCCCGCGAAGGAGAGCACCATCGCCGAATTCCTGAGCGCCCAGGGCTACCGATGCGGGGCCTTCGGCAAGTGGGGCCTGGGCGAAGTGGGCTCTAGCGGAGACCCCCTCTCCCAGGGCTTCGACCGTTTCTACGGCTACAACTGCCAGCGCCACGCCCACAACCTCTACCCCCGCTACCTGATCGACGACCGGACCAAGGTTCCCCTGGCCGGCAACACCCGCGGCCTCACCGGCGCCCACTACGCCCCCAAGCTCATCGCCGACCAGGCCCTGCGCTTCGTCCGCGAGAACCGGGACCGGCCCTTCTTCCTCTACTATCCCACCGTGCTTCCCCACCTCCCCCTCCAGGCTCCCGCCGAAGAGGTGGCCAAGTACCGCTTCCCCGAGAAACCCTACAAGGGGCGCTCCTATCTCCCCAATCCGAGACCCCGCGCCACCTACGCCGCCATGATCACTTACATGGATGCCAAGGTGGGGCGCCTCCTCGCCCTCCTCGACCAGCTCGGCCTGAGGGAGAACACCATCGTGATCTTCAGCTCCGACAACGGCACCACCTATCTCAAGGGCCAGGTGGACTACAAGTTCTTCCAGAGCGTCGGCCCCCTCCGCGGCCTCAAAGGCTCCCTCTACGAGGGCGGCATCCGCGAACCCATGATCGTCCGTTGGCCCGGCATCCTCCCCCCAGGCAAAGTCCTGAAGCGTCCCGCCGCCCTCTATGACGTCTTCGCCTCTGTTGCCCATGTCCTCGGAAAGGAAGTGAAGAACGACGGCCTCCCCTTTCTTCCCGCCCCCGGTGAGAGCCTGGATGACCTCCCCCGACACCCCTTCCTCTTCTTCGACTTCGCCGGCTATGGCGGCCAGCTTGCAGTCCGCATGGGCAAATGGAAGGCCATCAAACG
This sequence comes from Planctomycetota bacterium, assembly GCA_011321845.1. Taxonomy (GTDB): domain Bacteria; phylum Planctomycetota; class UBA1135; order UBA1135; genus HyVt-539. The sequence continues at coordinate 466 of DROQ01000109.1, read as the reverse complement.
CCGCCTCAAAAAACACCCCCAGGCTCCCTGGGAACTCTACGACCTCGAAAAAGACCCCGGAGAAAGGGTGAACCTCGCCGCCCGCTTCCCCTTGGTCCTGGCCCAGGCAGATGCCATCGTTGCCAGGGAACGCGAGGTCCCCGCGATCCAGAGGTTTCGCTTTGGTTCGTATGGGAAATAGGTCTCAGCCCAACAAACCGCTTAAATCCTCGCCTCAAAGGACAACTGCGCTCTAAGGAATCCAAGGATTCAAGGAAGAATGGAAAGGAAGCTGTAGAGGAGGGCTTGCGCTCCCTCCGCCCATTCGGGCATTCTATGGAAATGCAAAGAGCCTACTCATGCCTGCTTTCCCTGCTCCTTCTTCCCTTTTCTTTTGCTGCCATAGACCAAGACCTCGGCCCCATCCCTCTAGGTAGCAATGCCATCGCCACCTTCACTCTCCCGGCCGGCCCCCTCCACCTCGACC
>DROQ01000108.1 GCA_011321845.1 Planctomycetota bacterium | reverse complement strand
GGCGATCTGGGAAAAGGAATCCGAAAAGAGAATGAACAAAACGCTCCGAGGATTTGAATCCACCTTGGCATTCCTCCCCAAGGAGCTCTTCACTTTACTGGAACGATTTCATGAACAGGGGCACTCACTCTTCTTGTGTGGAGGGAGTGTCCGCGACCTCCTCCTGGGCGGGTTTCCGACGGATTGGGATCTTGCCAGTTCCGCGTCCCCTGAAGAGATTCTTGCATTCCTTCCCCACAATTGGATCCACCAAGGGAGCAGGGGCCAAGAATGGGGTTCTTTCCTTCTACGTCTGGGAGAGCTCTCTTTGGAGCTCACGAGTTTTCGTTCAGAGGGGAACTATCGGGATCACCGTCACCCGAACGAGGTTTGGTTTCACAGGGAATTGGATCGAGACTGGCAACGAAGAGATTTTACGGTAAATGCCCTCTACATGGATCTCTCCAACGGATTGCTTGTGGATCCTTGTGGGGGGGTGGAGGATCTTCGTGCGAAACGGCTAAAGACGATTGGGAAACCCTGCGCCCGCTTTTCCGAGGATCCCCTTCGCATTCTCCGTGGGATCCGGTTTTCATCTGAGATTGATCTTGTCCCCGAGGGAGAAACCTGGCAATCGCTTTGCGACCACGCCGATCATACCCTTGAACTCTCGGGAAGCCGGGTGGGAAAAGAACTTCAAGCAATTGTTCTTGGCAAAGGAAGAGCAAGGGGGCTTCGACTCCTTTGGAATTCTGGAGTTCTCGCTGCTTTGCTTCCTGAACTCCAAGCTTTGGAAGAAGTCCCTCAGCCCCCAATGTTTCACCCCGAAGGTCCGGTGCTACTCCATACCGAGTGTGTGCTTGCAAACCTTCCTGAGCCTGTATCTCCCGCGCTCGCCTGGGCGGCCCTATTGCATGATATAGGAAAGAAACAATGCTTTTCCCGGGGAGAGGATCGGATTCGTTTCCACGGACATGACATGGTTTCAGCGGAACAAGCGAGGAAAATCCTCGGTCGGTTATCCATACCTAAGAGTGTCCAGGATGCATGCTGTTCCCTGATCGAAGAACATATCCGGATCGCATCCTTTCCCGAATGGCGTGAAAAAAGGAAAGTGACTTTTCTACGAGATCCCCTTTTCCTGAAGCATTTGAGCCTTCACAAGGCAGATTGCCTCGGGAGCCACCGCCTGCTGGGGATTTACGAAGTGTTGCTCCAGCAATGGAGACAAATCCCTCCCCTTCCCCCCAAGCCTCTCCTGAGTGGAAAAGATTTGATTCAAAAGGGATGGAAACCAGGCCCTCTTTTTCGAGAATTGTTCGATGAGATCGAGGCATTGAGAGCGGAGGGGCGCATCCAGAACAGGGAGGATGCCCTCCTTTTTGCGGATGAATTCATGAGGATGAGGAAGGGGTGCCGATAGAGAGACAGGGTCCATCTCCGGACCAGAATGGGGCTGCTATGAAACCTTCCAACATGGACAACGACGAATTCTTCGAGACCTTCCGGCGTGAGAAAAGCATGCGCCGGAGGCAGCGATTGGGAACCCCTCCCAAGGGTGAAGCGCCGGCCAATCAAGCTGCCAGAACCTTGGCCGAAGACGAACGCAAGGAGGCACTCGATATTCGGCTGCAAAGGGAGATGATGGAATTCGTTGAATCCACGACCCGTGTGGCAGCCAAAATTTTGACAGAAGTGGAAGAACAAAAAGCCCGGCTTCTTTCTGAACAAATCACAAAGGAGATGCGGGAATTTTTCAAAAACACCCTTTGCCGGGCCGAGGAACTTGTGCGCTCGATTCAGGTGATGGGGAAAGTCGTCAAAGAAACCGATATCGAACCTCATCTAGCCGAGTTGGATACTCAAACCTTGGACGAATTCAGGGTGGAAGGTTCCGCCGAAGGGGCCAAACTTCATCTTGGGCAACCCGTTCCTCCCGATGCCGAACCCAACACGATTGAATCGAATGATTTGGCCGAGAATCCTCCTCGGCCCCGCCTTCCTTTCGGGCAAGAAGGAGAGAGCAAGCAGCAGGTGGATGAGAGTGGAACCTGCGAGTTGGAAGCCCTGGGTGCGGAATTTGATTTTCCTGTAGAAGAGGACTTTGACGCCGAGGAATTACAGTCGGAAGACCGGTTCTACGGAGGGGAGATGGTTTATCTCCATGAGGAAGAATCGGAGCAAACCCATCCTTCTGATGATCCGGAACCCAGGGAGACTCCAACCCCGCCTCAAGAGGCTCCAGCTGCGTCCTCCAGTCTGCCTCCAGCTTTCGAAGCTCTCGTTGGGGATCCTGAGCGATTGAAACGGGCCTTGACCCTAATGGTCAAGAATGGACTGATGTCGAAGGAAGAGGCGAGAGCGGCCTTTCAGGAGTCCAGGAGAAGAAAGTAGGCGAGAGCGGGCCCACTCCTCCTCCCTTCCCTTCCGAATCAGGCACTTCTCAGGTCCACTGCCTTTTTTGGAAGAGGGGAAGGATCCATGCAGGGATGGCGCAAAGCCCTGCCAACCCAAAGGCTCCCATGCCCAGGGCCAGGATGAAGTCATAACGGGAAAAACCCTTGAGGAGGATGCCCGAGCGAAAAATTGGATCTTTGGCGTATTGGGAAAAAAAAAGGGAAGGTAGGAGGAAGAGTCCTGCCCATGGGAAGGAAAAGAAGGCCAAGGGAAGCAAGAGGAGCATGAGTGCAACCACAGCGAATCCCTTGGAAAGAGCCCTGGGATTTCTTTTGGAATCTTCTAATCGTCCATGGAACCCGACCATTGTGGTATAGATGGCATAGGTAATAAGAACAGAAAGGGGGATGGGCCAGTCTGACCAGTTCTGGTTCAAGAGAAAATAACCCAGACTTAGATTGAGGCCTCGACACAGACCAAGTGCAAACGGACTTCCTTGAATCCAAAAGGGGGCAGGGGGGATCAAGCCAGTGGAGCCAAAGTCATAGAGGACGATCCCCAAGGTGAGGAGAATGGGTAGCAGGAATGGAATCCCCGCCAGGTAGATGCAAAGGATTCCCATAAACAAGAGGGCCCATCCCAAAAGGAAAGCATCCAGGGGCGTGACTATACCTGACACCAGGGGCTTGTTTCGACCCAGGGCCCGGTCTTCCTGGATCCCAGCAAGATCGTTCAGGACCATTCCCATCCCATAGAGCGCCAAAGATCCCAGGGCAGCAAGAAGGGTGGAGAGCGAGAGCATTCTCAAGGTTCCACCTGCAAGGGCGAAGCCCGCCAGTACATCGCAAACCGCGGAAGGGAGCATCCTGGGACGGCAAAGGGAGAGCAATCCCTTCCATTTCGCCTTTGGCTCTGTGTTGGTGGTTGGCCCGGGATTCAATGGAAAAGGCGCATGATGTCATTGAAGGTTACAAAAAGTAACAGCCCCAAAATGAATACCACGCCGATCATCTGTGAATAGGACAGAACCCGCTCCGAGACAGGAGAACCCTTTATTGCCTCGATGGTCAAGAAAAGCAGGTGACCACCGTCCAGAACCGGAATGGGTAGGATGTTGATGAAAGCGAGGTTCAAAGAGAGTATGGCCAGGAAAAAAAGGAAATGTGTCCATCCTCTCTTTGCCGTTTCATAAGTGGTCACTGAAATCATGATGATTCCTCCAAGGTTTTTGGAGGAAACCCTGGCCGCGAAAATCCCCTTGAGAGTCGCATACAGGTTCCGGATCGTATCCACACTGCTGGCGACTCCGGCAGAGAGTGCAGGAAGCAAACCTTTGACTTTGTAGGTCTCCCTTAAAGGGCTTGCTTTGGGGTGAAAGCCGAAATCAACCGTGACAAGAGGTTGGGGAGTAATCATCGCTTCTCTTGGGATGGGAGTGGCCTCACCTGAGGAAAGGGGAAGCCAACGAAAGCGGAGAGGCTTACCATTGGATGCCGTTACGATCTGAATGAGGCTTTCCCACTCCGGGATGGGCTTCCCATTTATCCTCAAAATACGATCCCCTCTTCGAAGACCTGCCTCATATGCTGGGCGATGTGGGAGAGGGATCACCCTTAGGCTGAGAGTATCAAAACCTAAGGCAAAATCTTGAAAAAAGAGTTTTGCCCCTTCGGGTCCCCGATAATGATCGGGGACTTGCACTTCTTCGATGGGGGCGTTTCCCATCACCTTGGATTTTTTTGAAGTCCTTCGTACGACCAGGGTACAAGCCCCTTCTTTGATGGGGAAGAGTAAGGCTTTTTTTAGATCCTCCTCTTCCAAAATTGGAATGCGTTTCTGCCCTATGCGGGCCTCGATCAGAACATTCCCGACTTCCAAACCCTTCCATTCCCTCGCTTTTCCTCGAACTCCGCCGATCCGTGCCTTGGGCACCTGGATCCCGACTTTCTTCTGGTCCTCGAGGACCTTTTTCTGACCTTGAATGGAAATCGTCTTGAGTTCGTTATTTCGGCGGACCACGAGACGCAGCTTTTTTTTGCCAGTGATCCAGTCTCGGGGGTTACGTCCTACTTCGGCGATGAACTCCTCCCAGGCCTCGACCCCAAAGGGCTTGCCATTCAGGGACACCAGGACGTCCTCTCCTTTGAGTCCTGCACGTGCCGCAGGGCCATCCGGGTTGGTTAGATCCAGGTGGATATCTTCTGCGGTTGCCGGTCCAATCCCGATTTGCTGGAGTCCACTCTCCTCCATAAAAGCAGCTTGAATTCGGACCTGTATTTCTCTTCCATCCTTTTTCTTCACAAGGAAAAGAAGGCCTTTTTCATTGCTTAAGGCGACTTCAGTAAAAACTTTTTGGAACGAGTGAACGGGCGAGCCATTGATTTCGAGTATGCGATCGCCTTTTTCCAAACCGGCTTCCCAGGCCGGGGATCCAGGAGCAACGCTTCCTAGAACTGGAGCATTGAATGCGACCCCATGATTGAAAACAATCGGGAAGGCAACCAATGCAAAGAGGAGATTCATCAGAACTCCTCCAGAAAAAATCAAAAACCTCCAAGGGATCGAAGCCTTTTGGAGATTGCCAGGATCATCCTCATTTCCTTCCCCCGGGTTTTCCCCCGCCATTTTCACGTATCCGCCGATGGGAAGTAGAGAGAGCTGATATACCGTATCCCCTTTCTTCTTTTGGAAAAGGGGAGGTCCAAACCCCATGGAAAAGGCCTCGACCCGGACTCCTGCCCATTTGGCTGCGAGGAAGTGTCCTAATTCATGGACAAAAATAAGAAGGCCGACTCCAAAGACGACCATCAAGGTGTAACCGATATTCTCTAATCCGAAACCAAGGATTGGCATGTTCGCTCTCTTATGATTCGATCCGTCTCCAATACCTGTTCAATCGATCGGATCGGAGAAGTTTGATGTTGTTCTAAGACCTTTTCGACGGTTTTCAGAATTCCAGGAAAGGAAATCCGCCCTTCAAGGAAGGCTTGAGTGGCTACTTCATCCGCTGCATTCAGCGCTGCTCCCGAATCTCCTCCTAGCTCCAGGCATTCCCTTGCAAGACGGAGGGCGGGGAACCTCTGGGGATCGGAGGATTCAAAGCTCAAATTCGAGAACGAGCCAAGGTCAAAACCGCTCTTTTCAAAGGGTATCCGTTCTGGAAAACCTAAACAGTAAAGAATGGGAAATCGCATATCCGGAACCCCCAACTGGGCGAGAAGAGATCCATCTACAAATTCAACCATGGAATGGACAATGGATTGGGGATGGATCAAAACCTCGATCTGTTCATTACTTAGCCCGAAAAGATGGTGGGCTTCGAGGATCTCGAAGGCTTTGTTCATCATTGTGGCGGAACCGATGGAGATCCTTGGCCCCATGGACCATGTTGGATGACGGAGGGCTTCTTCGGGGCTGGCCCCGTCCATTTCTTCCTGAGTCGCGTGTAAAAAGGGGCCACCAGATGCAGTGAGGTAGATTTTTTTCAGGCCTTTTCTGATGCTTCCATGGAGGGATTCTCCAAACAAGCATTGATGAACCGCTGCGTGTTCGCTGTCTACAGGGAGGATCCTGGAACCTGAACGATCGGCAATGCTTCGG
>DROQ01000107.1 GCA_011321845.1 Planctomycetota bacterium | reverse complement strand
CGAAGAGGCCGTGGCCGCCATGCAGGTGGGGGCCTTTGATTTCCTGAGCAAGCCGGTTCACGGCGATCAGCTCAGCATCTCGGTGCGCAAAGCCATCGACCGCAAATCGCTCGTCGAAGAGAACCGAACCCTCAAGGCGGAATTGGAGCGACGCAAGCGCATGGAGAAGGTGGTCGGGGTCAGCGAGAGGATGGGGCGCATCTTCGAGACCATCGAGGCGGTCGCCCCCACCAGGGCCTCGGTTCTCATCACAGGGGAGTCGGGGACGGGCAAGACCCTCCTCGCGCGGACCCTCCACCAGCTCTCGCCCCGGCGGGACGCCCCCTTCATCGAAGTCAACTGCGGCGCCCTCCCCGAGACCCTGCTGGAGTCCGAACTTTTCGGGCACGCCAAGGGGGCCTTTACCGGTGCCTTCCTGGACAAGGCGGGCAAGTTCGAGGACGCGGACACAGGGACCCTTTTTCTGGACGAGATCGCCACCGCGAGCCCGGGGCTCCAGGTCAAGCTCCTAAGGGCGGTCCAGGAGCGCAGCTTCGAGCGGGTGGGAGAGACGGCGACACGAACCGTGGATGTACGCATCGTCTTCGCGACGAACCAGGACCTGTTCGAACTCGTGAAGGAGGGGAAATTCCGCGAGGATCTCTACTACCGGATCAACGTGGTCAACATCGAGCTTCCTCCTCTCCGGGAGCGGCAGGAGGACATCCCCTTTCTGGTCGAGCGCTTCCTGGAGGAGTTCAACCGCTTCCATGGAAAGGAAGTCGAGGGAGTCACCCCCGAGGCCATGGACTACCTCCTCGCCCATTCCTGGCCGGGGAACATCAGGGAATTGGAAAACGCCATCGAACGTGCGGTGGTCTTCGCCCGTTCGACCGGGATCACCCCCGAGGACCTCCCTCCCCAACTCCGGGGAAGCAGCCGCCCCGTAGTCGAGCTGAACGGAGAGATCCTTCCTCTGAAACAGGCCTTGGAAGAACCCGAGAGAAACATCATTATTCAGGCCCTCGAAGCCAATGACTGGAATCGGCGGCGGACCGCTGACATGCTGGAGATCAACCGAACGACTCTGTTCCACAAAATGAAAAAGTATGGGCTCCTTCCTTCGGAGAAGAGCGTCCCCAAGGGGAGTTCCCCCGAAGGAAGCCCGCATTCCGATGAGATCTCTTGAACAACCCGAGCTAGACGGCTGATCTGCATGTCCCTGAAACCTCGCACCATCCTCCTCCTCACCCTCCTGCTGGGCCTCAGCATGGTCCTGGGTTATGCCCTGTGGAATCGGGAAGGAATCGACGAGGTCCTGGGAGAGGCACAGAGAGCGGAGGAGCAGGGAGAGGCGGGCAAGGCGGTCCGCCTCCTCAACCTTGCCCAGAGATCCCTGGGCCCCAAAGGATCCAAGGAGAAGCGGGAACGACTCCTGAGACTGCGGTACAAAGCCCACTGGAAAGTCGGCAACCTCGGCAAAGCCCTGGGAGACCTCGAGACCCTTCGGAAGGATCTGGGCATCCAGCAGATCGACCTCCTCATCGACCGCGTCCGCATTCTCCTCGAAAAGGGAGAAGCCGACCGAGCCCGATCGGTCAGCCAAATCGCACTCAAAAAGCACCCCGACAACGGCATCCTCAGGGACCTCTCGGGCCGGGCCATCCAGGCCCTCTACCAGGAAGCCTTGAAAACCTTCCTGGCCAAGACACTCCCACAGAACCTCCCGGCAAAGACCCGCCAAGAAGCCCTCCCCCACCTCATCCAGGTTCTTTACCGCGGGGAACAGGACCCCGTCGGAGCCAAGCACCGGGCCGCCCTCGCCAGGATCTTCGCCAACGCCATCCTCGACCCGATCTCACGGCAACGGCTCTGGAACAGGATCGAATCCATCAAAGCCCTGATTCGAAGCGCCAACGACCAGTACCGCCTCGCCCTCCGCACGGACGACCAGGTTCCGGGCGCGCTCCAAGGATTCACCAGCAGCCTGCTCCGGGCGGGCAAGAGCGATGAGGCGGCCCTTCTCTCCCTCCTCTATCTCAGACGTTTCGCGGGCTATGGCCGCGTGATCCCCGCGCTCACCTTTCTCAAGGCCTCCATGGAACAGCACACCCCGGCCTTCGCCCATCTCCTCCAGAAGGAGTGGGGAGAGGGTTTCGACCCCGAGACTCTCAGCAACGAGATCTGGGTGGGGCGCCGCTGGGGAGAACTCTGGTTCCGCTATGGACTCGCCCTCGCGGAGGAAGGGAGCGACCAAGCGCTCCAGGACTGGATCGACCGCCTCGCGGCAGTGCGACAGGCCACCGGCTTCCGCTTCCAGCCCTGGGAGGAGTACCTGACCGGCCTCCTCCAGCTCCACCTGAAGCATTCAGACGAGGTTGAAGCGGCCCTGGCCTCCTTTTGTTCCCGCTCGGAGTTCTGGCCCATCCCTCCCGAGGGGGAGGACTATTTTCTCAAGGCCATCCAGTACCGCCTCGAGGCCTGCCCCGAGAAGGACGCCATCCGCAGGGAGGCCATTCTGGACCAATGGGCGGGGATCCGGACCGAAGACCCAAGGCCCCTCCTCCAACGGGCGGCCCTCTTTTATGAAACCAAGAGGCTGCTGTTCGCGGCACGGGACGCGTCGCAGGTTCTCGGAATGGAAGACCGGGGAGGAAGCCGGGAGAAGGCCCTCCAACTCCTCCTCGCCATCAAAGACGCTGAATTTCGGGAGAGCGGCCAGGACTCCGAGCGCATCCTGGAGCGCCTCCTGAGAGAAAAACAGACCCTCCCCGAGGACCTCCCCCATTTCCTTCTCCACTTCGGAGTCGCCGCCCGGGCCATCGCGCTCAACCTCCCCCAGATCGCCGAGCCCAACATCCGCAGGATTCTGCAGCGCTACCCCTGGTCCACCTCCGCCCGCTTCATCCTGGCCCAGAGCTTCTTCGCCCAGGGGGAGCCCAAGCAGGTCCTGCTCGAGACGGCGACGATCCTCGCCGACGATCCCGATCACCTGGGAGCCCTCCTCCTCCGGAAAAAAGCCCTCGAATCCCTGGGGGGCCCTGAAACCGAGTTGGAGAAGATCCGCTTGACCCTGGTCCGCAAACACCCGGAGACCCTCGAATCCGGGCTCTTGCTGGGAGAAGGCCTCCTCTCCCAGAAAGACTATGCCAACGCCCTCCTTCTTGCGGAACGATCCCAATCGGCCACCCGCAATCCCCGGGCCTTCGATTGGATCCGGAGCCAGGCCCTCCTGGGGCTGGGACGGCCCCTCGAGGCCCTGGGCCCCCTCCTCCAGATCCGGGGGAAACGACGCCCCCTCGCTCTCTCGCTCGCCATTCGGGCGGCGATCCAGGGGAGGGTCCGAGGCAAGATCCCCAAACTCGTCCAGGCCCTGCTGGAGAGCCAACCTCCCGGCTCCCTCCTTGTGGAGACCGCCGAGACCCTCGCCCAGGCGCACGAAGTGGAACCTGCCCTCAAACTCTGCAAAGCCCTCTTCGAGAACAAGGGCAAGGACGGGACCTTCGAAAAAGCCCGCAACGGAAAAACCCTCATCCTCCTGGCCAAGCTCTCCTTCAAGCTGGATCGGCAGGAGGAGGGACGGGAGGCCCTGGAACGGGCCTTCAGTTTTCCGGATGGAGACGAGGCGGGCCCCCTCCTCGCCATCCACTTCCTCCTCGAAGGCAAGATCCCCGAAGCCAAACGTGTCCTCCGCATCCTGGGCGCCTGGAAGGGCGACCCCCTCCATCTCGCCTGGCTCGCCTGGAAACTCGGGATGAAGAAGGAGGCCCAAACCTACTTCAAGCAGGCGAAGCCACCCGGTGTCTGGCTCCCCCTCTTCCTCAAGGAAAGCTTCAGGCTGACCCTTCTCGACCCCAAGGAACGCGCGAAGGCAAAGATCTCCCTCAGCTTTCCCGCCTTCCAAAAGGTCCTCAGGGAACAGGCACCCACCATCTTCGAAGCCCTCGCCCTCAGTCCGGGGCTCGCCTTCGAGGATTTCGGACGGGCGGAGCTGCTGAGCCTGGTTCCCGAGAAAGTCGACGAGAAGGATCCCCTCTTCCTCCAAGAGACCTACAACCTCCTCCTCTCCTTCCAACAAGTCCTTTCGGGCCGGAAGGAAAAGGCCGCGGGAACCCTCTTCGGAATCGTCCTGGGCAGTCCCGGAATGTTCTTCACTCCCGCTTACGACGAACTCTTCTCCCTCCTCGAGAAGAAAGCCCCGGATCTCCTGACCCAACCGGACATGCTCATCCGCTATTTCCTGGTCATGAGCAAGCTGGGGATCTTTCCCAAGAACCGCATCCCCGTCATCTTCGCCGAAGGTCAGGCCAAGCTCGCCGTCAGTCTCGGGTTTCCGGAACAGGCGAGGACCTGGCTCGGAATCGCAAGCCTCCAGGCGCCCCAGGACCCGAGCCCCCTCCGGCTCCTCGCCGAAGACAGCCTGAGGTCCCACAAGAAACTGGAAGCCCTCCGCCTCTTCCTCAGCTCCCTCTCCCGGGAGACCGATCCCCTTCGCAAGAAGGAGACCATGGACCGGGCGTACGAAGTGGCAGCCCTCATCCTCAAAGATGGTGAGCGTCCCAAGGAAGTGGAGAGCCTGCTGGGAATGGTCAAGGCCATACGGCTCGAAGAGAAACTTCCCAAGGCCCCCCCTCCCGCAAGGGCGGTTCTGCTCCTGGCAGAGTCCTACACGCAGGAAGGCAAAAAGGCGAAGGCGAACAAACTCCTCGACATCTGGCTCCAGGGTTTCGAAAGGGGAGTGTGGCCCAGCCGGGCCCAGGCCAGGGAATGGACCCTGGTCCTCGAAGAACTCGCCCGCCGGGGCGCCCTCTCCCGGAAACGCTTTGAGACCTTCCTCCAAAAGCTCCCGTCCTCCGTGGAACTCTGGCGCATCCAAGCCGTCCTGGCCGAGCAGGCGGGTTTTCCCCAGGAAGGCCTCGAAGGACTCAAAGCCATCGCCCTCAACATCCCGGCGGCCAAGATCGAGCGGGAGATCGCCCGCCTCCGAGCCTATTACGCCCTGGACGATGTGGCCGCCCGCAAGCGCTCCCAGGTCGATCTGGTCCGCATGTTGGAAGAGGCGCCCAGCCTCCTGGGCTGTCTCGACTACCGGATCGGCGAGGTGGCTTCCGCCTGGAAGCGCCTGGCTCCCCTCCCACCCACCATCCCGACCCAGGTCCGAAGGATCCGTGCCTTCGCAGGCCTTGCCCTCGGTACCCCAGGAACCTACCCCAAACTGCTGCGCGACCTGGAAGCGCTCGCGAAGGAGACCGGAGAGTTCCTCCTGGAGGACCTGGCCCACCAGGCCCGGAAGCTCGCAGGAAAGCCTCCGAGCAGCCCCCGATGAAGCATGAGTCCCAAGCGAAGTCCGACCCGGCGACCGGGCGGCCAAGGGCCTTGGGGCTTCCCCTCTTCTTCCTGCTGCTCCTCCCCTTCTTCGTCTCCTGGTTCGCGGGCCCTCAGGTTCCAGTCGGGGACGACTGGAAGCTCTTCGAGAACTTGGACCAGCTGAGCTTCCATGAGGCGATCCTGGTCAACACGCGGGAGAACGAAGGGCTGAGGTTCCGACCTCTCGTCAACGGCATGGTCTGGATCGAACGCCAGATCCTGGGCCTCGGCTTTCGCGGAAACACACGCTTGGGCCTCCTCTGGATCGGCATTTCCGGGGCGGCCCTTTTCCTCCTCCTCCTCCGGATCGGCCTTTCCCGGCGACGGGCCTGGTTGGGGAGCGTCCTCTTCCTGGCCCACCCTGCGGCCGCCGAGATGTACGGTTGGGCCTCCACCCGGCTCTACAGCATGGGCAGCGCCTTTTCCCTCCTCGCCCTCCTCCTCGGTCTGGGCGGGAAAGCCCATCACGCCCTCCTCGCGGGTCTTTTCTTCCTCCTGGCCTTTTTGAGCGCCGAGGCCACCTATCCCCTTCTCTTGGGGGCTCCCCTCTTTTTCTGGATCCTCTCCCGCAGGAAGCCCGTGGCCCTCCTCAGCGCTCCCTTCTCCCTGGGCAGCGCCCTCGGGCTCAAGAAACTCCTCCTGGGCCGTGTCTTCGCCTCGTGGTGGACCGCCAGGATCCCCCTCTGGATCCGCCTCAAGGGCTGGCTTCTCCTCGCCCTCCCCCTCCTCCTCTGGCCCGTGGGAACCTTCGCCGCCGAACCCCTGCTGGCGAAGATCCTGGCGGTTCTCTACGCGGGGGGAATGCTGCTCGCCCTGCTCCTCCCCTTTCTTCGAGGGCGCTTTGCAAGAGAAGAGAACCTTCCAAGGGTCCTCGCCTTCGGAGTCCTCTTCCTGCTGACCCTCTCGGTCACCGGGGGAGTTCCCCCCCGGGCCGATCTCGGCGGCGGCCGCGTATGGTTCCTTCCCTCCGCCTTTTTCTGCGCGGCTGTCGCCGTTTACGGCAATCGCAGCCTCCTGACCCTGAGCGCCCCCATCGGCCTGGGACTCCTCCTGCTCAACCTCGCCCCTTGGGCCCAGGCCAGAACAAAGATGCAACGCGTCCTAAGCCGTCTCGAACGCGAAGTCCCCAGACACGAGCGGGCCTTGGAAGTGACCAACCTCGAACCGCAGCACGGCCCCGTCCCCCTCTTCGTCCTCATGTGCGAGTTCTATTCCCTCTCTTTCGAGGGGCCCCGCTATGACCGCCCCCTGCTGATGCGCAAACCGGGGAACCTGGACGAGGAAGCCTTCCAGGCATCGATCGAGAAGCAATGGCTCCAGTACATGAGCGCGCAGGGGAGGAAGATCCTCCGCCTGCGCTGGAACCCCAAGCTTGGGGTTTTGGAAGAATTCTAGCGGGCCCCCCCAACCCTATTTGCCAATGATCCATTCGGTCGCCGTGCTCAGGACCGCTGTGGTCGTGACGACGGCCGCTTGGAAATCCAATCGGACTCCGAGGAGTTTCGGATCATTGGGGAGGGTGAACCGGATCGGGACCCCCGTGGAAGGGATGGGACCCGGGAGGAACAGGATGGCGAAGGGAGGCAAGGAGACAAGCAGAGTCCCAAAGGGAGTAGGCGCCGAGACCCGGTTCTTCCCGATCAAGAGGACGGCCGCTTTGGCCCCCGAGACGATCGGTTTCAGGTCCATGCCCCCGACGAACTGGATGCTGGGAGGGAAGCTGTCATTCGGCATCAGCTCGGGAGTGGTGGCCGAGGTCTTTCCATAGGCATAGGCCGCTCCCTGGCCCCTGACATACATCCGGACCCTCGAGACATTGTAGGCGTCTTCGGAAGAGACCTTCCCCACCCCCTTGTTGCCGACAATGTTCGCTTGCATCACCAGGCGGTACATCGTGAAGGGGACCCCCAGGACCCTGCTCGGAGCCTTGGGCGCGCCATAGGAGTTGTACAACCTCGATGCATCCCCGCAGGCCCCGAGGACCCCGATCCAATCCCCCTTCTGCACGATGACGGGAGGAAGGACAGGGATGACCTTGGCGCTGTCCACCCCCGCGGCGAAGAAGAGGGGTTTGACGGAAATGGATTGGGAATAGGCCGGTGGCCGCTTGGCCATCCGATAGAGGGCCACATTCTGCTTCCCGATTTTTTTCTCGTCGGGAACTTGCAGGCCGGTGATGACAAAGCTCGTGGGAGCCTGGAAGTAGTAGCCCCGGGTCATCGAAGCGGAATAGGTTCGCTGGTACTTCGGAAGGGGAAGTTGCGCGTTGAGACTTGCGCAGAGCGCAAGGAAAAGCGTGGAGAATAGATAACGCATTGGACACCTCTCGAGCGAAAAAAGGGATCCAGGGCTCCCTGGATCCAGGAGTTCTGTAGTTCCGTAATTCAGTGCAAACGAAGGGAAAGGGCTCCCGAGACATAGTCGAACTTGTCGGGGAGCAGGGAGACGAAGCTGAGGGTCTTCCCCTTGAGGGGGAGCCCGAGTTTGGCAGGAAGTTGCAGGGCCATGCTGCCCCTGCCCATGGAGTCGAGGACTCCGATAAAGCGGGCGAAGACGGGGCTGTTCAAGGCGGCGAGGCCGAGGCTGGTGACCGTGTCATAGTTCAGGGGAACGTGACTGCCGAAGACGGAAAAACCTGGCTGGGTACCACTGGCCCCCAGGAGGGTCAGGTAGGGACGGCGGGCACGGCCGCTCCCGGCGTCGAGGAGGAGGTTGCAAGTCCCTCCTGTGAGGAGGTTGAGTTCGTGGCGGTCGGCCCCGAAGAAGGGGAGCGTGAAACTCCTTGTCGTGAGACCGGTGCGGAGGATCCAATTCTCGGGGTCGAGGGAGACCGAGAGGAGACTGCCGTCCAGAGGGAGGAGGTACTGACCCTGGCGCCGGTCATTCCAGACGACCAAGGTTCGGCTCCCCTTGCTGGTCCTCAGCTGGACGTCCACCGGCATGATGCAGACCTGCGGCTGGCTCTGGACCTGGTCCAGCTCCAGCAGGAGCCAGTCCTTGCCGTTCACCCGCACCGCCCGGGTCGCGTAGCGGTAGGAGGGCGCTCCTCCCTTCATCACCCACTCATCGAAGAACCATCCGAGCTGCCGACCGCTGGTCTTCTCGCAGGACTTCCGGAAATCGTCGGTGGTCGCCGAACGGCCCTCGAAGGCCTTGCGGTAGTCGAGAAGGCATTGGAAGAAGACGGAGTCTCCGAGGACATGGCGCAGCTGATGCAGGACCCAGCCCCCCTTGTTGTAGGTGTAGTTGCCGTTGAAGATCCGCCCGACGCTGCTGGGGTTGTAGACATAGACGGTCCCGCTGACAGCTCGCGGCCTCCGCCGGCGCATCCAGGAGTGGTAGGCCGCCTTGCTGCCCCCCGGCCGCCGCTCCATGTAGAGGGCCTCGGAGAAGGTGGCGAAACCTTCGTTGAGCCAGATATCGCTCCAGGTCTTGCAGGTGACGTTGTCCCCCCACCACTGGTGGGAGAGTTCGTGGGCGCTCAACCATTCCGCGCTGCTGGACTGGCTCGTGATGGTCTGGTGCTCCATCCCCCCACCCCAGGTGAATTGGACGATGCCATATTTTTCATCGATGAAGGGATACTCCCCATAGACATCGGCGAAGGTCGCGAGCATGGGGACGATCTTGTTCAGTCCTCCCGCCCAGGAGTTGTACGACTCGGGGAAGACGTAGAATTCCACGGGCATGGTCCTGCCCTTGTGTTTGTAGGTGTCCACCCGCTTCTTGTAGTCGGTCACACAGAGAGAAGCGAGGTAGGGGATCATGGGGTGGCTCTCCTTCCAGCGCGTTCTCAGGCGGCTCCCCGAGAGCTTGTCGATCCCCTGAAGGGTTCCGTTGCTGACCGCGACCATCGTGTCCGGATGGGTGATCCACATCTCGAAGGTGGACTTGTCGCCGAGGGTGTCCTTGCCGGGCCACCAGGTCCTCGCGTCCCAGGGTTCGCTCAGGGTCCATGCCAGGGGCTTCCCCGAATGCGTCGTAAAGATGAGCCCCCCAAAGCCCGCCCCGCGGGGAGGATGCCCTCCATAGTCCACGGCGAGGGTGAAGGTCTGCCCCTTCTGGTAGGGCCGGTCCAGCTTGATGCGGATCTTGCCGCTGGGGCGGGTGAAGCCCAGCGTCCTGGTCCCGGCCTTGACCGAATAGACCTTCATCCTCGAGTCGAGGTCCAGGTCCAGGCTCTGGAGGTTGTGGACCAGACTCCTGAAGGTCGCGTGGTTCACCCCTCGAATCGTCTTGGTGTTGAAGAACAGCTCGAGCTCCAAGCGGTAATGCAAAGCGTCTGTGCTCTGCTGGGCCCCCACAAGAGAGGCGAGGAGAAGGGCGGAGGAAAGAAGAAGAGGCTTTGCGACCAAGGCCATGAGAACCCTCCAGGCAAGGAACATCAAAAGATGCCCACCCAGGAAGGGCGGGCGAGAGCGGCAGGGCCCAATTTTATCCGGCTTGGATAGGGAACCGAATCTTCCCCAGCCCTGTGACGATCTGCCTCAGAGCCTTGCCTGGGACGCGCGTCCTCCTTGGCAGAGAACGATGCCCCTTGCCCTCTTTGTATTTTTTCGCAGAATGGAGTTTGCACTCCCCCATTCCCCAACCCTCGGAGACCAACGATGAGAATCCTCCTCCCCTTCCTCTCCCTCTTTCTCCCGCTCTCCAGCCTCACGGCCCAAAGCGGTATCGCCCAGAACAAGCTCCGGCTCTGGGACCAGTCCACCGAATACACCTCAAGGGGGTCCGTCGGGGGTGGCACCGGTCACATCTCCCAGGCTTTTCCTCCCGGCGTCACGAGAGGCTTGGACAAGCTCTCCTTCATCCAATACGTCATCCAGGACCAGAGGATGCAGACCAAGGAGAAGTGGGAGATCAAGATCGCCCCCCTCGACACCAAGGGGGAACCCGACTACAAACGGGCCGTGGCCCTGGTCCAGAACTTGACCCTGCCCAATGGCTCGGGGATCCGGGCCTTCACGATCACCCACAACCGCAACAGCGCGCAGAACGGTCCCTTCGTCCTCTCCGGGCTCAAAGACGCGAACAAGAAAACCCTGCTCGACCCCGACGAGGCCTTCCACTTCGCCTGGAATTTCGTGCAGAAGGCCAACTGGCTGACCGACGGCATCAGCGTCTGGATGTCCCAGGCAGGCCGTGCCCTTCCCAACGGAGGGAGTGGACAGCTCACCTGCTGGCAGAGCCGGTTCCACCGCGAGATCCCCCGGCCCGAGAAGTTCGACCCCAAGGACGCCACCAGCCAGATCATCGAGCGCCTGGCCTGGACCGAATTCAACGGCAGCCCGGGCCGCAAGCTCTATACGGATCGGGCCTGGTCCCTCACCCTCGGTTTCGCCGAGCCGAGCCTCCAGGGAGCGGCATTCAACACGACCTACAACAACAGCCCCTGCATCAACCCCAACACGGGCTACGCCGCCCTGGATCCCGATTTCAACAACCTCGCCAACGCGACCCAGGCCAGGATCGACGACTACCAGTGGACCGTCTCCGCCGGGGGGAAGTACGCAGGCGGCGTCGCCCTGCTCTTCTTCGCCGAATCGGTCTACCAAAAGCCCGCCACGATCGCGGGGATCGACGGCGCCCTCAACCTCGATATCCAGAGCCTCCTCTTCGGGCTCGGCCCCTTCCCCATGGGCCTGTTGGACGTGACCGGATCGGCGCGCCTCAAGATCCCCTTCGGACCCGTCAACTCCCCGCTTCGCAAGGCCCTGCTGACCCTCCCCGCCCTGAGCGCGCAGGCCTACGTCTTCAAGGCCGGGGTGAAACCCTCCTTCTCCTCGCTCTACACCCTGCGGCCCATTCTGCAACCTGTGGGCTTCAAGCGGGCCTCGGTGACCGCCTCGACTCCCCTGCAGCTGAAGAAAACCCCTTCGATGAAGACGCTCTATCTGCGCAACGATGGTCCGGGGGCCCTGACCCTCAAGACCTTCATCGGGAACACCCAGGTCGGTCCCCTGGTCAAGGTCCCCGAGCGCATGGGCCGCAGGATCACCCTCTTCCCCGCGGCGACCAAACTCGAGATCGCGACCCGGAAGACGAACAAGACCTACTTCGCCTATCGTTGAAGCCAGGCCTCGTGAACCTCCTGGAAGCTCCCGAAGGGGTGGTGGTCCAGGAGGTAGGCCAGCTTGTCCCGGGTCTTGGCCAGGTGAACGTAGTGGCGGAAGCCGCGCAGGCCGAGACCGGGGATCCGCGGCTGCGAGGGATCCAGCTCCCAGGGATGGAGGTAGATGCAGGAGGGGCGGTTCGCGGCCTCCCGGCGCCGCAGGGCCCTGGAGATCCAGCGGACGGGGAAGAGCCTGAGGTAGCCCCCGCCCCCCAGGGGAAGGCGCCGACCTAGAACCGGAACCACGAGAGGTGGAAGCTCGAAGAGCCTTCCCCCCCCGCTTTGAATGAAGTGCGGACCCAGGGGAGCGTCTTTTACACCATAGTCGGGATGGCGGATGGGATGCAGAGACGAATCCCTGAGGTAGCCCCGCCGGACCAGGGTGGGAAAGGCCCAGGGAGTCCTGGGTCCCACCGACCAGGTGCAGGCGCGAAAGGCCCTGGGGACCTCGCCGGTGATGCCTCGAAGAATCTCCTCCGTCTTTGCCAGGTCCCGGTCGAAGCCCTCCTCCCCCAGCTCGGGGAGGAGCTGGTGGTCGTAGCCGTGGGAGGCGACCTCGTGCCCCTGGGCGGCGACCTCCCGCACGAGGGCGGGGAGGCGCTCGGCGATCCAGCCGAGAAAGAAGAAGGTGGCCTTGGCTTTTTTCTCCTCCAGGAGGCGGAGGAGGACCTCCATGGGTTTTTCGAGGCGCAGCTCGCAGTCCTCCCAGCTCTCCCTGGGAAAGCGTTCCCTGAGGTTGAGGACCTGGAACCAGTCCTCCACGTCGATGGTGAGGGCGTGCCTCAGGCTCATCCCTCCTCCTTGACCAGGCGGTTCACGATGGGGAGGGCGGTTCGCAGGAAATCGGCGAGGAGCTGCTCGGCCTCGCTGCGCTGCAAGCCGGGGACGACGGGGAGGTCGGCGCGCAGGAGGAAGCCGCGCACCGGCAGGCGGAAGAGGGCCTTGGGGCTGTTGTGGAGGAAGAAGCGCAGATAGGAGCCCGTTTCGAAATCCCGGCCCCCGTAGAGGTAGGCGACGAGGTAGCTTTCTCCCTCCTTGCGTGCCTCGACGAAGCGGACCTCGCGGCCCTCGTTGTCGAGCCGGCGCAGCTCCTCCTTCTCGAGATCGAAACCGCTGGCTTCGAGGCAGGTCTGGGGAGGATGCACGGATTTCCAGTTGTTCCCATGGAAGACGACGGTGAGGACCAGCTCCCTTCCGCTGCGCCGGTCCCGGTAGCGACGCCAGCAGACATCCCGGGTGCCGAGGAGGGCGTACCAGCGCTCGCTCAGAGGATAGTCCTCGACGCGCTCGAAGACGCCGAGACGGGCGGGGATGCGGGGGGCGAGGCGCCCCTCGGGTTCCCCGGCCTTGACCCAGGAGAGGAAGCCGGCAGGGCCCCCGAGGAGGAGCAGGGGAAGGAAGAGGGCGAGAGCCTGGCCTCTGGAGAGGGAGGGTCGGTCCCCCTGGGGAGGGGGAGCGTCGGGGAGGGGACGGGCCCTGTCGGCCTTGTCCTTGTCCCCCAGAGAGGGGATCCAGTGGTCGAGCAGGAGAAGGAAGCCGATGGCTCCGAGGTAGAGGAAGGTCCCTGAGATGTCGTGGGCGGGGCCGGAGGCGTAGGCCACCCCCTTCTTGCTCGCGATCCAGGCGAGGACGGTGATGCGGACGAAATTGGCGAGGAGAGCGGTTCCGACGGAGGCGAAGAGGAAAAAAATCCGCCAGAGGAGGCGGCGCCTTCCCAGGAGGAAGGCGAAGATGTAGCCCAGGGCGAAGAGGGCGACGAGGGACTTGAGGCCCGAACAGGCGTCCCCGACGAGGAGGACCTCGGGCTGACCGGGAATGTGGATGGTGGCGCCGTCCTGGACCAGTCCCATCCCGAAGAGATTGCCCAGGAAGACGGAGGCGGCGGTAGCGAGGTGCTTGAGGCCATAGGCGATCCTGCCCGTGATGAAGACGGGGAAGGGGACGGCCAGGAAGAGGAGGCCCAGGGAAGGAGCCGCCACGCGGAGACGCTCCCAACCTTCGAGGGTCCAGAGGAGGGCGAAGAGGGCGGGGACGAGGAGGAAGCCGGAGAAGGAGTCCACCTGGAGCGCGGCGGCGGCGAGGTGGAGGAAGAGGAGGACGGCGAGGAGGGCGGCCCCGCGGGGGGAGAAACGGGAGGGGCGCCTGGCCCAGTCCCTGCGGCGTCGGTAGAAGAAATAGCCCGCGACGAGGAGGAGGAGGGGAGCGTGCTCGAAGTAGCCCGCAGGGTGCATCCAACCCTGGACGCACCAGAGGAGGGTTCCCGAGAAGACGGCGAGGAGCAGGATCCAGGCGGCAAACTTGGTTTTCATGACCTTGTCTCCAGCTCTCTCCATTCTTCGCAGACCCGCCTCGCGTTGGCCTCCCAGCTCATCCCCCTTTCCAGGAGATGACGCCTTCCACGTTCTCCCAGGGCCCTCAATGCATCGACATCTTCGAGGGCATCGCGCAAGGCCTGCACGAAAGATGCCTTGGAACCCGGATCGAAGAAGAGGGCGTGCTCCCCGGGTTGGACGTGCTCGCGGAGGTTGGGCTGGTCCGGGACGAGGGTGGGGACCCCGGCGGCGAGAGAGTCCAGGAGTTTGAGGGGGGAGGCGTAGGCGTTGATGGCGGGGATCAGGGCCAGGTCGAAGGCCCCCACGGGGCCCTTGAGCCGGCTGCGCGGGAGGGCGCCGGTCACCCGGATCCGGTCCTCCATGCCTTGGGCGCGGGCCTTCTCCAGCAGGGGAGGGATGGCGGGACCGTCCCCCACGATGAGGAGGAGGCTGTTCCGCGCCAGGGCACCGAGGGCCTGCCAGGCCTCCAGGACCCGGTCAAGCCGATGCCAGGCGCGGGGAAAACCGACGAAGCCCAGGACGAAGGCATCCTCGGGGATCCCGGCCTGTGCCCGGAACGCCCGCCCGGCCTCGGCCGCCCCCTCGAAGGCCTCGAGATCCGCCCCGTTGGGGGTGACCACGATCCTGGCCGGATCGGCCCCCGCCTCGACGAGGATGTCCCCCAGCACGCGGGTCACTACGAAGATCCGCGCCGCCCCCTGGAGTACCCGACGCTCGCTGGCGCGGGCGCGCCGGGGGAACTTGAGCAGCCCCAGCTCCTCCATCTCCCGCACCATCGGGCTGTTCACCTCGAGAAAAAGCGGGACACCCATGCTCCGGGCCGCGCGCAGCCCGGCCTCGCAGTGCAGGGCGTGGCGTTCGTAGATCAGGTCGGGCCGGAATCCCTGGGCCGCCCGGCGGAGCATGCGGGCGCCCTTGGCGGAGTAGAGGATCTCCAGGCATTCGACCGCCGACCGGGGCAACCGCAGTCTCCGCAACAGTCCCCCATCCGAGCCCCCACCCTCGGCCGCCTCCCGCTGCCGCACCAGGGCCACCTCCCGGTAGGGGACACCCATCCCTTCGAAGGCCCGCAGCATCTCGCGGATGTGGACCGCCTGGCCGTCGAAGGCCCGGGTCCTGTGGTGGTAGAGAACGCGGGGCAGCTCAGTCACGGCAAAGCTCCTCGTAGATCGGCGCCCAGAGGTTCAGCATGGATTCCCAGGAGAGCTGCTCGGCACGCGCCCGCGCTGCGGCTCGGAGGGCCTGCTGCTCCCCGGCGAGGGCCCGGCGGATGGCGGCGGCCCACTCCTCCGGTCCCGCCTCCTCCGGAACCAGAAAGGCGGCGGGACAGCCCGTCAGCATGTCGGGGATGCCGCCGACGGCGCGCGCCACGACCGGCAGCCCGGCCGCGAGGGCCTCCTGCACGGCGTTGGGCCAGCCCTCGCGGAAGCTGGGGAACACAAACAGGCTCCCCCGGGCAAGAAAGCCCGGCACCTGCTCCGGGGGCAGCTCCCCCGGGAAGGCGACCCTGCCCTCCAGCCCCTGGGCGCGGACCCGCTTCTCCAAGCGCCTCCGCTCAGGCCCCTCCCCCAGCCAGCGCAGCGGAGGCAGGCTCGGATCCAGGCGCAGGGCCTCGAGCAGGACGGCCGCCCCCTTGCCCGGGACCAGGCGCCCCACCGACACAAGATGGGTGTCCCCCTTGGGCTCGGCGGGGGCCGGGAGGGCGGGGAAGCGGGCGAGGTCCACGCCGTTGGGTGCGACCTCGACCTGGAGACCCGGGACCAGGGCCTCCAGGCTGCGGGCCAGGGCGGGACTCACGGCGAGAACCCGGCGCGCGCGCGGCAGCCACTGCTGGAGCTGCCGGCGCACGGGCTCCAGCCGGGCGAGCAGGTTGACGTCGCTGCCGCGGGCCGTGACCAGGCAGGGCGTGGGCTTTCCTTGGAGGAGCATCAGGGCGGCGACCGCGTCGGGGTAGAGATACTGCGCGTCCACCAGGACCGGCCTCTCCTCCTCCAGGACCCGCTCGAACACCCGCCGCGCCCCCCGCGCCATCCGCCGCGCCTGGGCCCCCAGCCCCAAACCCGGCAGGTGCAAATACCGAGGCCTGCGAACCGGGACACCCATCCATTGTTCGCGGCGAGGGAGGCGGCTCCGGCGCAGGGCCAGCGAACGCCCCGGCAGGGGAGGGTAGGCGGGCACCGGGCTCAGGACCGAATAGCCGAGCCCCAGTCGCTCCGCCAGCCGGGCCGTGCGCTGGGCGATGAAGCTGCCATGACTCTCCAGGCCCCGCCCCGGGAAGAGGTTGCTGAACAGCAAGAAACTCCTCATGAGCGCCCCCTCCCGGGACTTCCCCAGCGCTCCTTCCAGAGGTGCAGCACGAGCAGGGCCCAGAGGGCCTCCCCGCGGTCCCGGCTCCCTGCCTTGTGTTCGCCCATGTAGCGGTCCAGGGTCTCCGGCCGGAAATGTTCCTGGGCGAAGGCCCCCCTCCGCGCCTCCAGCACCCGCTCCCAGAGCGGTCCCCGCAACCAGTCGGCCAGGGGGATCGAAAAGCCCCGCTTCCTCCGGCGCAGCCAGGCCTCCCCCAGCCAGGGCTCGAAGGCCCGCCGCGGCAGCTTCTTCCCCTCCCGCCGGTCGAACTTGTACCGGGCCGGCAGCCGGGCCGCAAAGTCCACCACCCGATGATCCAGCAGCGGGCAGCGGACCTCCAGGGAGACCGCCATGCTCGCCCGGTCCACCTTGGTCAGGATGTCCCCCGGCAACCAGGTCTGGAGGTCGAACTCCAGGAGTTTCTGGTCCGGATCCCGGGCCTTCAAACCCGCCCAGATCTCCCGCATGGTCGCGAAGGGATCCCGCCCCCCCCCGACCTCGGGCAGCAGCAGCTCATCGACCTCTTCCGGCAAGAGACTGGCCACCGAGCGAAGATAGGCCTCCTCGGGCCCCCGGCCCAGGTTCTGCAAGGTGCGCTTGGCCCGCAGAGGACGCGGCAGGCGATCCCCCTTGGGATAGAGGCGGCCCATCCCGGACCAGACCGGGCTCGGAAGGAGGCGCCGCAGCCCCCGCTCGGCCTTGTCGAAACGATAGCGACGGTAGCCCCCGAAGGACTCGTCCCCCCCATCCCCCGAGAGCGCCACCGTCACGTGCCGCCGCGCCGCCTCGCTCACCAGCAAAGTCGGCCAGAGCGAAGAATCGAGCTGCGGCTGATCCATGACCTCGACCAGGCGTCCGAGATCCTGTTCCGGATCCGGCTTCAGACACTCCTCGAAGAGCTGGATCCCCAGGCTCCGCGCCAAGGCCCGGGCCTGCGGCCGCTCGTCGAAGCGCGGGTCCTCGAACCCCACCGTCACCGCCTGCAAGCGCTCGGCCCCCATCTCCTGGGCCATGGCGTAAACGACCGCCGCCGAATCCACGCCCCCCGAAAGGAAGGCCCCCAGCGGCACCTCGGACTCCAGCCGCTCCCGCGCCTCGGCCCTGAGCAGGGCCCGCAGCTCCTCCGCCGCCTCCGCCTCGCCCGGGGCCTCCCCCTCCTCCCCGAAGGCCGGCTCCCAGTAGCGTCGCTCCCGCGGCTCCTCCCCCCAGCTCCACTCCCAGAGACAGCCCGGCGGCAACTCCTCCAGCCCGGCGAACAGGGTCCGCCGCCCCGGCACATAGCGGAAGGCGAGGAGCTCCCGCAGCGCCTCCCCCTCCACCCGGGCTTCGAGCACCCCAGCCGCGAAAAAGCTGCGAGGCTCGCTGGCGAAGTAGAGCCCCTCCTCCCGGCGCAGGACGAAGAGAGGCTTCTTCCCCAGCCGGTCCCGCGCCAGCAGGAAGCGCCCCTCCTCCAGGTCCATGACCCCGAAGGCGAACATCCCCGAGAGCCGCTCCACCAGCCCGGCCCCCCAGCGGCGATAGCCCTCCAGGAGAACCTCGGTGTCGCAGCGGGTCCCAAAGCGCGCCCCCTCCCCCTCCAGCTCCTTGCGCAGGGCGTGGTGGTTGTAGATCTCCCCGTTGAAGCTGACCACCAGCCTGCCGTCCCAGGAGCGCATGGGTTGGGCGCCCCCCTCCAGGTCGATGATGGAGAGCCGCCGATGCCCCAGGACCAGGCCCGGCCCGACGAAGATCCCCTCCCCGTCCGGCCCCCGGTGCCGGAGGGCCTCGGTCATCCCCCGCACTCGCTCCCGCAGCGCTTCCCCCGGAGCCTCTCCGCTGGGGGCGACAAATCCCGCGATGCCGCACACCCTAACGCCCCCAGTGGGGAAGCGCCTGCCTGGCCCCCTTCACGAGTCCCGTCTCCTTGCCCAGCCGCAGAGGGAGCATCTCCTCCACTTGGGCCTCCTCCCCTTCGCGCTCCCCTTCGGGCTGCCGCACCCAACGGTAGGCGATCAAGCGGAAGGCCGCGACCAGCGCAACCAGGTGATAGATCAGGTCGAAGTGGCCCCTGTTCAAGAAGGTGGCCCCGATCATGTAACCCAGCAAGGATGCCTCGAACATCCGCGCGTAGTTGACGATCCACTCCCCTCCGCGCGTCCTCATCCCCAGCTTGCGCAGCTTGCGGAGAACGGCGAAGCTCGAAAAGAGCATGGCCAGGTAGACCATGAAGGCGATGGTCCCCCCCTCGGCCCAGACCTGCAGGTAGCTGTTGTGGGCCACCTTGGCGTAGGCCTCCCCGCTGACGATCCCCTCCTTGAACTCGTTCCAGTGCACCTGGTAGTTGCGGATGCCCACGCCCAGGATGGGGTAGGCCTTGATCTCCCTGAACGCGATCTGCCAGGCCTGCAACCGGCCCATGGCGGAACTGTCCTGTTTGTAGTGCCCGATCGAAGCGATGCGGGTCCGGACATGTTCCGGAAGGACGAAGAAGAAGGCCAGAACCGCTCCGAGAAGGACCATGGCCCCCAGGCCCTTGCGCTTGCTCCGCAGCCAAAGCAGAAACATCACCCCGGCCAGGGAGAGGAAGGCCCCCCGGCTATGGGTCAGGGTGATCGTCCCCATGGTCAGCACCACTCCCACAACCGCCAGCTTTCGCATCCAGGGCTTGGTTCCCTCCAGCCCGAGGTAGAGCATGAGGGGAACATTCATCACCAGGGCGAGGGCGAAGTCGTTGTTGTCCTCGAGCATTCCCCCGGGACCCCGTTGGATGGTCCCCCCACCGGTCAGGATGCCGTGGATTCCGCCCTTGATCCCGAAAAAGCCCAGGGAAAGGGCGATGGTGAGGAGCATGAGATGGAGGCGCTTCCGGCTGTCCACCTGCCCAAGGGTGAAGAGGGCCACCACGATGATCTTGGCGTATTCCACATACCTGGTGATGACATAGGAACTCTGGTCCTTGGCGAGGAGAAGGGAAATCGTCGTGAGGACCAAAAGCAGGATCATCATCGAAGCCCGAAAATCCCGGCGCGTGAAGGGCCTCCTCCCGATCTCGTGAACGGCCCAACCCAGGATCATGACCAGTCCCACCCAGAGGGAGAAGCGTTGGGACCGCGCGAAACCCCAGCAGAGATCCTGGGCACGCATGTAGGCAAGCCAGGTAAAGGTCAGCAGCCCGACAAAGGGAACCCGAAAGCCGAAGGGGAGGCTGAGAAGAACGATCCCGAATACGAAGAGGTCTCGCATCCGAGCTCTATCCGCCCTGTTGGAACACCGAAGACATGAAATCCCTGAGCCAGGAGGGCAAGCGGACCGGATCCAGGATCCAGATGACGAAGATCCCAATCACCAGGAGGAGGAAGGTAAGAGAGATCAGGGCCACCCGAACCCTGAGCCGCTTCGCCCGGGCAAGGTCCTCGGCGAGATCGAGGTGGGCCACTCCACCCAGAGCGGGCACGGGAAGCCCCCGCTCCACATCCTCGTAGGTCTTCCAGGTCGCCTGAAGCAGGTCCAGGAGAAAGATCAACCCGATGGAGACCGCGAGCCCAAGACCCGCTCCCAGAAAAGCGATCAGGTAGGGGTTGGGGTAGGTGGGCGCCGGGGGCGGCTCGGCCTCGGAGATCACGTCGATGATCCGGGCCGTGCTGTCCAGGCGCTGCGTCAGGGCGCGTTGGTTGTTCAACTCGTCGTTGGCCTCGTTCCAGGCCTTCTTCTCCTGGTCCACGATGGCCTGCAAGCGCTCCGCGTTGGCCCGGGCCTCGGGGAGCTGATCCAGATCCCTACCCAGCTTTTCATAGCGTTTTTTGAGGACGACCAGGCGCTTGGCCAGGCCCTCCCTCTCCCGAAGCAGTTTCTCCCGCAGGCTGTTGTTCTGGGTCCAGAGGGGATTGGGCTCCGTCTCGACCTTGCCCCCCTTCTTCTGCCCTTTCAGGAGTTTCTCGATCCTGGCGAGGATCTGTTTCCGCTCCTGCATCTTGGCCTTGTAGCCCGCGTGGGCCGGGGACCAGAACTTGGTTTCCGTGTCGATCTGCTGGAGTTTCAGAAGATCCGCCGCAGCCAGAGCCTGGATCTTGGGATCGGAGAGATCCCGGACCACGTTGCGCTCGGGGGGGATGCGCTCCAAGGCCTGCTCGAGGGCTTTGATTTGGCTTTCCAGGGAGGCCTTGCGGGCTTCCAGGTCGGCGATCTGGTTGCCCAGCGCGGACCAGTCCTTTTTCAGCTGCTGAGCGATCGGTTTCCCGTCCTGCCCCACACCGAAGAGGTTGGGGTTCTTGGCCTGGACCTTCCGGAGGTCCCCGAGGGCCACCTGGAACAGGCGGTATCTTCGGGCCACCACCGACTTGAGGCGGTTGAACTCGCCCATGGCTCGATCACGGACCAGCTCCGTCTCGCGCTTGAGATAGAGATCCCGGATCTTGTTGGCGAACTCCGCGGCTCGGATCGGATCCCGATCCATGTAGACGATGGCGATCATGGCCGAACCCCGTTTCTCCCCGGGGTCGTAGTCGATCACGTCGATCCGGTCGATGAGGCTCCAGATCATCCCCCGGTAGCTGGAGATGTTATCTTCACGAACCGCGTGGTATTCCTCCCAGCCCAGCTCCAGGACCGCTTTGTCCACCAGTTTGAAATCCCGGATGGTGAAGCGCGCCTTGCTCACCTCCTTGACAAAGGGATCCTCCCGGGGACCGGGATTGGCCTCGGCCAGCAAGGGGGGCTGGAGGCGGATCAGAGTCTTGGCCTGGTAGTAGCGGGGGATGAGCCAGGCGACCAGGAGGCCCACGAGGAGTCCGACCAGGGCCGCCGGGAGCAATTGCCAGCGCCTCCTCTTGAGGAGGTCGATGTAGCGGCCGATTTGTAGGCTAGGGAGTTCTAGGTCGGTCATCGTAGAAAAAGATCTGCATCGAATTCTATCTTCTCATCGGCATTTCGGGAGCGGGGGAATAAAGAAGAGCGGCAATTTCAGGCTGCCCACCGCCTCCCCTGCCCCGACCCAAACCCTCTGTTGAGGCTCAGAAGAGGAAGGGATAGGCCACAAATTGGTTCTTCCCACGAAGGATGTCGTACTGGTACCGGAGCTGGGCCCCCTGGAAGAGGGCTCCTACCGTCGTTGAGATGGGAAGAAGCAACTTCTCCATGAAGCGCGCGATGGTTCCGAAAAAAGTCGCCGGAACATAGATAATGTCGTTCTCACGGATGTTCAGATTGAAGGTACTGATGCCCCGAGTCACGATGTGCCGGAGGTTGATCGTCACGATCAGAGGGTTCCTCGGATCGGCCCGGATCAGGCGGATTTTGCCGAAATTGGCATAGGGAGTCGTGGGATAGGTCCCGAAGACGTCCAGAATGGTGATGTCTCCGCGAAAGGGTCGAATCCCGGGACCGGCGACCTCGCCGAACATGAAAAAGACCTTTTGTCCCGCGAGGATCCGGGCGTCGACCTTGATCGGAACCGTGTAGAGAGCCCCCACCTGTTCGCTCACGAGGGAGCCGACTTCTCGCTCGGTCATCCCCAGGACATAGAGCGGCCCCAGGCCAGGAACATAGATTGTTCCATCCACAGCGACCACCTGGGGGGTGGAAGCCAGGAGATAGAGATCCGAGAAACCAGGCGTCAGGAGCAATCCCGAGCTGGGGAAGAATTGGATCGTGTCGCCGATGCTCGCGTAGTTCTCGACCTGGGCGTCTCCCTCGGCCCTTCGGCCGAAACCCTGCTGCACAAGGATTTCCTGCACCCGCTTGGACATGACTCCTCCACAGGAAACCGGGAGGAGGATCGGGAACAAAAGCAGGAAGAACCGTAAGAGTCTCGCCATCATCGAAGGTCCATGGTTAGGGCTGAGCCTAGAGTCTACCAGGGGAATTTTGAAAAACTTGGCTCAGGCCTCGTCGTGGACTCAGAGCCGTTCCCCATACTGCTCTTCATAATAGTTTTGGTAGGCCCCCGAGCGGACCCGGTCGCACCACTCCTGGTTTTCCTGGTACCAGCGGATGGTCTCCAGGAGGCCTTCCTCGAAGGTATGCGCCGGCTCGAAACCAAGCTCCTCCTTGATCTTGGTCCCATCGATGGCGTAACGGCGGTCATGGCCGGGCCTGTCCTTGACAAAACGAATCAGGGATTCGTCCTTACCGAGAGCTTCGAGGATGCGGTGAACCACTTCGATGTTCTGGCGCTCCGAGTTGCCCCCGATGTTGTAGACCTCCCCTGCGCGACCCTTTTCCAGCACCATAAGGACAGCCCGGTTGTGATCCTCGACATGGATCCAGTCCCGGACGTTCTTGCCGTCTCCGTAGACGGGCAGCTGCTTGTCCTCGAGGACATGGCTGATCATCAGTGGAATGAGCTTTTCGGGAAACTGGTAGGGGCCATAATTGTTCGAGCAGCGGGTGATGCGGGTGTCCATCCCGTGGGTGTGATGGGCGGCCCGCACCAGGAAGTCGCTGCCCGCCTTGCTCGCCGAGTAAGGACTGTTGGGCTGAATGGGCGAGTCCTCCCGGAACTTTCCCGTGTCTCCCAGGGAACCATAGACCTCGTCCGTAGAGACGTGGACGAAGACCTCCACCCCTGCCTCACGCGCCGCGTCCAGGAGGACCTGGGTCCCCAGGACATTGGTTCTGATGAAGGCCCCGGCGTCGAGCACCGAGCGATCCACGTGACTTTCGGCCGCAAGATGGACCACCCGCTCGGGTCTGAATTCCTCGAAGGCCTTTCGGACCGCCTCGGGCTCGGTGATGTCCACCCGCCTGAACTGGTACCGCTCGTGGTTCTCCACGTCCTTCAGGCTTTCGAGGTTGCCCGCGTAGGTCAGAGCGTCCAGGTTGCAGACCTCGTATTCCGTCTCCTTCAGCAGCAAACGGATAAAATTGGACCCGATAAAACCGGCTCCCCCTGTGACCAAAACCTTGCTCATTCTCGGCACCTCATCCTTTTTCGCTCGATTCGCGCTCCAACCAATCCTTCAATCCACGCTCCACAGGAGGCATGCTCCGGCCCAAAAAGGCCTCCACCTTGTCCAGGGCCAGGACAGAATATTTGGGCCGCTCCGCCGGCAGGGGAAACGCCTCGGTCCCAACGGCTTCCATGGGCACATCCTGGAGTCCGGCCAGTTGAAGGAGAGTGCCCGCGAACTGGTACCAGGTGGCCACGGTCCCACCGGCCAGGTGATAGATCCCAGTGGCTCCGCCTTCGAGGAGATCCAGGGCTCCCACAGCCAGGTCCAGCGAATAGGAGGGTCGGCCCGTCTGGTCATCCACGACCTTGAGCCCCTGCCCCGAACGCGCCCGCGCCAGGATGGCGGCAGGAAAGTTCCTCCCCTTCGGCCCATAGACCCACTGGGTCCGCAGGATCAAGGTCCGGGGGAGTCCCACCCCCAGGACCGCTTCCTCACCCAAGGCCTTGGTTTCGCCGTAGCAGGAGAGAGGGTTTTTGGGGGCGTCCTCCCTCCAAGGCTCCTCTCCCCTTCCATCGAAAACGAAGTCCGTCGACCAGTGGAGAAGACCCGCCCCCGCCTCCGCGCAGGCCTCGGCCAGCCAGCCGGGAGCCTTGGCGTTGAGGGTCATGGCCCAATCCCGAGCCTCTTCGCAGTGGTCCACCTTGGTGGCGGCCGCACAGTTCAGAACCCAATCGGGAGACAGCTCCGAGACGGCCTGGCGGATCGCCTCCGGTTTCTCCAGGTCGAGCTCCTCCCTCCCCAGGGCGGAGACTTCGTGACCCCGGGACCGAGCCTCTTGGGTGAGAGCCCGTCCCACCTGTCCCCGGGCGCCCGTGATCAAAAATCGCAAAGCGATGCCTCCTGCAAAACCCTTTGCTTCGCCGTCGAGATGATTCGCTGGGCGCCCATGATCAAGAATCGCAAAGCAATGCTCCCTCAGTCATCCATCTTGTTGGCTCCCCCGTTCGCGACCATCTCATTGGCCCTGAGGAGGGAATCGAAGGTACCGGCGTCGGTCCACCATCCGTCGAGGACCTCATAGCTCATGGTCCCCTGGCGGATGTAGGCATTGTTGACGTCTGTGATTTCCAGTTCCCCTCGCTTGGAGGGCTTGAGTTCCTCGATGAACTCGAAGACCTGGGGGTCATACATGTAGATGCCGATCACGGCCAAATTCGTTTTGGGATCCTTGGGCTTCTCCTCGATCTCGAGAACCTTGCCATCCTGAATCGTTGCCACCCCGAAGCGGTGGGGATCCTCCACTTCCTTGAGGAGGATCTTGGCGCCCTTTTCCTGCGCCTCGAAATCCTCCGCCGCCTTGCGGATGTTCTTCTCGATGATGTTGTCCCCGAGCACAACACAGATCTTCTCCCCACCCGCGAAATCTTCGGCGAGTTTGAGGGCGGCGGCGATCCCGCCTTCTCCACGCTGGTAGGCGTAATGGATCCTCTTGAGCCCGAAGTCGGTCCCATTCTCCAGCAGGCGGAGGAAATCCCCTGCGGAGTTCCCGCCAGTCACCAGGAGGATGTCTTCGATGCCCGCGTTCACCAGGCACTCGATGGGATAATAGACCATCGGCTTTTCGTAGACGGGGAGGAGGTGCTTGTTGGTCACCTTGGTCAGAGGATGGAGGCGGCTTCCGAGGCCTCCGGCAAGTATCACACCTTTCATAGATCGTTCCGTTCTTCGTTGAATGTCTCAAACAAAATCGGCGTACCGGGAAGCGGCCACGCCGGTCTCTCAGCAAGGAGCGGGGTGCTCCTTGCGGTACCACTCGAGGGTCTTCTCCAATCCCTCGTCAAAGCTGAATTCCGTTTTGAAACCGAGAAGGGCGAGAGCCTTGCTCACATCGGCCTGCGAGTGTTTGACATCTCCGGGGCGGTCCGGCCCATGCTCCACCCGCACCTGGCTCCCACAGAACTTGGAAAGGGAGTTCACAAGGTCCAGGAGGGAGATCCGGTTGCCCCCGGCGAGGTTGATCACCTCTCCCCCCGGAACCTCCTTTTCCATCGCGAGGAGGGTGCCTCGCGCGGCGTCGGCCACATAGGTAAAATCCCGGGACTGGAGACCGTCTCCTTCGATCTTGCAGACCTCGCCTTCGAGGGCGGCCCGGCAGAATTTAGCGATGACTCCCGAGTAGGGGCTGTCGTTGCGCTGCCGCGGGCCGAAAACGTTGAAGTACCGGACAATGGCCGTGGGCATCCCATAAACGCGAGCGAAGGCCTTGAGGTAGTGCTCCCCTGCGACCTTGGTGACTGCATAGGGGGAAAGGGGCGAAACCGGCATGTCCTCCCGCTTGGGAAGCACTTCGGTATCCCCATAAGCGCTGGAGGAGCCTGCGAAAACCATCTTCGCCCCCGCGTCCCGCGCGGCGATCAGCACCCGGAGAACTCCTGTGATGTTGTTGTCGTGGCTGGCGAAGGGATCCTTGACGGAGCGAGGAACGGAGGGGAGGGCGGCGAGATGGAAAACTCCGTCCACGTCCTTCATGATCTTGGCGAGCAGGGCTTCGTCCCGAATGTCCCCCTCGACCAGGTCCACTTCCATTCCTTCCAGGTTCTTTTTCAATCCCGTAGCGAAGTTGTCCAGGATGCGGACCCTGTGGCCACGTTCCAAACAGGCCTGGGCAAGGTGGCTCCCGATGAAACCGGCCCCACCCGTAATCAACAGTTGCTTCTCTGCGCTCATCCTCTTCTTCACCTCAGGCCTGCGTCCTACCTTTGTTCTCACGATACCAGTCCACGAACAGGGGGATTCCCTGATCGATGGGGACCTCCGCCTGGAACCCCAGCTCCTTCTCCGCCCTTGAAACGTCGGCGAAGGTCCTGAGGACATCTCCCGGTTGCATTGGTAATTGCTCGATCAAAGCCTCCTTGCCCAGGGCTGACGCGATTCGATCGATCAAACCCTTGAGAGTGGTCGTTGCCGAACCTCCGAGGTTGTAGATCCGAAAACCCGAGCTTGGGTCCCCAGGATCCACCCGGCGGTCCAGGGAGGCAACAACCCCCTTTACAATATCGGACACAAAGGTGTAGTCGCGTGAGCTTTCCCCGTCACCGAACATGGGGATCTTCTTTCCCTCGTCGATGAGCCGGGTGAATTTGTGGATCGCCATCTCCGGCCGTTGTCTAGGGCCATAGACAGTGAAAAACCGGAGACAGCTTACCGGGTTGCCATAGAGGTGATGAAAGACACGACAGCAGAGTTCACCGGCTTTTTTGGTGGCGGCATAGGGGGAAACCGGCTCGTCCACGGGATCCTCCTCGTGAAAAGGCACTTTTTCGTTCCCTCCATAGATGGAAGAAGAGGAGCCAAAGACGAAGGGGACCTCGGGCCGCCCCTTCAAGGCGTCGAGGAGGGTCTGGGTCCCCACCAGATTCACGCTCCAGTACTCCGTGGGCCGTTCCAGGCTGGGGCGGACTCCGGCCAGGGCGGCAAGATGGATGACTCCGCTCACTCCCTCCATGGCCTCCCGGACCTTGTCCGGATCCCGGATGTCCCCGCGAACCATTCGCAGATCCTTCCCCAGGGATTGGAGACGGGCGAGGTTCTGCTCCTTGATCGCCACGTCGTAGAAGGGGTCCAGGTTGTCGAGAATGGTCACCGACCGACCCTGTTCCAGGAGGGTCTCACAAAGATGGCTCCCGATAAATCCTGCACCCCCGGTTACGAGGACATGTTCCTTGGAATTCATGGCGAAGGAATTTACCTCCCGGCCCTCCAAAAAACCCCATCCTTTCGCATGAAAGGGGCAATATGATTCCCCCATGAAGCGTTTCCTTCTGACCTTCTTGGGCTCCGCCCTGACCGGTGCAGTGGCTGCCTATTTCTTGACCCTCCATTTCAAGGAAGACGCCGTGATCCACATCTTCGGGACCAAGGTCCCCGTAGTCCTGGAGGAGCGGGTCTTCTCCTCCCGTGATTTCTATCTCGCCCTCGGCTCCGCGGCAGGGATTGGGGCCCTTGCGGCCACCCTCGTGACCTGGCTCCTCTTCACCTCCCCCCGAAAGAGGCGTAGATAGAACGGATCCTGGGGAAACTCTCCCCTTTGTTCCCTTTTTTGGAAGAATTCGCCCATAGGACCGTTCCAAGAGATCCACAGCTCTCTCTTGGAGGAACCCATGAGCCAAGCATTCGCGGTCCTTTTCTCGTTTCCAGCGTTTCTGATTTCCCTTGCTTGCCCTGCTCCCATCCAGGGATCACCTCCCCCACCCCTGGGAGAGAAGATTCTCCACCAAAAAATACGGTGGTTCCGAAAGCAGTCCCCCACCCAACGCAAAGGCCTCCTCAAGCATCTTCGCCGGATTGCAGAGGAGGTGGAAGACCCCTATCTCTCCCAGCTCAAAGCCTGGGCCAAAAAAGCCCTGCCCGGCAAAGCCCGCCTCCGCCCTTTGAAAAAGAAAAAAAAGAAGAGAAAAAACCGCTTCTCCGGTAGACCGGCGCCCCGCCGGGACATCTATGGGGATCTCCCCTTCCCCTGTCATGTTCGCTATGTCTTTGGGCGGGGAACCATCGAGGTTCGGGAACCCTCCTGGAAAGCCTGGAAACCTCGCACGAAAACCGAAAAGCAGTTCAAGGCAAAACTCGCACTCCAGGAGGAGGTCAAGGAATTCCGAGCCTTGCTCCTGGGCTATCCACCCTATCTCGATCGGAGCCTCGCCGCCCTCCTCCGCGATTTGGACCAGGATCGATCCATCGACCGCCTTGCCCATTTCCTGGAAACCTACAACAAGGAATCCATGGATTTCTACGAGGCCATGGACAGCAGCAGTCGCGCTGGAGAAAGCCTGTTTTATTTCGATGCCATGATCAGCGCCTGGATCCGGTACTGCTTCCAGAACCAACCCGACCTGCAGAAGGACCTGCGGAAAAAGAACATGGCCGAATTGCGGTCCATCCTGTTTCGGAGTTTTGGCTCCTATCGGAGGTACCGGGGACTCAGGGAAGCGGTGGCTCTGAGCCTCGTCCTACGCCCCCAGGACCCTTTTCCCGAGAGCCTCCTTCGGTACGATCCCAAGGATCCTGGAGACGAGTACTTCACCCGAGCGGAATGTCTCATGCTTTTGGCCTTGAAAGAGTTTCGGATCCCATCCTTCCTGACGGATCTGAAGAGTTCCCTGCCCCCCCTTCGGGTCCCCCTCTTCGCCCACGAAAACCGCCAAATCCAGGCCGTCAACGCCCGTTTCGAAAAAGCCTCCCAGGGGATCCTCGCTCAAGCCAGGAGCACGGAAGCTTTTTTCCAGCAAGCGAAAAAGCGTTTGGAAGGATCCTTTGCGGAAGTGGCCGCAAGGGTGGCCAAGGCCCTGGGTCCCAAGGGAACCGCGTTGTCCACGGCCCTGGGAACCGACAAACGACGATAAGAGATCAGAGAGTGAACAGGTGCTCCCCCTCGAAACCCTTGAGGGCGTTCCGGGTGTCCAAAACCGGGATGCCACGCTTGGCGAGGGTGGCGTAATCCGTCCGGCTGTGGTCAGTGGCGATCAGGATGAGATCGAAATCCTCCCTGCAGACCTGGTCCCAGGAGATTCCCTCGGTGGTCTCTCCACGGAAGTTGAAACTCTTCACGTAGGGATCGTGGTAAACCACGCGGGCCCCAAGATGGACGAGCTTCTCATAGAGATCCAAGGCCGGAGACTCCCGGACGTCGTCGATGTCCTTCTTGTAGGCGACCCCCATGAGGAGGACCCGGCTCCCCTTGACGCTCTTTTCATACTCGTTGAGGATCTCGCCGCAACGGCGGACGACATACTCGGGCATGAAGGAGTTCACCTCGTCGGCCAGGTCGATGAAACGGACACGGTAGTCCAACATCCGCATCTTCCAGCTCAGGTAGAGGGGGTCGATGGGGATGCAGTGTCCCCCCAGACCGGGACCCGGACGGAAGGCCATGAACCCAAAAGGCTTGCTCGCCGCTGCGTCGATGATCTCCCAGGCGTTGAGCCCGAGGCGGCTGCAGACCATGGCCAGCTCATTCACCAGACCGATGTTGATCGCCCGGAAGGTGTTCTCGAGCAGCTTGACCATCTCGGCCGATTCGGCGCTCTGGACAGGGATGATGGTCTCCAACGCCCTGCCATAGAGTTCGGCGGCGCGACGCCCGCACTCCTTGGTCAAACCTCCCACCACCTTGGGGGTATTCCGAATGTTCCATGTTTCATTGCCGGGATCCACCCGTTCGGGCGAAAAAGCCAGGAAGAGGTTCTCCCCCACTTTGAAGCCGCGCTTTTCGAAACGTGGGAGGATGATCTCGCGCGTGGTACCCGGATAGGTTGTAGATTCGAGAACCACGACCGCGCCCTCCTTGACATGGGGAACGATCGCGTCACAGGCCGAGACAATGTAGGAAATGTCAGGGTCCTTGCTCTTGCTCAGGGGCGTGGGGACACAGATGGAAATCAGGTCCGCCTCCGAAACTCTGGAGAAATCGGTGGTCGCCTCCAGGCGCCCTTCGGCGACGAGAGCCTGGACCCGCTCATCGCTCACATCGGGGGTGATCGACGTTCCCTGGTTGAGGACCTTCGCCTTCTCTTCTGAGACATCCACTCCGATCACCTTGAAGCCGGACTCGGCGAAGGCGACCGCGAGGGGGACTCCAACGTACCCCAGACCAATGACAGCTTGTACTGTTTCCATAGTTCTCTCTTCGGATGGAAGGGCTGTTTTGCCTTACCCGCATTCTTCATGATCTCGAATCATCTGGCGAGAGCCTTTGCACCAAGAACAGGATCCTTCGGATCCTTTGCCCTTTACAGCCTGCAAGGACCCCAGGGGGTCGATTGCAGGCTGGAAAGGGCATCTTGGCACAAATCCTCTTCCCCAGAACCTTCATGCAAAGTCCGATTCGGACTTTGCTGGCACTTGATCCGATCTCATGAAGAATCCGGGTTTCCCGCATTCTTCATGATCTCGAATCATCTGGCGAGAGCCTTTGCTCCAAGAACAGGATCCTTCGGATCCTTTGCCCTTTTCAGCCTGCAAGGACCCCAGAGGGTCGATGGCAGGCTGGAAAGGGCCACGAGTTCGACCTGGACGAAAAGCCTCCTTGTCTCGGTACTTCACTCCCTTGGACTACTCCACCGTAACGCTCTTGGCGAGGTTGCGAGGTTTGTCGATTTCGCAACCTCTCTCCAAGGCGACATAGTAGGCCAAGTATTGCAAAGGGATCACATGAAGAAGGGGGGCCACCAGAGGATCCGTCCGGGGAATCAGGACGACATCGTCCGCCAGTTCGATGGCCTCGCGCTTGTCGGTGTTGGTCAGGACCACGAGCTTGGCGCCCCGGGTCTTGACCTCCTGCATGTTCCCCAGGACCTTGTCGTAGACGGGACCTTCGCCGGCCAGGGCGACCACAACCATATCCTCCGAAACCAGGGCCAGGGGGCCGTGTTTCATCTCGCCTGCGGGATAGCCTTCGGCGTGGAGATAGGAGATCTCTTTGAGCTTGAGGGCTCCCTCCAGGGCAATGGGATAGTCGGCTCCCCTCCCCAGGAAGAAATAGACCGATTTGTGGGCGTATTTTTTCGCCACTTCGGCGATGTGGCTCCTCACCTGGTGGGAAAGAAGGGTCTCGATGGCCGTCCTCGAACTGCGCAGGAGCTGGAGTCTGCGCAGAAGTTCTTCCTCTCCCATCTGCCTGCGGGCCATTCCCACGCGCATTGCGAGAAGGTGGATGGCGAGCACCTGGGCGGTGAAGGCCTTGGTCGAGGCAACCCCGATCTCCGGCCCGCACTGGGTCAGGATGGTGTCGGCGACCAGCCGGCAGAGAGAGGAACCACGCACATTGCAGATCGCCACCGCCGTGGCCCCCTTTTCCCGCGCAACCTTGACTGCGCCGAGAGTGTCCGCAGTCTCACCCGACTGGGAAATGGCGAGAACCAGGTCCCGCTCCCCGAGGAGGGGATTGCGATAACGAAACTCCGAGGCGAAGTCCACGTCCACAGGGATCCCTGTGGCCTCCTCGAGGATGTAGCGGCCGAGACGACCCGCGTGGAGGGCGGTCCCGCAGGCCACGATCACGATGCGATCGAAGGAACGCAGGGTATCGTCGGAGACCCGGAAATCCGGGAGAATGCGATCCTTGGACGAGGTCGTGCTGCTCAGGGTTTGGGCGAGGACGATCCCCTGCTCCTCGATCTCCTTGAGCATGAAGTGCTCGTAACCCGACTTGCCCACCGACTCCGCGTCCCAATCCAGATGCTCGACCTCGGGCTGGACCTCGCCCAGATCCCGGTCGAAGACATGGAAGGACTCGGCGTCGATCCACCCACACTGGCCCTCGAGGAGATAGATGAAATCGTGGGTTCGAGCCAGGACGGCCTGGACATCGGAGGCGACATAGTTCCCATCGGGAGAAAGGCCGAGCACCAGGGGGCTCTCGTTGCGGGCGAAGAAGACCAGGCCCGGAAGTTCCTCCACCAGGATGGCCAGGCCATAACTCCCTCGGGCCCGCGCCATGGAACGGTTCAAGGCCCGCATCACGCCCATGGGATCCAGGGGGCCGTCCTTCCGAACAAGCCCGATCTCATGGTCCAGGAGGGCCGCCCAGACCTCGGAATCGGTCTGCGAAACGAACTCCCTCCCTTCTTCCACAAAGCTCTCTTTCAAGCTCTCGAAGTTTTCGAGGATTCCGTTGTGGACGAGCACCACGGATCCCGCCCGGTGGGGATGGGAGTTGACCTGTGAAGGCTCCCCATGGGTGGCCCAGCGCGTGTGGGCGATCCCCACAGAGGAGTCGGGGAGGGGGTTTTGCTCGATGAGCTGCGCCAGGTCCTCGACCCGCCCCTTCGCCTTTCTCACGGGGAGACCGGGTGCCAGGACTGCGAGGCCGGCGGAGTCATAGCCCCGGTATTCGAGACAGCGGAGACCCTCGACGAGGGTGGGGACCACGTCCCCGTTCTTGAAGCATGCCGCTACGATTCCGCACATGAAGGTCTTTCCTCTCTGACTCGCGCCTGATCCCGACCCGGGTCCCAGGAGGGGGACGGAGGGCCACCTCAGCTTTTTTCGGTTCCTCCGACCTTCTGCCTGAAATAGTCCAAGGTCCGCCTCAAGCCTTCATCCAGACTCACCTTGGGCTCCCAACCAAGGACCTCCTTGGCCTTGGTGATATCGGGTTGACGGATCTTGGGGTCATCCTCCGGAAGCTCCTTGAAGCAGATCTCGCTCTTGCTCCCACAGAGTTCCCGAACCTTCTCGGCGAATTGCAGGATGGTCATCTCCGAGGGATTTCCGATGTTGGTCGGTAGAACCTCATCGCTCCGGAGGAGGCGGAGGATTCCTTCGATGAGATCATCCACATAGCAGAAGGAGCGCGTCTGGGAACCATCCCCGAACACGGTCATCGGTTCCCCGCGAAGGGCCTGGCTCATGAAGGCGGGCAGGACCCGCCCATCCTCGAGTCGCATCCTCGGCCCATAGGTGTTGAAAATCCGGACAATCCGAGTATCCACCCCGTGAAAGCGATGGTAGCCCATGGTCATGGCTTCGGCGAAGCGTTTGGCCTCGTCATACACTCCTCGGGGCCCGACCGGATTGACGTTGCCCCAATAGGTTTCGGGCTGAGGGTGGACCAGCGGATCTCCGTAGGTCTCCGAAGTACTCGCCAGGAGGAAGCGGGCGTTCTTCTCCTTGGCCAGCCCCAAGGCCTTGTGGGTTCCCAAGCTCCCTACCTTGAGGGTCTGGATGGGGAGCATTTGATAGTCGATGGGGCTGGCGGGAGAAGCGAAGTGGAGGATGTAATCCAGGGACCCGGGAATGTGGATGTACTCGGTGACATCCTGCTTGATGAAATGGAATCCATCCTTGCCCCAAAGGTCCGAAAGGTTGTCCAGGTTCCCGGTCAAGAGGTTGTCCATGCAGATCACCTCCACCCCCTCCGAGAGGAGCCTCTCGCAAAGGTGGGATCCAAGGAAACCGGCTCCCCCGGTGACCAACGCTCGTTTGCTCATTTTGGTTTCTCGCTCTGTGCCTAGTTTTTTCTGACGGGAGGGGAAATCGGATTCCCCGTGTTCTTTGGAGATGGTTTGCTCGCCGACGAAGACCCGGAGGCCCGTGCCCGCACGGGCCGCCCCCCCGAGAAGGGAGCCCCGAGCAGCGGGTCCAGGATCAGGGTCTTTCCGGGGGGAATGGAGAATTGAACGCCCCCCAGACGCAGCCTCCCCTCCGCCCCCTCCGCCCTCGCCTCCAGCTTTCCGCCCCGAAGGGAACGGAACCGCACCCAGGAGTCGGCCTGGACCTGTGCCTCCTTCCCCTGGAGCTTCTGGTCAAGGACGGCCTCGTCCACCCCCTCCTCCAGGAGGGGGAGAAGAACCTGCCAGAAGGGCCGGATCTTGAAGGGCGCGATCAAAGCTCCCGAAGGTTGGACCTCGAGGGAAGCGTCCCCGTTGCGGATGCGAAGGAAGGCCCGGCTCCGGTCCCCCGCCCCCGGCCCATCCCGAAAGATGCGATCGATGCGAAAGGAACCTCCCTTGGCCACCAACACCGTCCCATCCGAAAGCTTGAGACGCAGTTTGCGCAAGCCGAGCTTGATTTGGACGCGGCCCCGGACCTTCATGGAGAGTTCGAGTCCCTTCCGGTCGATGCGGTCCAGGTCCAGAGCCCCCTCGCGGAGGACATCCATGCGGGTCCCATCCGAAAAGAGGAGGAGATAGCGCCCCGAGCCCAGGACACGGATCTGGGACCCCGAAGCGAGAACGCGTTTCTTGTCCCAAAAGGCGAGGGGGTAGAAGGCCCTCTCCCCCCGGGGCCGCACGAGGACGCGATCCACGGTCCGAAAGAGAACCGCCCGCTTGGGGTTCCGGATTTTGGCCTCCTCGAAGGGAACCTTCCCCGGACCTCCCATGGTCACAAAAGAAGGCCAACGCTCCAGGTTCCTGGTCTGAGGCCTCGTCTTGCCCTGCTCTTCCCTCCCCCCCAATGAGGGGAGGAAGGGAAATGGCGACTGTGCCCCGGAACCCTGCCCTCCCAAACCGGGAAGCCGAACCGGAAACCCTCCCCCCACTCCAGGTAACCGCAGCCCCTGGCCTCCCCCCACCGGGAAGGGGGACTGCCCCTGTGCCCCCGTCTTCGTGGGGACATAGGGATTGGGCTGGGTTCCTTGGGCCCCCGGTGCGCCACCATAGCCATACTGCCCATAGCCATAGCGTCCGTAGCCATAGCCGTACCCATAGGAACTCTGGGCACAAAGAGGAGCGGCCGTGTTCCCCAGCGTCCCAAGGAGGAACAAGGCCAAAAAGCCCCGCCCTCGGACCGTTCGCAAACGCCGGAAGGACCGAGAGGGCCTGGAGGAAAAAGCGGAGCGCTTAAGCATCTTCCCCTAGATCGATCGGATAGCGGGGTCCAGTGAAGGGTTGGCTCTCGGTTTCCTGGGATTCCGCCTTTTTTTCCTTGGACTCGGGTGCAGCCTTGGGGGCCTTCACCTTTCCGTAAAAGCCGTCGAACACCAGCTCGATCTCGAGTTTGCCCTCCCGTTCGAGCTGCACCATGCGCTCGAAACCTTCGAGAAGGGTCCTGCGCAAACGGGCGCTCAAATCGAAGATGTCGATCCCTTCGGGAGTGGTGTAATGCGCGCGGATCAGGATCTTCCGCTTGGTCGGAGTCAGGATCCGGACCCGAAGACGGCTCACCTCGGGGAGGGCCTCCCCGGCGCTGCGTAACCCGGCCTCGATGGCCTCGCGGGAGACCTGGACCACCCCATGCTTGGTCTGGCTCAGCAGAGGACCCTCAAGAAGGGCGTTCGGGCCTGAGCGCAGGTAGAGCCAGCGCAGCAGATTGAGGATCAGGACCGATGCTCCGAGGAGGGCCAAGACCTTCTTGGAGACGGGAAGTGGATCCTCTCGAAAATAGCCGGCAATGAAGAGGAAAGCTGCAAAGAGAGCCATCAGGGTGTTCACCCCTCCCACAACTGCTCGCCCAAACGCTTTTAAGTCCTTTTCCAAATGATTCCGCTCGCCTCATCTCCTCGGAGGAGCGCCAACCCGGAAGTTCAAATCCACAAACAAGAGGTCCTCCAAACAAAGTTCAGGAAGAACCGTCGTCCTGACAATCGAAGTCATGCATCCTCGCTTCCAATCCCGAAGGATCCAGAATAGAAGGATCAAAAACAGAAGGATCAAAAACAGAATACATCGAGGGGAGGATCACATGAAGTATCTCTCGATGAATCCCGTGTCCACGTCCCCCCGGATGAAATCGCTGTGCTCGAGAATGCGTTGGTAGAGAGGGACCGTGGTTTTGAGGTTGCCCACGATGATCTCCGAAAGGGCCCGCTTGGCGGTCTCGAGAGTCTCCTTTCGGGTATTCCGGTGGATGATGACCTTGCCGATCAAGGAGTCGTAGTTGGGTGGGACGATGTAACCCGAATAGCAGTGGGAGTCCCACCGAACCCCCGGCCCCCCCGGAGGAACAAAAAGCCCGATTCTCCCGGGGCAGGGACGGAAATTGTCGTCCGGATCCTCGGCGTTGATCCGGAACTCCATGGCGTGGCCCTGTACTCGGATCTCCTCCTGGCGCAACTGCAACTCCTCTCCCGCGGCGGAACGGATCATGTTCTGGATCAGATCCACTCCCGAGATCATTTCGGAGACAGGATGCTCCACCTGGATCCTTGCGTTCATCTCGATGAAGTAGAAGTTGCGGTCCTTGTCCACGAGGAATTCGACCGTCCCCGCCGAGTCATAGTTCGCGGCCCGGGAAACGGCGATGGCCGCCTCCCCCATCCTCCGCCGCATCTCCTCATCGACGATCGGAGAAGGAGACTCTTCGATCATCTTCTGGTGGCGTCGCTGCAGCGAACAATCCCGCTCCCCTAAAAAGACCAGGTTGCCGTGCTTGTCCCCAAGGACCTGCACCTCGACGTGGCGGGGGTTCTCAATAAACTTTTCGAGGTACACCGTCGCGTCCTTGAAGGCCGCCTCGGCCTCCCGCCGCGCCGCGTGGTACCCATTGACCAGGGAGATGTCGTTGTGGGCCACACGCATCCCCCGCCCCCCTCCTCCCGAGGCGGCCTTGATCATCACCGGGTAGCCGATGGCCCGGGCCGTCTCCAGGGCCTCCTGTTCGGTCTCCAATGCCCCGTCCGAACCCGGGACGGTGGGGACCCCGGCCTCGCGGGCCAGGGCGATGGCCCGGGACTTGTTCCCCACAAGGGCGATCGTCTCGGACCTCGGCCCCACAAAGTGGATGTTGCAGGACTCGCAGACCTCGGCGAAGTGCGCGTTCTCCGCAAGGAAGCCATATCCGGGATGGATGGCGTCCACGTTCGCGATTTCCGCGGCCGAGATCAACCTGGGGATATCCAGGTAGGACTGGGCCGCGACACCGGGTCCAATGCAGACCGTCTCGTTTGCATAGCGAAGGTGGAGAGAGTCACGGTCCGCCTCGGAGTAGACCGCGACGGTTTCGATCCCAAGTTCCTTACATGCCCGTAGAATGCGGAGAGCGATCTCTCCCCGGTTCGCGATCATCAGTCGGCGGATGCGCATTGGAGCTCTATGCCTCGGATCGATACCTAGGGTTTCACCAGGAACAGAGGCTGGCCGTATTCCACGGGCTCTCCATTCTCGACCAGGATCTTGATGATGGTTCCGCTGGTCTCGGCCTTGATCTCATTCATGACCTTCATGGCCTCGATGATGCAGACCACCTTTTCCGGATCCACCGTGTCCCCCTCCTGGGCAAAGGGCTCCGCGTCCGGGGAAGGCGCCCGATAAAAAGTCCCGACCATCGGAGACTCGATCGCGACCGTGTTCTCGGGAAGGCCGGAAGCCTCCGGGTTGCCCCCCCCGGATCCAGGCCCGGGCGCAGCCTGGGCCTGGCCGGTTGGGGTGACAAAGGGCTGTCCCACCGGATAGGGGCTGGGAACCTGCACAATTTCGGTCTGCTTCCCCGGCTCCGGCATGCGTATTTTGAGTTTGGCACCGAGGTGCTCCAACTCCAGCTCGAGCGCCCCGCTCTGGGCGCACATGCGAATCAATCGACGAATTTCTTGGAACTCCAAAAAGCTGGGGCCCCCATGGGTGGCCCCACTGTTCTTCTTGTTCCCTGCCTTGGAATCCTGGCTCACGCTTCGCGCTCCTCCGCTGGACCTCGCTCTGCTTTCGCAGCGTTCGTTTCGTTGGACTCTTTCCCGCCTTCACCCGCCTCTTCTCCCGCTCTGCAGAGAAGCGCGGCGATCTGGACTGCGTTCCAGGCCGCCCCCTTGAGGAGTTGATCCCCGCTCAAGAAGAAGGAGATCCCCGAGTCGAAGACTCCGCTTTCGCGGACCCGACCCACCAGAACTTCCTGGATCCCCGTGGCCTGGAGCGGCATGGGATACATCAATTCCTCGGGCTGGTCCACGACTAAAAGCCCCTCGCTCCCCGCAAAAAGCTCCCGAGCCTCCTCGGCGGAGAGCGGACTCCGGGTTTCCACGGTCACCGCCTCGGAATGGGAACGGAGGATGGGCACCCGAACGCAGGTCACGTCCAGGCGAAGATCGGGAAGGCCCAGGATCTTTTGGCTCTCCACCACCATCTTCCACTCCTCCTTGGTGGAGCCTCCGGGCAGGAATCGGTCGATCTGGGGGATGAGGTTTCCCGCCAGAGGGTGGGGGAAGAGGCCTTCCCAGGCCTTGCCGCGGTAGTGGCCCCCCTGGCCGGTCCCGGCGCCCAGGTCTCGCTGGAGGGCTTCCATGGCCTTGGCCCCCGCTCCCGAGGCCGCTTGGTACGTGGAGACGACGACCCGCCTGAGGCCCACGGCCCGGGCCAGAGGGGAGAGGGCCAGAACAAGGAGGATGGTGGAGCAATTGGGGTTGGCGATGAGCATGGAGCGGAGCCCTCCCGCCTCGTTCCAGAGAGCCTGGGGATTGACCTCCGGAACGACCAGGGGCACGTCCTCGCGCATCCGAAAGGCGGAGCTGTTGTCCACCACCACGCAGCCCCGCTGGGTGGCCTTGGGGGCGAAGTGAAGCGAACGCTCCCCGCCGCAGGAGAACAGAGCGAGGTCCACCCCCTCGAAGGCCTCCTCCCGCAGCTCCTCCACCAGGTAGGTCTCCCCCCCCAGTTCGATCTCCCGGCCCACGGAGCGGCGACTCGCGAGGAGCCTGAGGTCCGCAAAGGGAAGCGCCCCCTCCTCGAGAAGCCGGAGGATCTCCCCCCCCACGGCGCCGGTGGCCCCTGCGATGGCGAGGACGGGTTTTTCAGGGACAGAACTCATTCTCCCCCGTCCGCCGTCCAGGTTCCCGAGCGTCCCCCCTCCTTGCGAAGCAGCCTGAGACCCTCGATGCGGATCCCCTTGCGGACCCCCTTGCACATGTCGTAGAGGGCCAGGGCGGCTACCGAGGCGGCCGTCAGGGCTTCCATTTCAACGCCTGTCTTGGCCGTGCACGAGGCCTCCGTCTCGATGCGGACCTTTCCCTCTCCGGGGCGGACCTCCAGTTC
This sequence comes from Planctomycetota bacterium, assembly GCA_011321845.1. GTDB lineage: Bacteria > Planctomycetota > UBA1135 > UBA1135 > HyVt-539. The sequence continues at coordinate 15,400 of DROQ01000107.1, read as the reverse complement.
GATCCGGACCTGGTCCAGGGGCAGACCGTGACAGAGCGGAATCAGCTCGGGAGTCCGCTTGGCGGCCTGGATCCCCGCGATCCGAGCGACCGCGAGGACATCCCCCTTGGGCAAGTCTCCCTCCTGGATGCGGGCGCAGAGCTGGGGACCCAGATCCACCCAGCATTCAGCGACGGCCCGCCGCCGGGTGGGGGTCTTTGCACCCACGTCCACCATCCTGGCCCGCCCTTGGGCGTCGAGATGGCTAAACTCCCCTTGCTCTCGCTTGTCGGTCAATACGCACCTTCCCGGGCCTGGCCTCATCCACCCTGTTCCAATCCAAAGGTGGGATCATAGCCTGGGGAAGAGCGGAAGTCCCCCTGTCAAACCATCCCGGCCGTCCCGGCGGAGACCTGCCCAGGCGAAGCCTTGGCCTTGGAGCCGCCCCCCTCCGCGTAGCTTCGAGCGAGGACATAGCGGACCAGGTCCAGAATAAAGCTCCGGTCTTCTCTGGAGAGAGAGGCCCCGCAGGTCAGCATCCCCCGGTCGGCGATCAAGCTGATTCCACCAGTGGCGAGGAGGGCTCCCAGGGGGTTGAGCTTTTGCGCGGATTGGGACTGGGTGATCTCTTCGAGTTCCTGGGTGGGGATCGCCTTGGAAGACTCCCCCCAGGGATAGAGATAGCGGAGCCGGACCTCCTCCGGTCCCACCTCCAGCAGTTCCCTTCGAACTCCTCGGGAAATGGCGTAGAGCGCGGCTCCGATCAAGGGGAGAAAAAAGAGGCCCATTCCAAAGAGCAGGAACCTGGACCCTGTTCGCCCCCCCATCAAAAAACTGAACCCGATCCCCATGGCCAGGCCCGGCAGAAAGAAGACCATCAGGAACAGGCCTCCCCGCAAAATCCCCACAGCCGGGATCTCCACCTGGAGTCGCTCCCCGTCCACTTGCAGATGGAGTTTGGAGTCGGCGGGCTGGGGAGGAAGTTCGGGAAGCTCCCCCGAGGCCGCGATGCGTTCCCCCAGGCTCAGATCCAGCTCGTTCGGCTGGCGGATCACCGGGATCCCGGAGAGGTGGTTGTGGAGGGGTTTGTCCAGAGCCCTGGCAAAGCGTTCCGCGAGGCGCCGGGCGCTCAAGGGCTCGCTCCTGCACACCAGGGACATCCGCTTCTCCGCCCCGATGAGGCGGACAGGGTAGGTAACGTAGGTCTTATTCTGCTGGCGCCGAACTTCTTTCAGAACTTCCACGTGGCTGAAGGCATTGAGGCTCTCCTCCCGAACCCCAAAGGGCTTTCCGAAGCCCCACCAATGTTGGATGCGTTGCTCGGCCTTGTGGACCCTGAACCCTGAACGAAAAGAGAGCAACCCCAACGCCGGAAGACCGAGGAGCAGACCCGGGACCAGGCCGGCCCAGGGAGAAGCGATTCCTCCGCTGGGGGTATGGAATTTCCCCAAGACGAAAAGAGTCATGGTCCCCAGACTCAGGAGGAGAAGAATCCCCCCGAAGACGATCCTCGCCCCCGAAGCCGGCCGAAAAGAAAGCCATTCTCCCTCTTGCATTTCCTTCATTCCATCCTGGTAGCTCATGCCCTTCTCTTCGGTTTCCCCGGAGTCGGGGCTTGAAGCCTTGCTCGGGGCTGTCGCCCTGCTTTGTGCGGGTCTAAGAGGGCCAAGTCAGGGAAAAATACGCCCAACCTTCATTCCCTGCTCCCAATCTGTCGATTCCACTGGAGAAAGGGCCTATACCATTAGGTTCACCACGGCATGGCCTCCATGCCGGGAGCATCCGAAGAAGGGAATCGTTTCGAGGTCCCTGTCTTTCCTGAATCGAATCGAGGTCTTGCATGCGCCGCATCTTTTTCCTAGCCCTGGGCTTTCTCCCCGTCTCTTTTCCCGCCGCCCACGCGTCTTCGAACCTCACTCGCGTTCAGGGAGAAGAGGTCGCCAACCTGCTCAAGAAGGCCGACAGGCTGCCCCTCTCCAAAGCCTGGGGGATTCGGGAGCAGATCCAGGCATTGGATCTGCCCGAGGACAGCATGATCTCCAAGCTGGAACAGGCCTCCAACCTGGTGGGGCCCCATGGGAAACTGGTAGCCGCCGTCCTCCTGCGGCCCCTCGACGGTCGCCAGGCTGTGGACCTCCTCATCTCGGTTCTCGAGACCGGCAAGACCCTCGCCCAACGCAAGGCCGCCGCCGACCTCTTGGGGGACGAAGACCTCCCCCTGAGAGCCCAGCGCAAGGCCCGCCGCAGCCTGGCCAAGATCCTTTCGGATGACACCCAGGCCCCCGGCCTCCGCCTCATCGCCGCCCGCTCCCTCTACAACATCGCGGGCAAGGCCGAGGAGAAGCTGATCGCTCGAAGGACCCTTCTCCAATTCCTCAAATCCCGGGACAGGAACAACCGCATCCAGGGCGCCCTGGCTCTCGCGGAGATCGGGGACCTGATGACCGGAGGGGCTCGCGCCCTTCTCGAAGAGATCCAGGAAGAACCCACTCCCGAAGGCAAGCGGGCCAAGGCCTGGCTGGAGGTCGAACGCCGCAACCGGCGGGTCGAAATGCTGCTCCGCCGCCTCAACGAAGCCCGGATCCAGGGAGGCGGGACCTCGGGAACCAGGGACAAGCGCCTGGCCCTCATCAGCGAACTCCTGGACGACATTCGAAAATTCCATGACGACGGCCTCAAGCTCAAGACGGACCGTCTCCTCGACAAGGCCGCCAAGGGCCTGATGAAGGCCAGCCATCCCTTCTCCAGCTATTACACCAGCGACGAATACCGCCGCTTCGCCTTCGAACTGAATCGGGACTATGGGGGAATCGGCGCCTATGTAAACACCGACCCCCAAGGCAACTTCAAGATCACCCGGCCCATCTATTCGGGACCCGCCTACCGGGCAGGCCTCCTCTCCGGGGACCACATCACCAAGGTGGACGGATGGAGTACGGCCGACCAACCCCAGGAGGAGATCATCCGACGGCTCAAAGGGAAACCGGGAACGCCGGTCACCATCACCGTATGGCGTCCCGGCTGGCCCAAGCCCAAAGACATTACTCTCAACCGCGCCGCCATCCAGGTGCCCTCGGTCAACTCCGAACTCCTCCCAGGCGGGATCGCCTATGTCGAGATCCTCACCTTCGGCCTGCACACAAGTCAGGAATTGGCCAGGCATCTCAGCAACCTGGTCAAGAGGGGAGCCAAGGGGGCTGTGATCGATCTGCGAAACAACGGCGGCGGTTATCTCGAGCAGGCCCGCGCAGTCGACAGCCTTTTCCTTCCGGAGGGCAAGCTCGTGGTCACGACCAAGGGCCGGATCTACCGATCGGAAAAACTCTACACCCGCACTCCCAGGGGCTCGGCCCACTTCCCCAAGTTGCCCCTCGTCGTCCTGGTCAACGCCTACACAGCTTCCGCCTCCGAGATCGTCTCGGGTTCCCTCCAAGCCCTGAAGCGGGCCAAGATCGTCGGGACCCAGACCTATGGCAAAGGTTCCGTCCAGAACCTCTTCCCTGTGCGAGCACGACCGGGGGAACCCTTTACAGACGAGAACAACAATCGTCGCTGGGATGAGTGGGAGAGCTTCAAAGATCTGAACGGAAACAAAAAATACGATCCCGGTGCACGGGCCCGAATCACGATCGCGCGCTATTACCTCCCCGACGGGCGCTGCCCCGACAAGCGTGTGGACCACGACGGCAAAGTCCTGAACAAGGACTATGGGGTCCTCCCCGACCGCAAGGTCCCTCTGATCACCCAAAAGATCGGTGACCTCTGGAAAAACGCCGTCCTCTCCGACCTCTGGACCAAGAGGGTTTTCCACAAATACGTGGAGAAATACTTGGACAGCCACAAAAAGGAATTCATGGACCTCGCGGTCTCGGACGAGGGAAAGACAGAGCTCTACCCCGACTTCGATTCCTTCTACAAGAGCCTCGACACCAAACTCAGCAAGGATGACATCCGCAAATGGATCCGCATCGTGATCCGCGAGAAAGTCGCCGATCTTCGCGGCAAGTCCTGGCCGGGCGGTCGGCTTCTCGGAGACTTCCAGGAGGACAACCAGCTCCAGGCCGCCATCGACACCCTTCTCAAGGAAATGGGCCAGGACTACAAAAAGATCCCCCAGTACGCGAAGGTCTGGAAGGTCAAGGAAGAGGAGAAAAAGACAAAGGACCTCAAGGTCGGCAAGAAGTAGAACCTGGCAGGAAGGCGGCCGGGTTTATTCCTCGGCCGCCAGGTTCTCCAGGGGAGGAAGCAGGTATTCCCGGGCCAGGACCCGCACGATGATCGTCAGGGGAATGGCCACAAGGACCCCGAAGAGGCCGAAGATCGCCCCCCAAAACAACAGGCTGAAGAGCATCGTCACCGGATGCATGTCCAGCTTGTCCCCCAGGATGAGGGGGTAGAGAAGATAACCCTCGATGCCCTCCGCGGCCAGGAAGATGCCTGTGATCCAGAGCAGGGGGCCGACACCCAGCCCGGTGTCCCCGAGGGCGACCGCGATGGAAGCGAGGAGGCCGATCAAGGCTCCCAGGAAGGGAAGAATGGAGAAGAGCCCCGAGAGGATCCCCAGGACAAAGGCGTAGGGGACTCCCAAAAAGAAAAGCCCGATAGAAAGGATCATCCCCTTGATCAAGGCGATGGACAACCTCCCCCGGAAGAAGGCCGAGAGACCGATGTGAATCTGGTTGGCGACCTTGAGGATCCGTTCGCGCTGGCGGCCAGGGAGATGGTCCCTGATCCATGTCTTGACCCGGGGAAAGTCCAACATGAAGTAGAGGAGGTAGATGGGCACGAGGAAGACGAGGCTGATCAGGTTGAAGAGGCCGCTGATCCCCGACCCCAGCCCTCCCAGGGTCTCAGCACTCTGTTTCAGGATCTCTCCGAGGCGTTCGGGTTTGAGAGCCCCCTTCAAGAACTCCTCCGCTCCCTGCTTCCAGGCCGGCCCCAGGTGGGGCTCGATCTGGGTGTGAAAGAATTCCAGCACCCGGTCGGGGAGGGCATAGAGGAAGCCTTTGCTCCCCACGACGTTGGGGTCGCCCAGAAACGCGGCCTCGTAGAGATCGATGGCCCCGGCGATCAGATACCAGAGGGCGGCCCCCGAAATCCCCAGGAAGGCGAGGAAAATGATGGTCACCCCCAGCTTGCGGGGAAGGCCCTTGCGACAAAAAAACTGGACCAGGGGTTCGAGAATGTAAGCGAGGGCGAGGGCGATCAGAAGAGGCCCCACCACCGCCCGGAGCCAGAAGGAGAGGCCCACGACCACCAAGCCCGAAACAAGGAGAATGAGGACCGTCTTGCGACGCCTTCCTCCATCCAGAGAAGGCTCGGACTCAATCGAGGTCATAGGGATTCCGGTTTAGCTTCGATCCTGCTTTTCCTTCTCCGCGGCTGCCCTCTCTGCTTTTGCCTTGTCGGCCTTGGCCCCCTTGTAAGGGACGAGGATCATGATCATCCGCCTGCCTTCGAGGCGAGGTTCCCGCTCGATCTTGGAACGGTCTTCGACGGCCTCGAAGAGGCGGCGCATCACATCCAGCCCCACGTCCTGATGGGCCATCTCCCGACCCCGGAAGAGACAGGTCACCTGGACCTTGTCCCCCTTGGCCAGGAATTCCTTGACCTTCTTGATCTTGACCTCGAGGTCTCCCGAAGCGATCTTGGGCCGGACCCGCACCTCCTTCAGGGTGATCTGGTGTTGCTTCTTCTTGGAGGCGGCCGCCTTCTTCTTGGTCTCGTACTTGAAGCGGCCATAGTCCATGATCCGGCAAACGGGGGGTCGCTGGTTCGCCGCAACTTCGACGAGATCCAGCCCCTTTTCCCGGGCCAAAGCCAAGGCATCCTTGGTTGCCATCTCTCCAAGCTGGTTGCCTTCGTCATCGATGACGAAGATCCTGGGAATTCGGATCATGGTGTTGATCCGATGCATCTCCCTCGGTGGGGGTTGACGTCGTTGGTGTCTCAAGTACCTCCTTATGGGGAGCCATCCGGAAACAAAGCCGGCGACTCTCCTGCCTTACAATCGATTGGGAAAAAGACTGGGAAACTCGTCAGGGTCCCGGGCGCGGGAGCGGTCCAAATCCGCCCGACAGCGAGCCTGGGAGCCAGGATTCTAACGCGAAAACGGGGAAGGAGAAGAGGGTAAGCCAAAGTCATTGACGTGTTTCCACCCTCTCCTGGATCCAATCCGCGAGAGCCCCGGGAGCCATGGCCCCCAGGTCTCCTTCCTTCCTTCCTCGGACAGAGAGGGTGCCGGACTCCAATTCCTGGTCTCCCACCACCCCGATCAGGGGCACTTTTTCGGCCCAGAGGTGTTTGCGGATCTTGGCCCCGACCTTCTCGGAGGAAGCGTCCAGCTCGGCCCGGATCCCCCGTTTCTTCAGCTCCTGGACGGCCTGGCGCGCAGCCTCCTCGTGCCGTTCCCCCACCGTGATCACGCTGCACTGGACAGGAGTGAGCCAGAGGGGAAAGGCCCCCGCGAAGTGCTCGATCAGGATCCCGAAAAAGCGCTCCAGAGAGCCCAGGAGGGCCCGGTGGATCATAATCGGCCGCTGGTTCTTCCCATCCCGGTCCTGGTAACTCAGGTCGAAGCGCTCCGGGAGGTTGAAATCCAGCTGAATCGTGGAGCATTGCCACTTGCGACCAAGGGAATCCCGGATCTTGACGTCGATCTTGGGCCCGTAAAAGGCCCCCCCACCCTCGTCCACCCCATAGGGCAGGCCGCTGGCGTCCAGGGCCCCGCGCAAGGCCTCGGTGGCCTTGTCCCAGATCTCCTCGCTCCCGACCGCCTTCTCGGGCCGGGTCGACAGCTCCATCTCGAAGTCCTCGAACCCGAAAGCCCGGAGGATGGAGAGAACGAAATCCAGGACCCGCGAGATCTCCTCGGAGAGCTGCTCGGGCAGCACGAAGAGATGGGCGTCGTCCTGGGTGAAACCCCGGACCCGCATGAGGCCGTGCAGCATGCCCGCCCCTTCGTAGCGATAGACGGTCCCCATCTCCGCCCAGCGCATGGGCAGGTCCCGGTAGGAGCGCCGGGTCGATTTGTAGATCTGCACGTGGAAGGGGCAGTTCATGGGCTTGAGCAGGTACTCCTGCCCATCCACCTCCAGGGGGCTGTACATGCTCTCCCGGTAGAAATCGAGATGGCCCGAAGTCTGCCAGAGCACCGACTTGGCGATGTGCGGCGTGTAGACGAAGTCGTAGCCCCCCTCGAGGTGACGCTGCTTCCAGAACTCCTCGATCTTGTGCCGGATGAAACCACCCTTGGGGTGCCAGAGGATCAGGCCCGCCCCGTATTCCCCCATGGAGGAGAAGAGGTCCAGGTCCTTTCCGAGCCGCCGGTGGTCGCGCTTGGCGGCCTCCTCCAGGTTCTTCCGGTGCTTCTCCATGGCCTTCTTGTCGGCGAAGGCGTGGCCGTAGACCCGGGTCAGCATCTTCTGTCCCGCGTCGTCTCCGAAATAGGCCCCGGAGATGGAGAGGACGGCGAAGCCATCCCCCAGGGCCCCCGTGCTGGGAATGTGAGGCCCCCGGCAGAGATCGACGAAGTTCCCGTGCTTGTAGAACGAGATCTTCTCGTCCTCGGGGATGCGCTCGAGAATGGGGAGCTTGTAGTCCTCCTTGAGTTCCTTGGCGAGGGCGATGGCCTCGTCCCGGCTCACCACCTCCTTCTCGAAGGGCAGATCCTCCTTGACGATCTTCCGCATCTCCTCCTCGATCCTGGGGAGTTCGTCCTGCTGGAGGCTGTCCTCGCCGAAATCCAGATCGTAGTAGAAGCCATAGCGCTCATCCTCCACAGCAGGCCCCTTCCAGAGCTTGACCCCCGGATGCAGCCGCTTGATCGCGTCGGCCATGATGTGGGCCCCCGAGTGACGGAGCATCTCCAGGCCTTGCTTGGAGTCCCTCGTAATCATGGAGACGCTCGCGTCCTCCTCGATGGGCTCCAGGAGACCGCGGAGCTGCCCGTTGACCTCGATCCCCACCGAAGCCTTGGCCAGGCGCTTGCCGATGGACTGGGCGATCTCCATCCCCGTCGTCCCCTTGGGGTATTCACGGACAGAGCCATCGGGGAGGGTGATTCGAACCTGTTCTTCGCTCATCGTCTCTCGATCCGATCAAAGCCGCAATAAGGCCGGAGGACCTCCGGGACCGTGACGGACCCGTCCTCCTCCTGATAATTCTCCAGGATCGCGATCAAAATCCTCGGGCTCGCGATCACCGTGTTGTTCAGACTGTAGCAGTACCTCGTCTTGCCCTCTTCATCCTTGTAGCGGATTTTGAGGCGGCGGGTCTGGAAATCATGGAAGCGGGAGGCGGAATGGGTCTCCCCGTAGCTCTCCCTCGAGGGCATCCAGGTCTCGATATCGAATTTCTGGATCTGGGGCTGCCCCAGGTCCCCTCCACAGACATTGACCACCCGGTAAGGGAGGCCCATGGCCTGGAGCAGCTCCTCGGAATTGGTCGTGATCTCCAGGTGGCGCTGGATAGAAAGTTCGGGGTCGGCCACGTCCAGGATCACCTGCTCGACCTTTTGGAACTGGTGGACCCGGTAGAGGCCCTTGGTGTCCTTGCCGTAGGTCCCCGCTTCCCGGCGGAAGCAGACCGAGCGGGCCACGAGCCGGATGGGAAGGTCCTTGAGGGAGAGGATCTCCCCCTGGTGGAAGGAGGTCAGGGGGACCTCTCCCGTCCCGATGAGATTCAGCTCGTCTTTCTCGCAGCGATAGGCCTGCTCCTCCCCTCCCGGAAAGTAGGCGGTCCCCACCATGGCGAAGTCCCGCACGAGGAGGGGAACGGTCATGGGCTCGAAACCCTTGGCGATGAGGTGGTCCAGAGCGAAGCGCAGCACTGCCTCTTCCAGGAGAACGGCCTTGCCCTTCAAGAAATAGTTCCGGGTTCCGGCCAGCTCGGCGGCGTGTTTGAAGTCGAGGATCCCCAGCTTCTCCCCCAGGGTGATGTGATCCTTGGGGCTGAAGCCGAAGTCGGGGATCTCCCCCACTCGGCGCAGTTCCACGTTGTCGCTGTCGTCCACCCCCTCCGGGACCTCCGGGGCCGGGATGTTGGGCATGCGGAGAAGGAGGTCCTCGCGCTCCTTCTTCAGCTCCCGCTCCCGGACCCCAAGCTCCTGGATCCGCTTCTTGGCCTCCTTCTGCTCCTGGAGGAGCGCTTCCCGCTCCTCGGGAGAGGCCTTGCCCATCTCCCGCCCGAGGCTCTTCTGGCGGGCCCGCAGCCCCTCGACCTCGGGGAGGAGGGCGCGCAGAGCCTCATCCACCTCGAGGAAACGGTCCACGACCTCGGCGCAGTCCATGCGCTTCTTCCTTCCCGCTTCCTTGACCTCATCCGGGTGTTCCCGGACCCACTTGGGATCCAACATCGTCGCGACTCCTGGTGAAAAACGAGGGAAGAGCTTAACCCGGATGTTTCAGGAGATCGAGCCAAGAGACCGCAAAGTCCAGGGCCCCATGCTTCAGGCACGAGGACCGCTCCGCCCGCAGAAGCTCCTGGGGGGACCTTCCCGATCCGGATCCCTTCTCCTCCTGGCTTCGGCCTACTTCCAGACAGGGAGGAGTTTGCCGAACATCTTGTGCTTGGCCTGGCGGATTCCGATGAAGGGAGCCTTGTCCAGAGGCACCTTGATGAGGGGAGTGATCCCGTTCTTGGTGTCCTTGTTGATCGGAACAAAAGCCAGGTGGAGGATGGGGATCTTGGAATACTTGCGGCGAAGGCTGTTCATTTCGTTCCCCTCCAAGCGTCGCCAGGAGCCGAGCTTGCGAAGCCCCTTGCCGTTCTGGTCCTTGGCCGAAACCAGCTCGGGCTCGAGAACCTCGGGCATCAGACTGGTGTACTTGACCCCGAAATTCCCGCGGATCCAGAAGGTGGAGGAGTCCATGACGATGTTTCGACCCTCCTGCTTTTTCTCGAACTCCAGGTGGAAGGGAGCCCCCATCTGCACCGTGACCGTCTTGCCCGCCTCGACCTTGATGGAAGGGGACTTGCCCTTGAGCAGGACGGAATAGCTCGCCCGTGGAGCCTTGCCGTTGTAGATCCTCCCATAAAAAATTTCGTATTCTCCGATGGGAACTTCCACTCCCTTCCTCCCCCCGGCAACCAGGTCGAAGGCAGCTCCTTTGAAGAAGCCCATCTCCCGCACGATGACGTGCTTGGGTTTGGCCTTGGAGGGTCCCTTCCATTTGAGCACGATCCGCCCCGTGGGAACGGTTGCCGGATCCAGGGGTCGATAGTTGAGCCGCTCGTTGTTCCGGAGCACCCGGAGTCGGTACCAATTGTCTCCCAGCTTCACATAGCGGCTGAAGGGGAGAAGATGCTTGTCCCCCCCGATTCGCATGGAATCGACGGAAGGGTGGCCTTGGACCTTTTCCAGTCCCCCACCCAGACGGTAATCTCCAAAGATCACGGAGCCCGGATCCTCCCCCACGATTCCGTTGAAATTCTCGTCATAGAGCTTGACCTCCTGGCCCGCGATCTTGCAGGAGAGGATGGAAGCGCTTCGATAGAAGATCAGAGCGGTTTTTTCTCTTCCCCATTGGGGGCTCAAGTTGAGAGGAACCCCTCCTACCTCCACTTGGGTCCCGCCGATGTAGAACCAGAAGGCGTATTCGGTCTGTTCATCATCCTTGATGTAAGGGACATACATGGACCGCGGTTTGGGACCGATCTTGAGGGGGACCTTCTTGGACTTGGGGTTGTCCCGATCGACCACCGCCACATATTTCGAAGCCCCGAGGCGCTGAATGGTCACAGGCCCGTCCTTGAAGCCATCCATGGGCTCGGGAGCCGCCCCCTCCAAAAAGATTCCCCTCCAGGCAAGTGGCCAGGCACTGGCGTGAAAGCTGATCCCCTCTTCAAGCTTTTTCATCTTGGAGATATAGAGATCCTCTTTGACCCACTTGGAACCCTTCAGGAATTTTCCGAGCTTCTGGTTTTCCCCATGGGGGTCCAACTTGATCCCCTGTCCCTTCTTCTTCTGAGGCTCCTTGCCGGGAGTCTGGCCTTTTTTGACCTGGGCGCGGATGGCCTTGGCCCAGGACTGGTTCCGCTTGAAAGCCTTGCCCTTGGTCCAGTCCCACTCCTTGTGGAGCCGCTCGTAGCGGTCCAAGGCCTCCACCATGGATTGGACATCGGCCTTGTTTTTTTTGGGGGACTCATAGAGAACGGTGACATATCCCAACACGCATTCCGCCGCTTGGAGCTTTTCCCCCAGCTCCTCCAAGGCATTGGCCACCGCCATCATCTCGTCTCTTGCCTTTTTGAAATCCTCGGGCTTCTTGGTCTTTTTCGCGACCTCCAGGAGCCCCCAGGCCTGCCTTCTCCGGATGTCCAGCTTGCGCATCAGCTTGAGCCCATCCGAATCCAGCTCCGAGCGCATGTTCTCGATGAACTGGAGGGTCTTGGTGCCAAAGACCTGTGCCCAGACATCTTTCATGTTCTCCATCGCTTCGGCAGCCGCGTTTGCGCCCGAGATGTTGTAACGATCGCAAAGGAGCCGGAAATGGCTGATCGCCTCGGCGGGATAGGTTTTGAGAAGGCGCGCCTCCTTCTTTTTGTCCCGGGTCTGCACCGCGGAATTCCACTGTTTCACAAAGAGATTGTAGTTTCGCTGCGCTCCCAGGCCCTGGGGAAGGAGGAAGAGGAGCACAAGGAGAACTCCGGAGAGGGCCATCCCAGTGGATCTTCTTGTCGGGCGGTGTTTGGGGAAGGGAAGAAGAGATGCATCCATATCTGCGCGTGTCATTTCAGTCAAAATTCCTCGTAAGGTGGAAGCCCCAAGATACCCCCGACGGGCTCGGATCCGAGCGGGGAATGGTCGCAGTTTGGACTATTTCCGGGAGTCCCTGGAGTAACGATCGAGAAACCGTCTTTCTTTGGAGCTGAGGCTGTTCATCCCCCTTTCCTGGATCTTTTGAAGGATTCGATCCAATTCCCGTTTTCGTGCCATCTCCCCTTCCCTCTCCCGCATCCTCTTCCTGGACTCGATCATGGCCCTCCACTGGGAGAGCTGAGGACCGAACTTCCACCAGAAGGCCCCAAAGACCATCCCCCCCAAATGCGCGGCGTCGGCAACCCCGGAGGTCCGCCCCCGGAGGGCAAGGAGGGTGTTGAACAGGGCGAAGAGCCCAAAAGCCGCCCCCACCACCCAAAGAGGAAGAAGGACGATCAGAAAGAAGACCTTGGCGTTGGGTTGGGTCAGGGCTGCATAGGCCAACACCCCATAGACCGCTCCGCTGGCTCCGACGACGGGAACGGCCCCGGCCCCCGCGATCCCACTGAACACGACCCAGAACAGGCCCCCCAGCACCCCGGAGAGAAGATAGAAACGGACAAAAGACCTGGCCCCCAACCTGGGCTCCACCATGGTCCCAAAGAAATACAGGACCAGCATGTTCATGAGGATGTGCCAGAGGTCTGTCTCGGAGTGCAAAAACTGGTAACTGAGGAAGCGGTAAATGTTGAGCGGATTGTCGGTAACGTCCGCGAGGCTCAACCCGAAGATTTGCGAGAGATGCACCGAGGCACCCAGGTACAGGACGAACTGCACAAGATAGATCCCGAAGTTCAGGATCAACAGCATCCGAACCGCAGGAGTGGGCTTGGGCAGTGAGATGTGCATTCCCCCCCCACCGTGGGAGGGATCCCTGAAAGTACTCATCCGTCTCCTTCCAAAATCCGCCCCACACACCGCTGGGGGCAATCGGCCCCGCCCGAACGCGGGACCCAGGGCACTCTACCCCTATTCGGCGTATTTGTGCATCGAACTTTGGGATTCGGGAAGGTAGGAGAAGACGAGGAAGCAGGTGATAATGGCCAAGGCTCCCAAGATCAGAAGGAGGAAGAGCTTTTCACCGCGCCACCCCCCCACCAGGCGGAGGTGGATATAGATGAGATAGACCAGCCAGGAGACGAGGGCGGAGACTTCCTTGGCGTCCCAGCCCCAGTAGTTCCCCCAGGCGTCCTGCCCCCAGAGCGAGCCCATCATCAGGGCGGCCGTCATGAAGGGGAAACCGACAGCGACGATCCGGAAAGAGAAATCATCGAAACCGTTCAACCAGTTCTTCACGGCGGTCTGCTTGTTGAACAGCTTGATGACGTAGTAGCAGAGCACGGCCACCAGGCCCACCGCGAAGGTGGCATAGCTGAAGATGAAGGCCATCACGTGAGGCCACATCCAGTAGGACTGGAGGGCGGGCGGGAGGTCCGACGAAGCCTTGTCCTTTTGGATCGCGATAACCAGGAGGACCACCGCGGCCGACATCGCGAAGGCCGTCATCAGGTTGGCGATCCCTCGCCAGGCCCCCTTGTAATCCTTCATCCCCGTCACCAGGACGATGACCAGGTAGCTCAGGTAGACCAGGACCGCGCAGAAGCTCAGGACCTCGAAGAGGGTCTGCCAGGGAGGATGCCCCGCTTCGAGCCCTCTCCACACCAGGTAGAAAAGACCGACTCCCGTCGAAAGCCAAAAGAAGACCCACCCCACCTGGGACAGAGTTCGCCCCCAACCCCTTTCCTCCTCCTTCTTATGGGAGAAGAAGGAAGCGAAGGCGGAAAGGAGAAAAACCAGGGCCCCTAAGCCTGAAAGCAGGAGAAAGAGGTGCTGCCAGAAAAGAGAATCCACGTGCGAAAAGTTCAAAAACGTTCCCATCTTCCTAGGCCTCCTGGACCGTCTCGAAACCCAGCTCTTCGTCCACCGAGCCGATTTTCCCCCGCCGCCTTCTTTTGAGCAGAGGCAGCACAATGAACATCAGGATCGTCCCGATCCCCAGGGCATACATAGAGAACAGAACGAGGAGGACACCCCCGTCCCGCTGGATGCCGATCCCCGTGTAGAAGGGCTCCCTGTCTTTGGCGTCCGATTGCGTAAACCGCCAGGAATCGAAGAAGCTCCCGTAGACCAGGGGCTCGTTGACCCGGATCGTCCGCTTGGCCAGGGGCTCGGACTCCTGCATAGCCAGGTAGGCGTCCAGGGGCATCACCCGGGATCCTTTGAACGCACTCAGCCAATTGGCCGAGGGGATCTGGGAAAACCAGCGGGTGAAGAGACCCTTGAGTTCTTTCAGGCGGCTGAGTCGCTTCTCCCTGGTCGCAAAGGCCGGCCCCGTGGCCGGGAAATCCACGAAGAAGGGCATCTTTTGTTTCATCTTGTCCCAGGCCGCCTTGACCGCCTGGAAGTCGGAATCATCCACCATCGGAACGACGAGGAACTTGCCATCCCCACACTGGAACAGAGGCTCCTGGACCTTGTGGAACTCGAGCTTGGTCCTCCAATCGATGGGAAACATCATGCGATCCTCGGCAAAGCGGAATTGGAGGTGCTCGTCGTACTGGGCTTCCTGGACATCACGGGGAATCGAGGGAGCCAGGCCGAACTCCGAAAAACGGGTGGATAGGATCAAGGTGAATTCCTTCTTTCCCTTGGGTCCGTCCACCTCGAGCTGGACCCCAGCGGGATCGTGGTGGAAGAAATCGTCGTTGGGAAGCGCCTCGTAGGAGGCGACCTGCCGGCTCCGCTCGAAAATCTCGCAGCGGTCCAGGTAGAACGAAGAGCCCTTCAAAGATTCCGCGTCCTGCCTTCCCAGGGGAATCGGAAGGAGGCTTCCCGGGACCCAGGTCTTGGGGGGGGAGGCCCTGCCCCCTTGGATTTGGACCAGAACCGGCTTCTTTCCCTTTCCTCCGACCACGAGGAGAGTGTGCTTGGAAGGAGCCCTCACATAGTCGTAATCAAAGGACAGGGGGATGGCCGCAAGGCGGGAGCCTCCCGGTGTCCCGTGGGGATTCATCCCCGCCCCCCGGGAATTCGCGTGGGGATCGGCCCCACCGGTCGCCATCGGCACCCCCCGTCCATGGTCGTTGCTGCGAGGGTCGGCGAAGACGAGTCGGTACTCGCTCTCCAACACCTGCCCCTTGGCTCCCAAGAGGTCCACCCGCACGAAGAGGGCCGGGTTGTTGGGGATGCCGCCCTCTCGAAGGGCATCGGCCATGTTGTAGGAGGCGTCGAAGTCCTGCGGAAACCTCCAGGCATCCCGGAGCCTCGCCCGCTGGCTCATCCTCCCGAAGGACTCGGCCTTGAAATCCTTGATCGCGTCCAGGATGGCGACCTGGTAATGCCGCCCCTCGTACTCCAGATCCGCGAGAGCCCGATGGGGAGCAAGAGGGATCCTGGTTCCCTCTCCATCGGGATGCTTGGAGAGGACGAGACTCCCCAGGCTCTCCGGGGCGAGTCCACGCAGGTAGAACTGCCGCTCCTCCTCGTTCTGCGGCCAGACGAAGGCGACCTTGAGTTCATCCCCACGAAGAGGGAAGAAGATCCCGAGGGATTTGGAAGAACGAGCTTTGAGGAAGCGACTGGCAAACTGCTTCCTGGTCTCTCCCTGTTGCAAAGAAAAGCCGTAACTGAGCCCCGGCTCATAGGGAGCCTTGGGATCGG
>DROQ01000106.1 GCA_011321845.1 Planctomycetota bacterium | reverse complement strand
TGCGCATGGGATCTTTTCTTCCCGTAGGATCGAAAGGGCCAGGTATCGTGACCTTGGAGCCCGGTTCCTTACCGACAACTACCCTGACACTGGGGGAACCGGGGTGCAGGAGTGGGACCAGCCTGAAGATAAAAGCCGCTGTGGACAGGGGCGGCTTAGGAAAGATCCGGGCTGCACTCGGAATCCTCCAAAGGCTTTGGCCGACTTCGCCGAAGGCGCCTGAGGCCAAAGCCTTTGGAGGATTCCGAGCCGGGGGGAGAAAGGGAACGCCCTGGAAGGAACGAGAAAGATCGCCGGTTGGATGGGCCGGCCCGACAGACTGCTAAGAGGACGCCCCCTCTCAAGGAGAGAGCCCCTCAGAAAAAGAGCCTCTCAGAAAGAGAGCCCCTCAGAGATAGCTCTGCGCCCTCTGGATGTAGTAGCGCGCCCGCCGTTCGTTGTCCTGGGCTTCCTCGTCCGTGATCTCCCGACGGACCCTCCCTGGCATCCCCAGAACCAGCGAGCGCGGGGGGATCACCGCCTTCTCCGGGATCAGAGCCCCGGCCCCAATGATGCTGTAAGCCCCGATCCGGCAGCCTGTCAGCAGGATGGCCCCCATCCCGATGAGGGCGTGCTCCTCGATCGTGCAGGCGTGGATCATGGCCTTGTGCCCAATGCTCACATAGTCATGGATCTCCGTCCCATAGCCCAGGTCCACGTGGACGACGCAGCCGTCCTGGATGTTGACCCCCCGCCCCACTCGGATCGGTTCGTCATCCCCCCGCAGCACACTGCCGAACCAGATGTTGCTCTCTTCCCCCAGTTGGACATCCCCCACAACCACCGCCCCTTCCGCAACCAAGGCACCCGAAGCAGTCCGGTGAAACTTGCCCTTCATGTTGGGAAAGGTCTGCACCTCGTAACGATCTGGAATCCTGACCATATGGTTTCATTCTCCTGCGCCGGCAAAACCTAGCTTTCTAGGCCCCCACCCTTGGCAAGGAAACGAAAATCGGAAACAATCCATGATCCGTTTCCCAGGCTTTTTCCCCATCCGCGCCCCGAGAAAGCCACGGCCTGAACTAGGGAGATCCGAATGCGCCTTCTTCGAGGAAGTTCCATGCTTCTCCTCCTCACGGGCCTCCTCCCCGGACAACGGACCTGGCGGGCCGAGGCGAGGGAACTGGGCCTCAACAAGGAACAGACCCACGCCCTGGCCATCCAGGGTTTCTGTTTCGGAAGCAGTGGATGGAACCTGGAAGCAATCTACACAGGCCACAAACGCATCCTGTTCACGACCGACGCCCTTCTCCGGGTGTACCGAAAACTCCTGGCGCATGGCCTGCGCCAGCGAGCCTTCCAACAGAAGAAGGCCCTGGGCCGCTGCCTCCACAAACTCTGGACTGCTCTCCTGAACAAGGGCACAAGGGCAGGCCTCCCCGAACATCTGGTCGCGGGAGCCCTCGCCCTTCTCGAAGACAAGCTCCCAGCCAAGGTCCCTCCCCTACTCAGGAAGCAGCTCCTTCCCCTTCTCGAACAAGCCCGCAAAGGCACAGGTAGAGCCTTTCCCCCGGGCTGGGCCCCACCCGATGAGCGCTTTTCCCGGATCTCCTTCGATCACTTTCGTCCCCCGCCCCTCCTCGCTGAAAGCCCGGCGCTCCGGCGCCTCCATGGGGCCCGGCGCTGGCTCATCGAACAGCCCCTCCGCCTGGACCTCCCCGCCGAGCGGGACGCAGCCCTGCGCCTCCGGGAAGCCCTCCTCTCCCTCCCAAAAGCCGAGTGGAAAGCCCTGCGCTTCGACCAGGAGCTGCTCGGCCCCCCAGCCGACTGGGATCTCGTCCATCTCTGCGACATCCCTCTCCAATCATGGAAACGCAAATGGAAGCGCCGGCGCCGCATGCTCAGAAGAAAAGGCCTCCGGCTCCCCAAGGAACCCTACCTGCGGATCCTCTCGGAGAGCCGGACACCGGATGGGATCTTCTTGAGAGGAAACTGGGCAAGGACCCTGAAAAAGACCAGAAAGAGCCCCTCTTCCCCCCCTCCCCGGCCGAGCGCCCGGGATCTCCTCGCCCCACTCGCCGCGGAGGAGCTGGGGCGGGAAGATGGAAGCCTCCACCAGCAGTTCCTCTCCTGCCTCGGCTTCCTCCTCGCCCCACCTGATTCTCGCGCCCCCAAACCTTTCGGCGACCAGGCCTGGACCCGCAAAAAGGAAGAGCAGACCATCCTCGCCGGCTGGGTCCAGAGCCAGTTGGGCATCCCTGGAGAAGAACTCCGGAAAAGCCCCTTCGCAGGCCCTTTCGACGGCTACATCCCCAAAGTCTATGTCTGGGTCGAGCCCTATCCCCACTTCTTTTCCGCCTTCGCGAGGCTCGCAAAACGGGCGAGTCGGCTCTTTCCCATCAGCCAGGAGGAGATGGACGCCTACATGCAGAGCCAACTCCTGGACTTGCTGGACAGAGTCCTCTCGGAGAACTCGTCCTCCCCCCGGCCCCTCCCCGAAACCCAGAAGGAGGTCCTCGCCCAGCTCGCCCGCGTCCTCTACGCCGTGGAAGACAAGGGCGAGGCCCTCCAGCTTGCGGAGCTGGAGACCCTGAGAGGGGACTTCCTCCCCCCGGAGCCCGAAAAACTGCGCTTCTGGCTCAAAAAGCTGAAAAAGCGCTTCTCGGGCAAGCTCGGCAAGTTGGAGCGCGCCTTCCTCCTGAGTCTGCGCGCGGGGAGCCACAAACACCTCGAGACCGCCTGGACGCGCCTCAGCCAACTGGCCTTGAAACTGGGAACGATCCTGGAAACCCAGCTTCAGAAAAAGACCGCCAGCTCCTACCTGGGAAACAAAACCGGGAGCCTGGAGGCCGAAATCGCGAGCGACCTTCGAACCCTCATGGCCTACGAGGCAAGCCCCCTGGACCTGCTGAACGATCCCGACTCCCTCTCGCTGACTCTCCTCCACGACTCCTCCAGCGGCAGCGATCTCTACGCCAGGGTGGGCCCCCCGAAAACCCTCCACGTCCTCCTCCCCGTCCATGGGAAACCCTTTCTCTTCACGGGCTACTTCCTCCCCTACGAGGAGCTTCTCAGCCCCACCCCGCCCGGCAAGTAGGCTTCGAACAAAGAGCCGCCCTACTCTCCCGGAAAAGCTTTGAACAACTCCCGGCGCGTCCACAGATGCAGAACAAGCAAGGCACCATTCACCCCCAGGAAGAGAAGGACCCGCAGGGACTCTTTCAAGAATCCCTCCCCCCATCGCTGCCAACCGAATCCGAGAAACAGGGAAAAGGCCAGCACCGGGGGGACAAGGACCAGCCCCCATCCCCACCAGGGAACCCTCCAAGCGCTCCAGGAAAACCCCCTGAGCGGCCCGTCGGATAAAGGTTCTATGGCCGCGCCCAGGATTCCGCCAGAGAATCCAAGGCCAAGGGCCATGGACAGGCTGGACCAACCGAAGCCGTCCAAGAGGGAGTCGCAAAAAAGAACGAAGAGAAAGAGGAAAACACCCTGTTCCGCCCCAAAAGCCCAGGAACCCTTCCGCCTCCTTCGGACCAAACGCCGGAGCCAATGCAGATGCAAGAGAGGAAGGGCGGCGATGCTCATCGCCTGGATGAGGGTAAGGGGAAGGGGGACTGGGAGCCTAGGGCCGAGGGAACCGTGGCCCAAGAGCGCTTGAGCGATCCAAAGAAAAAACCCCAGAACCATCCAAAGAATCAGCGAAGTGCTGAAACATTCAAAAGGATGGACCAGCGCTCTTCTTCGGGAAGGCGGGAGGGAAAACACCTTCACAGTATCCCGATAGAGGAGGAGGGGGAGGATCAAGAGGAGCAAGGCCCAACGGCCGAGATTCCACAAGTCCGCTCCCATGGAGAAAAAGAAAGGGGGCAGGAATCCCAGCCAGAGCAACAAAACGGTCCCCAGAAAGGAGAGGCGCAAGTGCAGGAGGAAGCGGCGCTTTGTAGTGAGAGGGTTCGGGTTCATCCTTCCAAGCCCCAGGGGTCGGGGGTTCCGCTCAACGTTTATCTGCTTCCTGTTTTACCAAAAACTCAGTCTAAAGAAAGGATAGGACCCTCCCCCAAAGGCCTGTCCTAGATACCTTTTCTCCAATCGCCCAGACTTCCTGCTGAAGCCCCAAAACCTGGACGGCAGAAAAGGGGAACCTGAGTTGGGAGGGTGGCGTTTAAGCCTTCGAATTCAGGTTCCACAGAGAATGGAGGGGGTTTCGAAGAAAGGGGCGCTGGGTTTTGGACAGCACTGTTCCCTGGCCTGTCCTAGATAGCTTTTCCCGAATCCCCCAAACCTAAGCCTGAAAACAAAAAACCTGGGAAGTAGACAAGCGGAACCTGATTCCGAAAGGTCGGGTTTTGAGCTTAGGATGCAGGTTTCAGGTGGAATAGAAGGGGTTTCGAGAAGAGAGCCGGAGGATCTTGGACAGCACTTCACGGCCACCCCCTTTCTTTGTCTAATGGGATTTCTTAGGGGGGACCTTTTTACAATTGCATTTCCCTTTGCCGTCTTCTCCCCAGAAACAGCATTCTTTGGAGGGTACATGATCTTCGGCAATTCCTTGGGGTGTCCATATTTTCAAACGGACCAACTCAACTTTTTTGGTCTTTGTGTGGAATCTCCCAAGGTTCAACGTTTCCAACTTCCAACGGAGATAGAACGCTACGTCGTCTTTACAGGGTCGAAAGTGGTAGCTATGGGAGATGGAGTCCTCAAAATGGATGGTCAAAGTATTTGAGTTGCTGACGACCCAGGACCCATTCCTCCCTCCTTCACCTCCAATTTCGGTCTCCCCCCTGACCAGGAATGGAATCCCCCCACTCAGCTTCCCTTTGGCTCCCACCTTCCATTCCCACCCTTTTGAATCTGTTTGGGAAATGGCCACTGAGAAATTGAGGCTCACAGTGGAACTGACGGTTCCCCCACAAAGAAGATGGTGCCGCTGCCATGGATCCGTAGCGTGTCCGTCTCCTTCCGGATCCGTCGTTGATGTCCCATCGCTCATCGAATAGACCACACGCCACTTGTCCGGCTTGGCTTTCAAAAAGTTCAAGACCTCTCCTGCGGTTCGTCGTTTCTGTTCCTGGCCG
>DROQ01000105.1 GCA_011321845.1 Planctomycetota bacterium | reverse complement strand
GGTCGGAGTTGCGCAGGCTCTTGTGGAAGGCCGAGAGCAGGTCGAAGTGGCTGTCCCCGCCCTTGTCGTGCACGGGCACGAGGGTCCCCGCGACGCTCTCGACAAAGGCCCGGCTGATCCGCTTCTCCCCCTCGGGCAAGGAGTGCGCGCAGGCCTCGAGCAGGTTGAGCACGCGCCGCGCGTCCCCCAGGCCCAGGTAGGCGATGGCCTCCGCGGCCCCCGGCTCCAGCTCCAAGCCCAGCTCCCCGAGCCCCCGCTCCCGGTCGGCCAGCGCCCGCTCCTGCAGGGCGCAGAGCGCCCCCTCGTCCAGCGCCTCGAGCCGCAGCACCTGCACCCGCGACAGCAGCGCCGCGTTGACCGCGAAACCCGGGTTCTCCGTCGTCGCCCCGCAGAGGATCACGTCCCCGCTCTCGACATAAGGCAGCAAAGCGTCCTGCTGCCCCTTGTTGAAGCGATGGATCTCATCCACGAACAGCATCGTCCGCCTCCCTGCGCGCCGGGCCTCCCCCGCCCGCGCACAGGCCGCCCGCAGCTCCTTGACCCCCGAGAGCACCGCCGAGAAGGCCACGAAATCCGCGTCCACCTCCTTGGCCAGCAGCAAGGCGAGGGTCGTCTTGCCCACCCCCGGCGGCCCGTAGAACACCACCGAAGGCGGCACCTCCCCGCGCAGCAGCCTGCGCAGCCGTCCCCCCTCGCCCAGCAGCTCCTCCTGCCCCAGGACCTCGTCCAGAGTCCTCGGCCGCATCCGCTCGGCAAGCGGCGCCCCGGGTTTTTCGAAGAGTGAGTCGCGCATGCCGGAGAGCCTAAACCTGCCGAGCCCCAATCTCGACCCTTAGAGCCTTCTTTGGCCCAGCCTCCTGCCCCCATCACCCCCATCAACAGCCCAGGAGAGTTGCCGGGTACTTCCTGAAAAACCTTCTGCCCTGTAATCTGGCTGTTCTATTCATGACATCGGATCCTCGAACGACCCCTTTTGCGACAAGACACGTTGCGACAAGACCAGGATCCTCATGAGCAGGATCCTTCGGACCCTTGGCCATTCCTCGATCCGTTCTCATGAATCTTTTGGATGAAGTCCCTGATCCTTGGTAGCCCCCCACCCCTGATCGATGAACCCTTTGGAGGTATCCCCAATGTTGCTCCTTCCAACCATCCTTTTCAGCCTGCTTCCCCTGCAACAAAAGCAACTCCCCCCCTCCCTCCTGTTTCTCCAGAAAAGCCATATTCCCGCCATCTCCTCCCGACAGACTCCGGCTCCCGTCGATGTCGATGGAGATGGGGACCTGGACCTTGTTTTTCCCGGCCTTCATAGCAGGCACATTCTGATCAATGACGGCAAAGCCCATTTCAAAGAGGTGTTTGGGCACCTACCCACCAGCCCCTTCTACCCCCCAACCCTGGGTTGTGTCGGAGGAGACGTGGACCAGGACGGAGACATGGACCTCCTCTTTGCGGGTTGGGGGCAAAACCTGCTCTTTTTGAACGATGGCAAGGGCAACTTCAAAGATGTCACCAAGACCCACCTTCCCCAGGATTCGCATCGCACCATCCAGCTCCTTCTCCTCGACATCGACCTGGATGGAGATCTCGATCTGGTGGCCGCCAACTCGGATGCAAAACTCACAGTGCAAAACCGGATCTATGTCAATAATGGACAAGGGGTCTTCAGCGATCGAACCAAGTCCATTGCTCCCAAGAATCCCGACAGGACGATTCGAGCCTTTGTCCAAGACCTCGATGGGGATGGGATCCAGGACCTGTTTTTCCTCGGAAATTCCTCAATACAGACCACCTTCCTCTTCTGGAAAGGAGATGGCAGGGGAGGCTTCACCGACAAGAGCAAGCTTTTTCCCCAGCTCAGTCTGAAGGCCACGGGGGCAACCTTCATGGACGTGGACCAGGACAAGGATTTGGACATCCTGCTCGGAGTCGTCGACTCTCCTCTCCACGTCCTTCGGAATGATGGAGCGAAGGGTTTCGTGGATGTCACAACCGGCTTTTTTGCTTCGACTCCCCTTTCCCCAAGGGACATCCTCGCACTGGACATCGACTTCGATTACAGCAACAAGAAAGAGGTGCTTGTCCTCCAGGACCGGGGTCCCCTCGTGATCTTCAAAGCCAACAATGGGAGGCCCAAATTCATCAACATCGGAAAAGAAGAACCCGTCAACCTGTCTCCCTTCCGTACCCTTCTTGCCGAGGACTTCAATGGGGACGGAAGGCCCGAGATCCTCCGCTGCAACCCCGAGCAGGGCGGAGGGGCGGACATCATGTTTTACTTCCATCGCTGGTTCCCCCCGTCCAACCACTTTCTTTCGGGTAGCCCGGGTTTGGTCTTCTCCTGGCGTGGGTTCGGGCGAAATAACATTCGCAAATTCTACATGGCCGACCTCGATGGAGATGGAGATCCCGACCTCCTGGATGACCAATTCCAAGTCTATTGGGGATGGGGGGGAGGAGAGTTCCGTCAGGGCAAACTCATCCTCCCAACAGGAACCCGGTGGAACTCCTATGGACAGGCTTTTGGAGACCTGGATGGAGATGGGAGATTAGATCTCCTTCTAACCGACGATTCCATCTTCTCACCCACCCAGGGAATCAGAATTCTCCTGAACCGTGGACCTCTTGGCTTTCAAGACGCGACCTCTTTCCTCCTTCCCACCATCCCTTGGATGGGACTTTGGGTCGAGACCTTGGACCTGGACGGAGACGGTGACCTGGATTTCCTGAGCCTGGGAGCAAAATACTCCCCAAAACAGCTGCAGTTCGAAGCCTACCTCAACGACGGAAAAGCCCGGTTCAAAAAAATCCATTCCGGCTTTCCCGTCATGAAGCACTTCAACGGAATCCGTCCCCCCATCCTCTTCGACCTGGATGGTGATGGGGACAAGGACCTGGTCTTTGTCGACCAGGGGAAGCCCAGATGCTTCATTCACCAGGGAAAGGGGGTCTTCAAAGAGGAAAAAAACCGAATTCCATCGATCTCCTTCTTTGTGACCGATGGAACCTCGGGAGATGCAGATGGAGACGGAGACCTCGACCTGATCTTTTGGGGGTACCAGACTTCGTCCTTTGTCCTCCTCCGAAACAAAGGCAAAGGGTTTTTCGCAAAGGAAAGCCACCTTCCCAAAACGAAAAAGGACATCCAGGATGTCTTTGTCACGGAGCTCAACGACGACGGGAAACCCGATCTCCTCATCCTGCCTGGAATGGAAAAACTGGTTCTCCTGGGAGATGGAAAAGGAGGCTTTACTCCTGATACAACCGGACGCCTCCCCAAACGCAATGGATCGGATCCTTACATCGCAGCCTTCGATGTCGATGCGGATGGAGACTTGGATCTATTGACGGGGAAGCAAATTGCCATCAACACCCAATATCAGCTCCAAGCTCCCTATATCCCTTTACGGAAAGGGAAGCTGACTTTGGACTTCTTCCGCGCAAGCGGTCATTCCAAGAGGCTGAGTGCTGCCATACCCCTTTTCGGGACAAAGGCGGCTCAAATCCCCCTTCCAGGTTTGGGAACCCTGAGAATCCATCCCCAGGGAATGTTCACGGGAAGCCCCCTTCTCCTCCCAAGCCCCCAGGGATTCGCCCGAGCCCAATACCCTCTTCTTCGGGGAGTATGGACCCAATTCTTCGTCCAGGGTTTGTTCTTGGAGAGTGGGAAGTCGGGAACCCGCCTCAAGCTCTCGAATCGGATCAGGGTCCAATTGGCGGACCGTTAAGCCCGCCCTGCGGACCGGGTGGGAAGCGAGGTCACCTGAAGATCTGGACTCCAAAAGCGTTGGTAAAGCGCAAACCCTTCGAGACAGAACCCAGGACTGCCTGGAAGGTTAAAAATTTGCCAACGAGGCTTGGATCCTGGGGGAGCTGGAAGCGGAAACTCGCTTCCGCTCCGACGTTCTTCTTGGAGAGAGCTTGGGTTCCGAGAAAAAAAGCTGCCCCGAGCCTCCAGAGGCCCAAGGAGGGGATGGAAAATCCCTTTCCCGGTTTCCCAGGAATCCCGAAGAGGAAGGCTTGTTCCCCGGGGAGCCCCCTCGCAAAGACCTCGAAGGAATTCCCAACCCTAACCTTGTAAGCAACCCAAACCTGATGGTGGAAGTTCAAAAGCAGCAATCCATTGGCCATGAGAAGGTCAGGGTCCCCGTCATGATCCACGTCATGGAGACGGGGACGAAAGTTCCAAAAAGCCGGCTTGGGTAGAGGGTAGGTCGGAAAGAATTCTTTGCTCCGATCCTGGTACACCTTCTTCTTCGGATCGAACAACCAGACTTGGAGGGGACGGTTCAGCCATGGGGAGACCAGGAAGTCCAGCCAACCATCGCCATCCAGATCCCCGATGTCATAGCCGAACACCGATTGGTTCAGGCTGAAGGTCTTGCTCTTGATGAAGCCCCCCTTGCCAGTGCCTAAAAAAACCTGGCCCAAAAAAAGATTGACCAGATCGGGGCGCCCATCCCGGTTGAAGTCGGCGAGACGCCACCACTCCCGAGTTCCACGCTTTGCTCGGAATTTTTGGGTCACAGTAAACTTCAGATTCCCATCATTCCGGATCACGAACACATCCAAAGTGGGGTTGGTGATGGATGTCACGGCCACAAGGTCCTCGTCTCCATCTCCATCCAGGTCTGCCACAGCCTGGATTTCCCCCCTCGGGTTCAAACCCCACACGCTTTTATCCGAAAGAAAAGAAAAGCCCCCCTTCCCATCCTGAATCCAGGGTTTCCCATAGGAAGAGAGCAGATCCAAGTCTCCATCCCCATCCAAATCGATCGGGAAAAAGGGTCCCCTCCATTTGGACTCGGGGATGAACTGAGGCTTGGGTTTGAGCACGCCCTTTCCATCGTTGATCAATACCTGGGGAAGGGGTCTTGGAAGCCCGAGCACAACATCCAAGTCCCCATCCCGATCGACATCCATGAAGAGAACGCCCTTGGGGAGGGTTATGGGAGACGATATTTTCGGGAGCCCAGATACTCCTGAACGAAAACCACCCCACCCATTGTTGTCCAGGCGAAAGAGGTATTCACCCTTATCCCTGGAAGCCTGGGGGAGGGCCCATAGTTCCCCCACACCATCACCCGTCAAATCGGCCATAAGGTAATCCATCACTCCCTGCCGAAGCCGGGTACCCAGGACGGGGAGAGTTCCGGGGATGTTTTCGAACCAACTGTTTTGGGATGGGGCTGGGGAGGCTAGGCATAGGGAACAAAGAAAAGCTGATGCCAGGGTCGTTTTCATGGCGAAATCCCTCTTTTTGGGGTCAGGGGGCAAACAAGGGTGATTCGATGCGATCGGACCATCCAAACCTCGAACATGCATTATGCCCATTTCTCACCGGGATGGCAGAGGGGCTCCCCCACCCTTCCCTTGGATCGGCCCAGGACCTCCGGAATGGATCCCAGATGCGGGGAAAAAAGATTTTCGCCTTTTTCTGGAACGATCATTCCAAAAAGAGTATCACTCTCCCTTCGCGGGCAGGATCCCGTGGATTTTTCAGGGCTTTCGGGGCGGAACTTGGCCCAGGGAGTCCCAAGGACAAAGGGAGAAACACATGAAGATTCAAGATTCCAAAGCACTTGTGACCGGCGCGAACCGAGGGATTGGCAGGGAAATCGTTCTGGGTCTCCTGGACCGGGGGGTCGGCACGGTCTACTGCGGGGCGAGGAAGCCCGAGAGCCTCGCGGAACTCGTGGAGGAGTACGGCGAGCGGGTGGTCCCCCTCCAGCTGGACATCACCGACGAGGGGCAGGTGCGGGAGGCGGCACAGTCGGTGCCGGAGCTGGACCTCCTGATCAACAACGCGGGGGTTCTGCACTGGGGGAGCTTTGCCGAAGGCGATCTCGAGGACATCCGCCAGGACATGGAGACGAATTACTTCGGGACGCTGCGCATGGTGCGGGCCTTCCTTCCCCAGCTCGAAAAGAGCGGGGACGCGGTCATCGTCAACCTGCACTCGGTGGTCTCCTTTGGCAACATGGCCTTCATCGGGGGATACAGCGCCTCCAAGGCGGCCGAGCATTCGCTGACCCAGGCCCTTCGGAGCGAGCTGGGACCCAAAGGAATCCAGGTCCTGGGGGTCTATCCAGGGCCGGTGGACACGGACATGGCCAAGGAATTGGAGATGGACAAAACGCCCCCGGCCCAGGTGGCCCAGGCCATCCTGGACGGCGTCGAAGCAGGGAAAGCCTATACATTCCCCGATCCCATGGCCGAACAGGTGGGGGCGACTTGGAAAGAAAATCCCCTGGCGGTGGAAACGCTCTTCGCCGAAATGGCGGAGATGTAATCCAGGCCACGGTGCCAGGAAGCTCCCCCCTTCCTCCTCTCCGGCAGGCTATACTCCCAGGAACTCCGGTGGAGTTCCGGGGGAGCAACGTGGAGCGCGCATGGGAAGGGAGAAACAGTTCGACGTGCAAGACGCCTTGGAGAAGGCCCTGGAGTGCTTTTGGGCCCAGGGCTACGAGGCGACGTCGATGTCCTCCCTCCTCGGCGAGATGGGGATCAACCGGGGGAGCTTCTATGACACCTTCGAGAGCAAGAAGGGCGTCTTCCTCGAGGCCCTGAGACGCTACGACCAGAAATACCGCCGCGACTGGCTCCACGGGATCAAAAGGGAAGTGAGTCCGCGGGCGGCCATCCTGAAACTCTTCGAGACGGTGCTCGAGGAGGCCATGGGGGATCGAGGGAGCCTGGGCTGCTTCCTCGTCAACACGGCCCTCGAGATGGCCAACCGGGACCCGGAGATCCGCGAGATCGTAGACCACTCCTTCGCGGACACGCGGGCCTTCTTCTCGGAGATGGTGAAGCAGGGAAGGAAGCGAGGGGAGATCGCAGGAGGCCAGGAGCCGGACCAGCTCGCGCGCGCGCTCATGGCCCTGCTGCTCGGCATGCGGGTGCTGGCCAAGACCTCGGCCGACCCGGACGATCTGCGCGACCTCCTCGGGCAGGTGGAGAGGCTGCTGGACGGTTAGCTGCAAACTTGGGGAAGGAATACGTGGCGGGGCTCCCAAACCTACCGGAGATGGAGGGGCTGCTGGACGGCTTGCTGCGAGCTTGGAGGATCGAGCTCGGGGAATTCGATCTGCGCTGCGGGCTAGCCCCCCACCCGCGCGCGGCGCAGCTCCTCGAAGAGGACGATGCCGGCGGCGACCGAGACATTGAGGCTCTCGACGCTTGGAGCCATGGGGATGCGCAGCTTGCGGTCGAGCTGGTCTGCGAGCGCGCCGGGGAGGCCCGCCCCCTCGCCGCCGAGCACGTAGGCGCGGGGCGCCGGCCCCAGGTCGGCCTCGAAGAGGTCCTCGCCCTCGTGGGCGTCGAGGCCGAGCAGGGTCCCGCCGCGCGCGCGCAGCATGGCCACCAGCGCAGCCGGCGCGATCCCCGCGCGCAGGGGCAGGCGGAAGGCCGAACCCGAGGAGCCGCGGAGGGCTTTGTCGCGGAAGGGATCCGCCGAGCCCTCGCAGACCAGGACCCCCTTGGCCCCGGCCGCCTCGGCCACCCGCACCAGGGCGCCCATGTTCCCCGGATCCCGGACCCCCGCCGCCACGAGCAGGAAGGCCCCCTCCCCCGCGAAGAACGCCTCGTCCTCGAACCGCGGCCGCTCGAAGACGGCCAGCACGCCCTGCGGCGTCTTGAGCCGGGAGACCTTGGCCAGGACCTCGTCGCTCAACTCGTGCAGGGGCCGCCCACGCAGCTCCTCAAGCAAGCCGCGCCCCAGCTCCGAGCGCTCCAAGCCCGGCGCCACGAACAGCGCCACCGGCCGCAGCCCAGCCGCCAGCCCGTCCCCCACCAGCCGCACCCCCTCGGCGACCAGCAGCTCTCCGCCCTCCCGCGCCTCGCGCAGGATCTTCAACTTAGCGTTTCGCGCCGATCGAATTCGTTCCCCTTCCATGCCACAAGTGTAGGAAGGGGCCCTCCCCAATCGAGAGACCTTTTCCTACAATCC
>DROQ01000104.1 GCA_011321845.1 Planctomycetota bacterium | reverse complement strand
CCCGTCCCCTTGGTGAAGGTCCCCGAGCCGTTGTTGCTCAGGATGTAGACGTTCCCGTCGCCGCAGAGCACCGCGAGGTCCAGGCCCGCCGAGCCGCTGAACTCCCCGGTCGCCAGCGCGAGCGGTCCGCCCGCCACCGCGACCGATTTGCCCGTGATGGTCGTGAAGTCCGTCCCTCCGGAGCCGAAGCGGATCTCGACCGTGTTGGTCCCGGAGTTGGCCGTCGCGAAGTCGGTCTTGCCGTCCCCGTTGAAGTCGCCCACGACCAGGTCGGCGGGAGCAGCGTTCGTGGCCAGCGAGACCGTGGTGGCCGCGTCGAAACCAATGCAGCTCGTGACGGGGTGGAGATCCTCGACCCCCGCCTTGTCGGGCACGACGTACTTGGTGGGATAGCCCGAGTTGTTGCGGAAGTCGCTGTAGCTGTTGGCGTCGATGTTGACGGAGGTCACGGCCGCGTTGTCCCAGACCCAGACAGGTGTGTCCGCCTCGAACACGTTGTTCTGGATGACGGCGCCGTTGGACCAGATGTTCATCCCCCAGCCGCAGTTGGCCGTTCGGTTCCCGGTGTAGGTGGCCGAGCCTCCATTGGGCATGTAGTGGTAGATGCCGGTCTTGATGTTGACCAGGAGGTTGTTGGTGATGTTGTTGGCGTTCCTCGCGTCGTAGAGCAGGATGCCGGTGGCGTTCCAGGTGCTGGGGGTGTACCAGATGTCCCGGATCACGTTGTTGCTGATGGTCCAGGGGCCACCCTTGGTGCCCAGCTGGATACCGTTCTGGGCGGCGAGGGGGACACCCACGGGGCCAAGGCCCTTGATGGTGCAGCCCGTGACCGAGCCTGAGAGACCATCGTGCGTGAGGACGATGCCGGCCTTGTTGAAGTCATGGATGTTGCAGTCCTTGATGTGGAGGGTCGCGGGGTTGGCCGCGTCCTTGCCCGATCCCACGAAGGCGATCCTTCCCTGCACTCCGTTGGGCGGACTCGCGCCGGCGTTTTTCATTTCGACCCGCTCGATGGTTCCACCGGCGCCGTCGGTGTAGAGGGCGCAGACCAGGTTGCTGACCCCGGTCTCCAGGTGGTTCGCATCGAGCGTCATGTCCCGGAGGTTGACGGTGGTGGAGACCCCGTGGACGAGGAAGACGCCCCACCAGTCTCTGTTCACGCCCCGGTAGGGGAGGGATCTTTTGAAGCCGATGTTGGCTTGGATGATGGTCTTGCCCATGCCGGCGCCGACGAAGCTCAGGTTTTTGCCACTGAGGTCGATTCCTTCGAGGTTGCCGCTGGTTCCATAGGTGCCTGCGGCGATGTAGACCGTGCCCCCGCTTGTAGCGGTGGCCGCGGCGTGGGTCACGGTTCTCCAGGGGGCCGCTTGGGTCCCCGCGTTGGCGTCACTGCCTGTGGTGCTGACGTAAAAGCTCTGGGCGGGGAGGGCGCAGAGGAAGAGGGAGAAGCAGAGGGCCCCTCCAATGAGGTGTTGCAGTCGCATCGATGCCTCCATGCAGGTTCTTGCGAGGAAATGGGAAAAGGGGAATCCGCGAAGACTCTTTACCGAGGCCCGGAGGGTAAAGGGTGAAACGATCCAGTTGAAACGGGCGAGGAAAGAGAGCTTGTTTCGGAGGAATTTAAAGCGTCGAGATGAGGACCTCGAAAAGCTGAAAGACTCCGAAATGCCGATCCACCGATTGGGTCAAAAAAGGTGAAAAATAAGGAGCGAAAGAGAGAGGTTTCTTGAGAGCTTTCTTTCTCTTGCGAACGCCGCCCAAAATAGAGATCCTTCCCTCCCCAGACAAGGCCGGGCCTTTTGGTTTTTTTGTAACGAAGCCCGCCAACCTTGATTCTACGGGGGTTTCCGCATATCCTCGCGCTCGTTATTCCTCTCCTCCTGTTCTTTTCTCCCCACCAGCCCTTTCCATCGCCTCTCCTTTTTCAGTCATGACCATAAGACCGTCATTCCAATAGGACAGACCTTCAAAAAGGACAGGCATCCCCATAGGACCGTCATCCCGATAGGAAAGCCCAAAAGGAAGCGCCATGGATTGCAAAACCGCCCTCTTCCGAATCCTTTTTTTCTTTCTTTTTTTGAGCCCCGCCTTTGCAGGAGATTGGTATGTCTCCCCGACAGGATCGGATGCGAATTCCGGGAAGACTCCCTTGGCTCCTTTCAAAACCTTTCATAAGGCGGTCGCCTCCTCCAGCCCCTTCGATCGTCTCCATGTGCTGCCGGGGACCTACCAGGAAGCGCTGGTCCTCACTAAGCCCCTCGAGGTCCTGGGAGCGGGGCGGGGCAAGGTCAGGATCCGGATCGCCTCGGGTCCGGGCATTCTCGTGGGTGCCGAGAAGTGCAAGATCCGTTCACTCTCGGTCTTCCACTCCGGCTCCAACACCCTGGCCAACGACGCCTGCGTCGCAGTAGGGCCGAGGAGGCCCAACCTCCCCCTCTTTCCCCTTCCCGTCAAGGGGACCGTCCTCCAGGATTTGAGGCTCGAAGGTGGCGCGGCGACCATCGGGGGGTTGAACGTTCTGGACGTGCGCATCCAGGACTGCGACCTGGGCCGTAGCTTGATGGGGGTCGCTTTTGGAAACGACTCGGACCAGGTGCGCATTCTCCGGACGACGATCCGGGACATGCGCTTGGGAGGAGTGGTCGCAAGTGAATTGCCCCGGGACGACTCGAGCACCAAGGATGACTGGAGGATCGAAGACTGCTTGTTCTTCAACAAGGTCAAACCCACCATCCCCAACGGAGAAGCCATCTATGGAAGGATCCTGCGACATTGGCTGATCCGGGGCAATGACATCTCGGGCTTTCCGACCATCGCCATTGGTTTCCCCAACTATGGGCGCACGAATTCCTCGACTGTCCCGGAGACCCGGGACATTCGGATTCTGAACAACTACATCCATGATGGCCTCGGCAAGTTCCCCACCGGGAACGAAGGCTTGCGGGGGGCGATCTATTGCAACTACGGGGCGGCGGACCTCGTGATCGCAGGCAATGTGATCGAGCGCGTCAAGGACGCCTCGGGCATCGTCATCGGCTCGCGGGGCAAGGCCTGGCATAGGTACCCGGGCCTGCGCATCACGGGAAACGTGATTCGGGACTGTCGCGGGCTTCGCTCCAACAGCGGTGGTCTCAAGGCCGAGGGGATCACCTTTTCCCGACAGCGGAAGGACTACGCGACTCTCCCGGAGGATCTGGTCCTGCGAGGGAATTCCTTTGCGGGGAACGAAGGGCTGGACATCGACAATGTCTACTGGACCTCGAGCCGCATCGACATCGATGCGCGTTGGAACGATTTTGGAGGCCAAAAGCCGAGGCTGGGGGTGGAGGTCTCCGCCTCGGTGCGAGCCATTCCCTATCTAAAAGCCCCTTCGCCCTTCGGATTGGTTCCGGCCTGGGTCGGCGCTCCCGGGCTCTGCCTGGGGAGCGGGGATGTGAACGGGGACGGGCGTCCCGACCTGTTGGTCGGGTGTGCGGACAAGACTCTTCGCGTCCTCCGGAACGATGGAAGGGCTGGGTTCGGAGCGGTCCAGAGCCTGGGCCTTCCTTCGGTTCCGACGCGCCTCGCGGTGGGGGACCTGGACCAGGACGGCGACCCCGATGTCTGCGTGGTCTACGCCGACCGGACCAGGCTGAGCGTCTTCAAGAGCCAGGCGGGGAGTCTTCAGGCCTGGGCCGAATTGAGTCACGGGCGCCTTCGGGCGAACGGGGTCCAGATCGTTTCCCTGGGGACGGACCGCTACCCCGAGATCCTGGTTTCTCTCGGAGACTCCCCCCTGCAGGGAGGAGGAGTGCTGCTCTTCTCCCGCACGAGCGCCGCTCTGGGAGGAAGTTTCGTTCCTCTTCAGGCCGGAGCGGGCTCGCTGCGAAACCCGACAGCCATGGCCACCGCGGATCTGGACGGGGACGGGGACCTGGATCTCTGTGTCGCCAACGCTTGGAATGGGGATCCCATTCCCAACGTGGGTGTCCTCCGCTTTCGAAACAGCGGAGGGAGCCTGACTCGCTTCGGAGCCATCCTTTCGGTCCCGGTTTCCAAGCCTCTCTTCCTCGACCTCGCGCTTGCTCCCATGGACGGGGATGCCGATCCCGACCTCCTGGTCTCCGCGATGGCCGCGCCGAGTGTTCCGGTCAAAGCTTCGACTCTCTGGGTTTACCGGGGTGGGCTTGGGATGGGCTTTGCCGCGCCCAAGGCGGCAGGCTCGGGCAGCCCCGGTCCCCTGCGGATCCTTCCCTTTGGGCGTTCGCGCCAGGGGAAACGTGCTGGGAATCTGGCGGTCCTGGACCCAGGCGCAGGGCTCCTGTTGTTAGGGAGGGGTTGGAACCAGAGCACTGGGAGCTTTGCGCGCTTCGGCCCGGCCGCTTCGGAGTTGGAACCTGCGAGCTTCCTGGTCCTCGACGGGGACGGCGACAATCTGGACGAGATCGTCACAGCCTCTCCCAAGTTCAAGAGCCTCGGAATCCTCAAGGGCCGGGAACTGGCTTGGGCGCAACAGTACGGAAGCCCCTGTGGGACCGCCAACCGTCTTCCCCCGCGCATCTTTGCTGCGGGCCCCACTCCCGCTCAGCGCCTTCCCTGGCTTGGGAATTTGCATTTCGGGATCGGCCTCGCGGACGCCAGGCCCAACGCGATCTCCGTTCTCCTTCTCACTGCTGGTCCCAATGACTTCGCCCTCGGGTCCTCCTGCGACCTCGCCGTGGATCCAAGCGTCCTCCTCCTCTTTCCCCGTGTCACCAACGCGGGTGGAGCAAGCCTTATCCCCAGCCCCGTCCCCAACGATCCGAGCCTCCTCGACATCAGCGTCTACCTGCAGTGGATGGTCTTTGAAAACGGTGGACCCATCGCCAATCTCCTCAGCGCGACAGGTGGCCTGATGCTTCGCGTGGGGCGTTAGCCAAAAGGAAAAACCCTTTCTTTGCGCAAGGGAAATTGTGGCATTCCTTCCAGAGATCCGGGGAAGTTCTTCCGAAAAAAAGGGAATCTATCCTATTTTTTTATGCGCGAATCCCTGGAATCCGATTCATTTGAGAATTGATCCTGATTTTCATCAAAAGGCCTCCTGGTGTGACGCATTGTCGCATTCAGCGAAAACTCCTTCCGAGTTGAGAAAGGATCCTTAGTCTCCACCTCCGAAAGCAAATGCTGCTCTTCGGTTCGCATCCCAAATGCGGGTTTCTCGGCTCCCCCAAATGTTGAACTTTGGGGGACATTGCTGTCTGAAGATGAGGGGTTTTTTCTCGATGATGCGCTATTCCTCAGTCGTCGTTTTCGCTGCGGGGGTCCTGGCATGGAGCGCCGGTTTCCTCCCCGCTTCTCCTCGGGGTTTCAACCTCAACTCTACGCTTTCGGGGAATTCTGTTTTGGGTTCTTTGAAACAAGGGGACCCCGCCGAAGGGAAAAAGATTTTCACGACGGTTTGCTTTGCTTGCCACACGGTGGGCAAGGGAAAGCTGGTGGGGCCGGATCTCGCAGGGGTGACCAAGCGCCGTTCCCGGGAGTGGCTGCACAAGTTCATTCCAAACTCCACCAAGTTCATCGCATCCGGGGACAAGGACGCCAAGGCGGTCTTCGAGGAGTTCAACAAGATGGTCATGCCACCCCAGGCCTTGAGCGCTGCCAAGATCGACTCGGTTCTTGCTTACATCGATTCCGTCGGTGGGGATGCCGCTGCCGGGGGAGGAGTCGACATGAGCAAGCCCGAGGGGGATCCCAAGCTGGGTGCGCAATACTTTCAAGGGACCCGAAGGCTCAGGAATGGGGGGCCTTCTTGCATCAGCTGCCACGGGATGGACCATCCCGAGGTTACGGGCGGCGGGACGATGGCCGTGGATCTCACCAAGGTCTTCGGCCGCATGGGGGCCGCGGGAATCAAGGGGATCCTCAGCGCCCCTCCCTTCCCCCTGATGAAGAAGGCCTACGATGGACGCCCGATCGAGGCGGATGAGATCGCGGCTCTCCAGGCCTTTTTCTACGACGCGAACCAGCGGGCCTCCGAGGCCAAGGCCGGGGTTGGAATGGGGTGGAAATACGGCCTCTTCCTCCTTTTCGGGGGCTTGGGGGGGCTGATCGTTCTCCTGCTTCTTTTCGGAGCGCTCTGGAAGGACCGCAAATCGGGTCCGGTGAACCAGAGGATTTTCGAGCGTCAACTCGGCGCGGCGGATGTCAAGGATTGACGAGGAACATGGACCCAAGCCCGGAGAGGCGGTTCTGCATCTTCGATTGGGTAGGAATGCGATTTTGTTTCAGGCGAATGACTGAAGTTTCTTTGTTGAAGGCAAAGGGAAAGACATGAGT
>DROQ01000103.1 GCA_011321845.1 Planctomycetota bacterium | reverse complement strand
GAGGAGGATCAGGAGGGTCTTGGGGAGGAGGCGCATTGGGGGGCCTTGGCTCAGCTGGTCTGGAAGAAGCGCGCCCAGGCGTCCACGAGGCCGAGGCAGTCCGCCTCGCTGTGGGCGGTGGAGAGGAAGCCGACCTCATAGGCGCTCGGGGCCATGTAGTAGCCCTGCTCGAGGAGGGCGTGGAAGAGGCGGCCGTAGACCTCGGGGAGGTCGGGGG
The DNA here is from genome assembly GCA_011321845.1 of Planctomycetota bacterium. Lineage (GTDB taxonomy): Bacteria > Planctomycetota > UBA1135 > UBA1135 > HyVt-539. The sequence goes on along the minus strand of DROQ01000103.1, from coordinate 1,477 downwards.
GGAGGGCTTCGGCGGCGCGGGGGGCGGGGCCTCTGGGCGCGAGCCAGAAGAGGGAGCCGATGCGGACGAGCTGGACGGGCGGGTCCAGGGGCGCGCAGCGCTCGGCAAAAGCCTCTTCGAGGAGGCGGCCCTTTTGTTCGAGGCTGTCCCAGGCCTTGGTATCGAGGAGGGTCTTGAGGCAGGCGAGGCCGGCGGCCATGGCCACCGGATTGCCCGAGAGGGTGCCGGCCTGGTAGACGGGACCCTGGGGGGCGAGCAGGTCCATCAGCTCGGCGCGGCCGGCGAAGGCGCCGACGGGCAGGCCGCCGCCGATGATTTTGCCGAAGGTCACCAGGTCGGGGGTGATACCGTAATGGGCGCTCGCCCCTCCCGGCCCGAGCCGGAAGCCGGAGATGACCTCGTCGAAGAGGAGCAGGGCGCCGTGTTTTTGCGTGAGGTCCCGGAGTTTCTGGAGGAAGGCGGGCCGCTGCACGAGCAGGCCGTTGTTGGCCGGGAGGGGTTCGATGAGGGCCAGGGCGCATTCGTCCCCATGCTCGGCGAAGAAGGTCTCGAGGGCTTCTTCGTCGTCGAGGGGCAGAAGCGAAGTCAGGGCGGTGAACTCTTGGGGGACACCCTCGGAGGATGGTTTGCCGAAGGTGACGAGCCCGGAGCCGGCCGCCACGAGGAGGGCGTCGGAGTGGCCGTGGTAGCAGCCGCTGAACTTGAGGATGCGGCTTCGGCCGGTGGCGCCCCGGGCCAGGCGGACGGCGCTCATCACGGCCTCTGTCCCGGAGGAAACGAAACGGACCTTTTCGGCGGCCGGGTGGAGGGCGTGGACCAGCTCGGCCAGGCGGACCTCGTCCTTGCAGGGAGCGCCGAAGCTGGTCCCCTTCCGGGCCGCCTCCTCGATGGCCGCGATCACCCGGGGGTGGGCATGGCCGAGGATGAGGGGTCCCCAGGACATGACGAAGTCCACAAGGCGCTTTCCCTCCGCGTCCACGATGTGGGCTCCCTCGCCCCTCTCGAAGAACAGGGGGGTTCCCCCAACGGCCCCGAAGGCCCGAACCGGGGAGCTGACGCCGCCCGGGATGACAGCTCGCGCGCGCTCATACCATTCAGAATTTTCGCCCATTTTTTCGCTCTGTTCTCCGAGTGGATTTCTCCGATTGGTTTGTTCCGGGTTGGTCGCCCCGAGTGGGTGTCTCCGATTGGTTTGTTCCGGGTTGGTCGCCCCGAGTGGATGTCTCCGATCGCTTTGCCCCGAGTGGATCGCCCCCAGTGGACGGCTCCCGATGGAGGGCCACTCCTGATCTCGCGTTCACGAGCCTCCCCCTCCGAGGGCATCGATGAGGTGGGGGAGATCGGGCGCTGCGAGGACCCTGTCGGGCTCCCTTCCCAGCTCGCGCAGAGTTTTCGCCGTGGCCTCTCCGATCGCAAGGACCTTGCCCGAAACGCCTTGGGGCGGGAGGAGGCGGGCGGCCTTGGGGGAAAGAAAAAG
>DROQ01000102.1 GCA_011321845.1 Planctomycetota bacterium | reverse complement strand
TGGACGAGGGCGTCGGGCTGATCCGTGGCGCGCGCGGGGGGGAGGGGGTCTTCCCAGCTGAGGTCCAGGTCCTCGACGAAGAAGTCGGCGTGCCGCCGGGGCCCCGAATGGGCGCCGAGGGCCGGGCGGCTCTCGTAGGGGAGGAGGCCGGGGAAAAAGCGCTTGTCGCAGAGAACGTGGTCGTCGATCAGGAGGGTGACGAAGGCACCGCCACGGTCATAGCGAAGGGCCAGGAACAGCTCGTGGCTCTCCCCGTCCCGGAACTCCACCGGGGAGAGGAAACGACCCTGCTCCTTGCCGTCCCAGAAGAGGGCGATCTCCCTCTCGGGCATGTGGTGGATGTTGCCATAAGAGTCGAACCACTGGCTGGTCGGTGGGTTGGAGACGTCGATGGCGACTCCGAGGGTGCCCGGGAGCAGGGGGCTCTCCCAGGCCTTGAGCTTGGGAGGCTTGCCCGCCGTCCCGAAATCCTTGGTCGGCAGGAAGACCAGGCTCATCCCCTCCGCTCCATAGCTCGTGCGGAAGCGAAGCCGCGCGCTGAGCCGCTCGTGCAGTCCCTCCGCCACCCGCTTCAGACCCACCGCGTTGCTCAGCGTCCCCCGCGCCCGGAAGGCCTGGATCAGTTTGAGGACACCCTTCTTCGGGTCCACCGAGGGGCCATAAGTCCCTTTGGCTTTGCCCTTTGCCTTGGATTCTCCCTGCTGGTCCAGGACCATCTCTTTGCCAGGTGCGTGCTTGAAGTCCTCGTGCAGGCGCACCGGAAGATGTTTGGGCCAGGTCACGCCCGGCCAGTCATCGCTCCGGTAGGGCGCAGCGGGCAAGCCCTCCCGGTTGAAGACCGAGACCTCCGGCGCCGAGTCCCATGCGTAGCGCAGCGCCACCGGCTCGGGAACCGCGTCGCTCGCGACGAAAACCTTGCCTCCCCGCAGCTCCGGCCTGGCGGGATGGAACACCCGATCCTTCCCCGCCAGCTCGAAGCCCCCCGTCCCCCGCAGCACCAAGGACCCCGGCCCCGTGCGAAGCAGGACACCCTTGTTCGCGCGCTCGAAGCCCAGGATCTGTGGCCCGTCCGCGACCAGGTCCTTCTCGCCGTAAACCCTTTTGCGTGCTTGCAGTGCGAGCCGCCTCCCCACCTCCTGCTTGTTCCTGGGATGGATGTCCCGCGGGTTCCCGATGTCGATGGCCACCGCCATCCCCGTCGCCGGCAAGCGCAGCGCCAGCGCCTGGGCCTCGCGCAGCTCCGCCCAGCTCTTGCTGTTTCGCACCCGGAAACCCGCCAGCTGCACGAACAAAAAGGGAAAGGCCTCCCCCCAGCGCCGCCGCCAATCCCGGATCATCAGGGGGAAGGTCCGCCGATACCCATAGGCCCTCCGCGCATTGTTCTCTCCCTGGTACCAGATCACCCCCCGCATCCCGAATGGGATCAGCGGATGGATCATCGCGTTGAACAGTCCTGCGGGATGGTTCTTGTGCGCCGGTCCCGCCGGCCGCCTCCCCCCTCCCCGCTTCCCCGCCTTGCGCCGCTCTCTGCGCTGCTGTTCCCAGCGCCGCAGCGCCGCCGGATACCGCCGGTCGATCCCCTCCCAGATTTCCAAGGTCCGCCTCCCCTCAGGATCCTTGGCCAGCGCCGGAAGGCTCGTCCAAGCCTCCACGGGTGTCCCCCCCCAGGAGCTGTGGATGAGCCCCACCGGCACCTTCAGCCTTCTCCGCAGCTCCCGCCCGAAGAAGTACGCCACCGCCGAAAAGTTCCGCGCCCTCTCCGGAGTGCAGGCCCCCCAGCTCCCCTCGAAGCTCTCCAGCGGCTCCGCGCTCCGCGCCCTCTGCACCGTCAGCAGGCGCAGCCCCGGATCCTTGGCCTTGGCCACCTCTTTTTTTCCGTTCAAGGCCCTCTGCAAACCAAATTGCATGTTGGACTGCCCCGAGCAGAGCCAGACCTCTCCGACCAGAACATCCTGGAACCTGAGCGCCTCGCCCGCGCTCTTCAGCTCGATCTCATAGGGCCCGCCCGCCTTCA
>DROQ01000101.1 GCA_011321845.1 Planctomycetota bacterium | reverse complement strand
CCCCCGCCTCGCCTCCCCCGCCGCCCGCGCCAAACTCCGCGCCCGCCTGGGTTTGCCAAGCGGGACACCCATTGTTGTTCTGACCGCGCGGATCCAGCGGCGCCGGCGCTGGGGGCTGGCCTGGGAGGCCATGGCGGCCCTGCGGCGCAGCTTGCCCGAGGCGCGCCTCCTCGTCCTGGGGCGTCCCGACGAGGGTGTCTTCGCCGAAGTCTGCGAGCGCCCCCTGGCCCAGCTCGGCCTGCAGGACGCTGTGCTTTTCCCCGGCTACCTCCGGGGAGCGGACTACGCCGAAGCCCTGGCCGGGGCGGATGCCTTCCTTTTCCTGGTTCCCGGGAGCGATGCTACCTGCCGCGCGCTGCGGGAGGCCATGCTCTTCGAGCTGCCCGTCGTCGCTCCCGAACACCCGGGCTTCGTGGATCTGATCGATCCCGGGCGCACCGGCCTGCTCAGCGCCCCCGAGCCCGAGGCCCTCGCCGCTTCTCTCCTCCTCGTCCTCCGCGATCTCGTCCTCGCCCAGCGTCTGGGCCAGACCGCTGCCCGCCAGGTCCGCGACTGGGACGCCGAGGGCAAGGCCGTCCTCCGCGCCCTTTATGAACGCCTCCTTCCCCAGGCCCCCCAAGCCCCATGAGCGAGCCGAAGGTGAGCCAGCTGAAAGCCCAACTCCTCCGCGGTGCGTTCCCCCCTGGGGCCGAACTCGTCTCCGAACGCATCCTCCGCCGCGTCCTCCGCGTCGAGACCGAAGAGGGCGTCCTCTACGCCAAGCAGCACCTCTTCCCCTTCCTCCGCGTCCGGCTGCGCTATGCCCTGCGCCCTTCGCCCAGCGCCCGGGAGGCACAGAACCTCGCCCGCGCTGCAGCCCGTGGCGTCCTGGTCCCCCGCGTCCTGGCCGAGCGCAGTGTCCGCGGCCCCTTGGGCCCCAAACGCGCCGTCCTCCTCACCGCCGCCCTCCCGGAGGGCCAAGCCCTCGACCCTCCCGCCCGCCGCCGCCTCCTGGGCGCCACCCTGGACCTGGCCGCAAAAGGCATCTACCATCCCGACCTCCACGGCGACAACCTCCGCCTTCTCGAGGATGGACAGGTCGCCTTCCTCGATTTCCAGTCCTGCCGGTTTTTCCGAGGCCCCCTCCCTGCCCGCCTCCTTCCCTCTATGCTGGCCCCTCTCCTCACCGAAATGCTCCAGACTCTCCCCCAAAAGCAGGTGGAAGCCTGGCTTCGCGAAAAAAAAATCGACCCTGTGCCGGCCCTGGCCGCGGTGGAAGGTCGCAAGCAACAAGAGCAGGCGACCCGCCTCCGCCACGCCCTGCGAAACAGTACCAAGGTCCAGCGCAGCCGCCCCCATGCCCTGCGCCATCCCACCCTTCTCCGCTTGCAGCGAAGAGGCTCTAGCCTGCCCCAGGCCTACGATTCCGCCGGATTGGTGGAGGTTCCCGGCCTCGGCCCATGTCTTCTCAGCCAGGCTTTGCTGGAGGGTGGTGCCCGGGTCCTCAAACTCCAGGCCCAGCGTTCCCTGCGCCCCTTTTGGCTCCGGGCCGTCCTCCTCGGCCCCCAGCAAGGATCCCGCATCCTCGCCTGGGACCGAAACATTCCTTGGTTTTCTCGCCGGGAATGTCTGTATATTCTCCATCAAGAGGGTGTTCAGGAATTCCCGATGGGAGGGGATGATGTTGCAAGCCTCCTATCTCGTCTTTCTCCACCCTGGCCTTGTTCGTAAGTTGCGTCGGAGCTTGCCCGCATGATTCACGAACCCAGAGGGGCTGAGCCCAGAGGGACTGGGCGTATTGCTCACGAACCTCTCACATCTGCCCGAGTCTCGTCTTGTGAACCTTCTCCAACGCTGGAAGAAGTCCGTACCGAAGCGGGTATCCCCCAACCCCTCCCCATCGAGCCCAGGCGCGTCCTTTTCTTCGGGAAGCAGAAGTCGCGGAGCTGCTGTACCGGCGGTCTGGTCGACGCTCTCCGCGCCAACGGCCTTACGGTCTCCTGGGTCAACTGCTCGCGGCTGCGCCGATGGATCGGCAAGTGGGGCATGTACCAGGCCGTCCGCCTCGTCAAACATCTCTACAAGCCCGATCTCTGCTTCGTCTTTTTCCACGATCTCCCGCCACTCCTCATGGAGGAGCTGGCCCCTGAGATCCCGACCGTTGTCTGGATGGAGGAGCAGACCCGCTGCCTCGAGTCCAGCCATGTCGAATATGTGCGGAACACCCGCCTTCTCTGCCTTTCGACTCCGAGCCTTGTCCAAGCCTACCGGCAAAAGGGTATCCAGCAGTCGACCTTTTTGATGAGCGGGTACTCGCCCAAGTACCACAAACCCTACCCCAATCCCCAGGGGACCTTCGATCGGGACATCGCCTTCATCGGCGGCCCCGGGCACATGGGGAATCGCCCCGAGTTCCTGGCCAGGGTTTCCACCTGGTCCGACCTCACGATCTTCGGCCTGCGGGACAGCTGGCTGCCCCACATGCGCCGCTTCAAAAACCTGCATCTCGCCGGCGAGGCGCGGCCGAAACATTACGCCAGGATCTGCGCGCGTTCCAAGATTGTGCTCGGCCTCAACCAGTCCAATGACTCACGGCTCTACTTCAGCAATCGTTTCTTCCTGACCCTTGCTTGTCGGGGGTTCCATGTCGTGCGCTACGTTCCGGGGATGGAGGAAGTCTTCGAGAACCATCGCCACCTGGTCTGGTTCAAGACGGAGGAGGAGTGCCGGGAACTGTGCGAGTATTACCTGGAGCGGGATGGGGAGCGGGACAGGATTGCGCAACAGGGATACGAGCTGGTCCGTGAGCAACACCAGTACCGTCATCGGATCGGGGACATCCTCGAGATCCTCGCTGGAAAAAAGGCCCTCTGGGAGCCGCCGGTCCTCCAGGGGCCTGTGATCCCCCGGGGCAAGAGCCCTCGCCTTGTCGAAGAGGTGGACGAACCCCTGCCTCTCTATCCGAGGCTGGGCTCGGGAAACTGAGGGTCCGGGCGCTTGGGCCTTGGCTAGGATCCTCCATATTCTCGCCGAGCGAGGCTGGTCGGGCGGGGAGATGCAATTCGAGGCGCTGGTGCGCTGGCTGGTGGAGCGGGGGCACGCGCAGAGTTTTGCGCTGCAGCCGGGGGCGTGTTTCGGGGCGGTTCCCTTGGAGCTGGGTTTGCCGATTCACGAACTGCGCATGCGCAACGATCTCTCGGTGGGGGCCCTGCGTGGTCTTCGCCGACTCGTCAAGTCCGAGGCACCGGAGCTGGTGCACCTTGCCTGTTCGCGCTCGCACAAGCTGGGGGCCATCGCCTGCGCGGGCCTCTTGCCCGCCAAGGTCGTCACCCGCCGCATGGACTACGCGCTCCGGCGCAACCCCTGGAAGCGCTGGCTCTACGCCTCGGCCGTGGACGGGGTGGTCTGCGTGTCGGGGGCCGTGCGGCGCGAGGTCCTCGGGCTGGGGGTGCCGCCCGCGCGGGCGCGCCTCATCCACGACGGGGTGGACAGCGGGCGCTTCGCGGGGCTGGCCTTCTCGGCGGCGCGCGCCCCGGCTCGCGCCCGCCTGGGGCTGGACCCGGACGCGCTGGTCGGCGTCACGGCCGCCAGCCTCCACCGCCGCAAGGGCCAGGACATCCTGCTGGAGGCCCTCGCCCTCCTCGCGCCGCGCCTGGCCGGGCGCAGGCTGCAGTGGGTCCTGGCCGGCCAAGGCCCCGAGCTGGACCGCCTCCGCGCCCAGGCCGCCCGCCTCCCGGACGGCCTCAGCGTCCTCTTCCCCGGCCGCGTCCAGCCCGTGGAGGACCTGCTCGCCGCCGCCGATCTCTTCTGCCTCCCCTCGCGCCGCGAAGGCCTCGGCGTCGCCCTGCTCGAGGCCATGGCCGCCGGCCTCCCTGTCGTGGCCGCGCGCGTCGGCGGCATGATCGAAGCCATCGAGGACCCCGCGAGCGGCCGGCACTTCGCCCCCGAGGATCCCGCCGCCCTCGCCGCCGCTCTCGCAGACCTGATCGACGCGCCCGAGGCCGCCCGCGCCATGGGGAGCCGCGCCGCCGAAAGATGCCGAGAACTCTTTGATCTCGGGAGGATGTGCCGGGAAACTGAGGCCTTCTACCTCGAGCTGCTCCAAGGCGGCGCACCAGAACTCGAAAACGGAGAAGGCCCTTGAGCCTCGACGACTCCCTCAACCTCGCCTCCCTGAGGCGCGACTGCCGGCACTTCCGTCCCGAGCGGCCCTGCAAGCCGCACAAGAGGGAGGGCTACCTCTGCCCCGACTGCCCCGAGTACGACCCCGCCGGCTTCCGCGTCGCCATCGTCAAGCTGGCCGCCGTCGGCGACGTCCTCCGCAGCACGAGCTTCCTGCCCGGAATCCGGCGCCGCTACCGGCAGGCCCGCATCGACTGGCTGACCCTGCCCTCGGCTGCGCCGCTGTTCGAGAACAACCCCCTTGTCGATGGTCTTCATGTCACGGTGGGCGGTGCCCTCCCCGCGCTGCTGGCCCAGGTGCCCTTCGACCTCGTGCTCTGTCCCGACGCCGACCCCATGACCGTGGCCCTGGCCCAGGGCATCCCCCTCGCCGAAGGGGGGCGCAGGGTGGGCTTCTCCCTGGATGGTCGCGGCCAGGTCCAACCCCTCTCCGCCGAGGCCGAGCGCTGGTTCCTGATGGGCCTCTCCGACGAGCGAAAAAAAGCCAACAGGGAGACCTACCAAAACCTCGTCGGCGCCCTCCTCGAGCTGGAGACCCCTGTCGAGGACCGGCCCATCTGGGTCGTCAGCGACCAGGAGCGGGCCGAAGCCGAAGCCTGGCTCGCCTCCCTGGGCAAGAGGTCCGCCAAGAAGGGCGCCCGGCTCGTCGGCATCAACACCGGCGCGGGAGGCCGCTGGCCCCAAAAGCGCTGGACCCTCCAGGGCCAGACCGAGCTGATCCACCGGCTCAGCAAGGAAGGCCACCAGGTCATGCTCCTCGGCGGCCCCGAAGAGGTCGAGCGCCACCGCGCCCTGCGCCAGGCCTGCGAAGGCTGCGGGCTCATCGACGCCGGCAACGACAACAGCCTGCGCGCCTTCGCCGCCCGCCTCTCCCTCGTTGATGCCCTCGTCACCGGGGACACCCTCGCCCTGCACTTGGGCACCGCCTTTTCCAAACCCGTCATCGCCCTCTTCGGCCCCACCTCCCACAGCGAGATCGAGCTCTACGGCAAGGGCGAGAAACTCTTCGCCGAGGACCTGGACTGCCTCTGCTGCTACGCGAGCTGCGACAAGCACCCCGACTGCCAGGAGTCCATCAGCGTGGACCGCGTCCACGAGGCTCTCCAACCCTTCCTCAGCGAGAGGGCGCCCAGATGAGAAACAAGGGCTGGCTCGTCGTCGTTCCCACCTACAACGAAGCCGAAAACATCCTCCCCCTCATCGACGCCATCCTCCGGGCCGACCCCCTCCTCGAAGTCCTCGTCGTCGACGACGACTCCCCCGACGGCACCCATCGCCTCGTCCATGAGGCCGCCCGAAGAGACCCCCGCGTCCACCTCCTCCACCGCAAGACCGACCGCGGCCGCGGCCGCGCCGGCGCCGCCGGTTTCGCCTACGCCCTCGCCCAAGGCTACCGGGGCGCCATCGAGATGGACGCCGACTTCTCCCACGACCCCCGCCACCTCCCCGACCTCCTCTTCAAGATCGGCGAAGGTCACGACCTCGTCCTCGGCTCCCGCGGCGTCCCCGGCGGCCAGGATCTCGGGCGCCCCCTCTGGCGCCGCCTCGTCACCAAAGCCGCCAACACTTACATCCGCCTCGTCCTCGGCCTCAAGGTCCGCGACTGCAACTCCGGCTACCGCGCCTGGACCCGCGAAGCCCTCGAACGCACCCAGGCCGCCTTCGCCCAGAGCCAAGGCCCCGCCATCGTCCAAGAGCTTCTCCACCGCGCCAAGAAATCCGGCCTCCGCATCGCCGAAGTCCCCATCCGCTTCACCGAACGCGAACGCGGCCAATCCACCCTCACCCTAAAAACCCTCCTCCGCGGCTACTGGACCGTCCTCACACTCCGCTTCTCCTCCTGGCAACCCTCCCCGCCCCAAGCCCAAACGCCCACCCCCCAAACCCCCACCCCCCGCAACCGCGAAGTGGGGTAGAGGGTATGAAACCCAAATTTGCAGGGTTCGAAGAAAACTTTGGCACTCCTGGAACTTGGTGGGATCCGTTTTTTTCTCCACGAAAGTTTCCCTGAAGGATGGGCTTTAATCCTCCTTTTAATTTGAGGATTGCACGGGGACCCATTCCCAAGTTTCAGGGTTCCAGTGGGCAATCATCCCACGATTTAAAATAGGATCCAAAAAAGAACTTGCCGCTTCAGTGACCAGGTCCAGGTTCTCCCAGGGAAGTCCATCTCTTTGAGCCATGGAAGCATAAGGTTTTACCCATTCATGGGGTGGTTTAGGCAGGCTCAAAGGAAGTTCATGGGTCTTTCGCATCCGAAAAACCCTCTCCAATGAATCCCTAAGAGCGGATGAATGTATCGGACGAACTGTCGCCATGAGGGCAAGGTCTGGAAGATCCTTGACCCTTGAGTTTACTCGGCTGCGGGGAAGGGTGTAGGCATGCAGCTTCTCAGCAATATGGGTTTCAAGCGCCAATATTCGAATGGTTGGTGGAGATATGCCAATGAACCCGAGGAGGTCCTCTGCAGACACTTCTTCAGGGTTTTCGGAAAGGAGATCCCCAAAAACAACATCCACCCCGAATCGTTCTCCATAGATTTTTCCTGCCAATTGGCACTCTGCCTGAAAACGAAGACCTTCGTATTGCACTCCTTCATTTTGAATCTCTGGATGATGCTTATCCGGCCTGATGGAGAAGCTCAGATAATCACCAAGATCTTGTTGAACAGCCTTTTTTAGGAAAGCAAGGATGTTGGTTGGAGACCCTGAGAGAGCAAGGTCGATATCCTTCGTTGTTCTTGCTCGGTCAAGGCGTAATTCAATAGCCATTCCCCCTTTTAGGGTGGCCCGATTTCCAAACTCTCTAGAGATCCGAGCTAGGAATCTTTGGAATACCAGAAGTTGCCGTTTGCGGGAGAGCGAAAGCCTTGGAGACAGGGAATTGCGGAGGCGCTGCTCAAGGGCTTGTTTGAAGGCTGCGGGAGAATTGTAGGGGGAATGATTCAAAGTCCAACTCCCCCAAATGGCTCGAGAGCCCTAAGGACTTCAGGAATTTCTTTCTGCGTAACGAGCCCTCGGCGAAGAGCTTCTTGGGTGGCTTGTTGGAGAAACTCGGGGGAAAGGTGGTTTGCTGCGCAATCTCTAAGGGTGCGGGCCGGATTGGTGGCGGGGACGGGGCCGAACCATTGGCGGTCTTTGTTGAGGACCTGTTGAAAATGGAGAACGACGCCCTTTGGGATGCGTAGGCGTCGTCGAGCCCAGGAGGGTGGAAGGCTGATGTCCAGCCCTGCTGGCATGAGATCGGAAAGATGATGAAGCCAGAGGGCTGTTTGGTGGGAGAAAATGCCTTGTTGCTCGGTCCAGAGCCAAAGGAGGACCAAGTCCTCCCGATCACCGGCGGGGTAGTGCACGAGCCTGTAGATTCCCCGGCGAAGCCGGATAATTTTTCTTCCGCGGAGATAATGGGAAAGGAGCTGGGGCGAGAAACCTGCCTCTGCTGCTTGTTTGGTGGTAAACATCCCTTCCTGGGCGACTGCGAACTGAAAGAGTTGGTCCCAATCTGGAATCTTGGGCTTCTTCGTAGCCATGCACAAAACTTAAGTATGTTTTAATCTTTGTGCAAGTGCTTTGTTTGCCCCCTACCCAGGGATCGATGGGATTTACAAAGGATCCGGGGAAGCTTTGTAAAGGTGATGTTTCGGGCTCCTGCAGGTTAAGGAGGGCTGGTCCAAGTGGTCTAAGGTTTGTGGAAGAGGCTTCTCCTATCCATCCGCCCATGTCCCTTTGGGATTGGTTGGTTCTACTTCGCTCGGATGACTTCGAGGTAGCGGCCGATGGCGAGGCGCTCCTCCGGTTTCAGGTGGTCGAAGTTGGGCATGATGTCGGACTCGGGGTCGTTCAAGAAGTCGACCATCTCCTGAGGAGTCTTGTCGAAGTCGGCCATGTCGGGGGCGTCGTCCTCTTCCTTGGTCTCGCCGTAGACCTCGCCCCTGTCGTCGGTGTAGGTGTGGCAGGAGAAGCAGCCTTCGCGGCGGACGAGGAGGTAGCCGCGTTTGACCTCGGGGGAGGCGCCGAGGGGGTGGGGGGGCGTGCGGTAGTGCCTGGGTTTGTCCTGGGCGCCGAGCCAGGTGAGGCTGACGATGGAGACGAGGAAGAGGAGGCCGAGGCCGAGGGCGAGGGGACGTTTCTTGAGCTTGCGCTCGGGGTTGCGGTCGTAGAAGGGCAGCAGGGCCAGGGCGACGAGGAAGAGGTTGGGGAGCCAGAAGGCGCCGAGGGACTCGAGGGAGCCTGGGAAGAACTTGAGCAGCTGGAAGAGGCCGAGGAAGTACCACTCGGGCCTGGGGTCGTAGGCGAGGTCGGCGGGGTCGGCTTCGGCTTCGAGGGGGGCGCCGTGCTGGATGGCCAGGTAGGCGACGACGCCGACGACGAGGAGGGCGACGAGGGCCTCTTTGAGGGTGTGGGTGGGGTGGTAGCGGGGGCCGGGCTCTCCGCGTGCCCCGACGGGGAGGCCGGGCGGGGTGATGCCGTGGCGCTGGACCTGGAAGAGGTGCAGCGCGAGGAGGCCGAGCAGGGCGAGGGGGAGGACGAGGATGTGGAGGACGTAGAAGCGCCCCAGGGTGTTGGGGCCGAGGTCGGGGCCGCCGTAGAGGGCCTGCTGGATTTCGTGCCCGCCGATGGGGGCCTGGGAGGCCATGTTGACGCCGACCTTGGTGGCGAAGTAGGCCTTCTGGTCCCAGGGGAGGAGGTAGCCGGTGAAGCCGAGGCCGATGACGCAGCCGAAGAGGGCGAGGCCGAAGAGCCAGGTCAGCTCGCGGGGTTTTTTGTAGGCGCCCTGGAAGAAGACGCGCAGGGCGTGCAAAAAGAGCAGGATGAGCATGGCCGAGGCGCCGTAGTGGTGCAGGCCGCGGGTGATCTTGCCATAGGGGATGCTGCGCTCGAAGACGCGGATGGAGTCGTAGGCCGTCGCGGTGCTCGGGCTGTAATGGAAGGCCAGCCCCAGCCCGGTCAGCATCTGGAGGACGAAGAGGGTGAGGGCGGCGTAGCCCAGGGTCTGCGGCCAGGAGGTGCCCTTGGGCAGGATCTTGCCGGTCATCAACTTGGCGCGCAGCTCGGGGAGGCCCAGGCGGTCATCGACAAAGGCGCGGAAGGCGCGGAGAGGATGGGGCATGCGAGCGGACCTCAGACCTTGAGCTGCAGACGGACGGGGGCGCCCTTCGTTTCAGGGGGCAGGATGGGATAGCGGTCGAGGGGGCGGGGCGGAGGGCCTTCGATCCGTTCGCCCTCGAGGTTGAAGACCCCGCCGTGGCAGGGGCAGGCGAAGTGCTTCTTGTCCTTCTTGTAGCGCACCGGACAGCCCAGGTGGGTGCACTCGCTCGAGAGGGCCAGGACCTCGTCTCCCTTGCGGCGGAGGTAGAGGACCTTCTCGACCTCCTCGCGGTAGGGGCCGACCTGGCGGACGTATTGCAAGCGGACGCGCTTGGGCTCCCCCTCCGGAATCTGGTCGAGGGGGATGAGCGGGATCTCGCCACCCCCCTCGCGGGGCGCCGGACTCACAAAGGAGACCAGCGCCAAAAGCGCCGGACCGATGAGCGGAAGGGCCAGAAGAAAGGAGACAAAGGCCCCGAGAAAGGTTCGTCGGTCATTGCGGTCGTTCAATCCAGGCTCCTTGCTCAGAGTAGGCTGCGCTCCTGAACCCCCGGGCAGATTCCATGAGGGGGCTTCCCCCCCCTTTATGCAAATCAAGCGCAGGAAGGAAGTTAACGGACCCAGTCAGAAGGAGCAAGGAGGAAGCAAAGAGAGAGAGGAAGGGGATGCCCCGGGTTCCCAGGTATGAGACGTTGCTTAGAAAAGTCCAGGGGATCGGAGGGTAGGGAAAGCTGAAGACCCTGACTCATGGGTCCCAAAGGAAAAAAACTGCTTGGGAGGCTCAATTGGTAAGGGAAAAACACCGCGGCTTATGAGAAAAGAATCGGAATTGTGTATCATTCCCTCTTTAATCCAGTGGGTGGTTTTTTTTGGGGGAAGCGCTTCACTTCTTGCCGCAAAAAAAGACAAGCTGAATTCGATTTAAACCCAAGGATGCAATGATGATTTCAACCCATGATTGGAAAGGTCCTAGAATGGTTCTCCAACTGCTTGTGGGGATCTTGCTTCTAACCCAAACCAGTTTTTCTCAGGGAAATATCCTCACGGTCCCAGAGGATGAAGTTCTGGTCCTTAGCTCCCTCCCAATGAAATGGAAAGGATTCAAGTTCAAAGACACAGCCTCTGGGGCAAAAGTGCAGCTTGACTTTATTGAGGTTCGGAATGAAGGAAAGGCTAGGACCTATTATCTGCATGATGGTTTTAAGAGTGATCAGGCGGCAATTCGTTATCACCTTGAATGGCCCGAGGAAGTAGAGGTGTCCGGGGCAGTAAGCATTTCGGGAAAGGCTTCGGGCGCGATTACCAAACGGAGGGGTTGGATGAATCTGCTGATCCAGGCCAAATCCAAGGTCAAGTACGCTGACCAAAAGGTGATTGCGGGGGAAGGCCAGACAGGAATGGTCGGTTTCGCTTTGACCACCGATAGAACCAAAAATGGGGTCAAGGTTTTGATTCCGGGAGACGGAGACTCTTTCGCGGCAATTTGGGAGGAACAAGTAGAAGGCTTCCGTGAAAAGGAAGAACTTGGGGATATCGATGCTGGGTTGACTCGGCTCACAAGAGAAGCTGTTGTAGTCTTGCAAGCGTATGCCAAGGGGGCCATGTACCTTGAAAACAAGGCTGTTGGGGAATGGGAAGCTGAAGCGGATGCTGGGGCTCTTATTGAAGCGCGCTCTCATAAGCTATCGGGTAAATAAATTGTTTTTTAGGGGGTTCCTTGATGAAAATCCTCTTCCTACAGGAAAGCAAGGAGTTTGAAACTCATGAAACAAAGGGCGGGGTTTTCCAAAAGGCTCTTGATCTCCATCTTTCCCCTTTTGCTTTTTTTTGGACCTCTTTTCTTTGCCTTCTCCTCCTTGCAAGGGTGGTATGAGAAAGGGAAGGATGCAGGGTTAGAAAAAGACATCAAGCAGGATTCATTCTCTCTCCCAATTGATGAAAAACTCGGGCCTTGTCAAGGTCAACCCAAAGGGGTTTCCTCCTCCCAGTCGTCTAAGACGAAGACGCCTTCGGCGGATCAAAAGCCTTTATTTGTTCAACTCGAAGATTTGCCTTCCGACGAAAGGGTGAAAGTCTATCTCTTCGAAGATGGTTCCCTTTTCAAGAAGGGGAGGTACCTAAGTCTCTTCCCGGGGAAGGTGAGTGATGTCGATGTCGGCCCTGAGAATACTCCCGTAACCTTTTTTACATGCAGAGGTATGGGAAGAGGAAATCCCATCAAACGAAAGGTACTGCTGCCTATTCATAAAACCTATCGATTGGTGGTAAGAGGCTCTGCAAGTCTTTTGATGGTGAATCCCGCTCATGAGGATTGGGTGGGGAGGAAGGTCGAGGGTGGAGTCGCGATGGGAGGAACAAGGAGCAGCCCTTGTCCGATTTCTTCCCCCCTTTCGTGGGAAAAGAATCATTTCCCTTTGGTCAAGATACTCTTCAGAGGCACTTCCCTTTTACACTTATCTTCTCCTGGGTACCTAAAAGGGGAATGGACCATTTGTTTGAACAGAATGCTGGATCCCAGCGAAGGCGCGATTGTGCAGCAATTTTGGAATCCTATTTTTTTGAAAACATACCGGATTGATGGGCCCTTTAAAAAGAACCTCCGTATCCTTGCGGGAATTACGGCATTAAATGTGAGTCATTTCTCTCAAAAAGGAAATCGCCAACTGCTCAGGCTGTTCCCCTTTTCATGGGAGTTACGAGGGGGGGAGGATCTTCAAGTGGATTTTTCCACTCTTCACAATCCCTATACTTTCCTCTTAGATGAGAGTCGCATTCCTCCGAAAAGTGTAGGCAAGGAGGAGAAAATTCTGGTCTCCAATGATGACGGTTTTGTCATTGGCCGTCCCCTACCCAAAGATCCGAAACAAAGTCCCTGTGATTGGGCAATCACGTACAAGAGGGGCTCCATTGTGCAATTCAAAATCCCTACACCCAAATGTCACATTGTTTGGATGACTTCGGATGATCCAACCCTGGATGTGGATGTACGCCGAAAAACCCGGTTTTTCTGGACGAAGAAGGGTTGGAAATGAAGGGACTTGGGTATGGGGAGCCTCCCTTTTCTTTCCTGGTTCCTGCGAGCTGATCCCCATGAGAAAACCCAATAGATTCCCCCTGGTCTTATTGCTCCTCGTCCCCCTTGCCTTCCTCGTCGGAATACAAAGAGGTTGGTGGGGGGATGCGGGATCTCCGGGGAAGGGTGGGGAGCCGGGGAAAGTGGGGGCTTTGCATGGGAGTCCGGTGGGGAGCAGGCAGGAATCGAAGGTGGTTCTCTCTTCACAGGAGGGGAGAAAAGACCTGAGCAAGGGGCTCTGGATCCGTTTGGTGGGGGTGGGGGGGAAGAGTGTGCCGGGTCCCTTCTCCTACCGCTGGTGGCATCCTCGGGTGGGGAAATGGTCGGCTTGGGAAAAGAGTTCCAAGCCGAGGGCCTTTGTTCCGGATGAAACGCTGAGAGGGGCATTGGTCCTGGAGGTGAAGGGGCCTTCCGTCTTGAGGGAGAGGGGGCTCCCACGGTGGACGGGCGAAAGGGAGGGGAGCTTTGCCCTGACGAAGGCACCCCTCCTCGTGCTCCACCCTGAGCCCCTCAGGCTCCGCTTGTTGAAGGGGCTCAAACTGGAGCCCGAGCTGCCAAGGAACTTGCATATCCTTCTTTTTTCTTTCAAAGCCGGATTTCCCAACTCCGGATTCTCCCACCTGAGGACCCAAGACCTGAGGAAGCTCAGGAGTGCAGGAGGAGCTGGGGGGTCCAAGGACGGGTTCGGCATCGTCCGGGATTATGGGCAGTTCAAGGACCTTGTTCGGCAATGGGCCCGAAAAGAGAGAAAGAGCGGAGGTCTGCCTGCTCCCTCCAAAAAGGACTTGGCCGAGGGGGCGCCGATTCTCCCCGCTCTTTGGCAGCGCTTTTTGGGAGAGCCCTTTGCCGCTCCCTTTGCAGGAGAAAACCGGAGTGCTGGCAAGGAGAGCTGGAAGGATGCCAAGCTCTGGAAGCCGTTGCCGGGCCTTGGGTTTTCTCTCTCCCTTTCGCCCAGGGTTCTCCTTGCGAGTGCCCGGGGGGAGGGGATGGAGGTCCGGGAAGAAGATTCAAGAATCTCCCTGAGAAGGAAATTTGTGACGCTCAAGCCCTTTTCCCCGGGGGAGGAGCGGCGCCTCACGCTGTTCTTCGAGACCCAGACCCGGGTGCATGGGAAGATTCCTCTACCCCGGGCCGGAATCCGTGTGCGTCTTGGGTGCCAAATCCCCGATGGATGGGGGATCGAAAACGTGGTGGAGACGGATGCGAAGGGGGCCTTTTCCATCCCCTGCCTTCCCGGGAAAAAATATCTCAAAACCGTTCTTTCCATGGGGAAGGACCCGGTTCACTTGAAGTTCTATTGTGAAGAATTCCAGGTGGCCAAGGGGGAGGACAAGGAGGTCCATTTTCGGGAGAGTTATGGAGGCCCCTACCAGCTTTATTTCCGGGTCGAGGATGCGCTTGTGGACAAGCTGCTCAAGGATCCCAAGAACTCCCGCTATACCCGCGCGGATTTTCGGCCTCTCTTGCTGGTGCAACGTCTCTTTTTCGATCGAAAAAGCATTCGAGACTGGACCTGGGTCCATCTTTATCCACGCCTGGGGGTCTCCTACATCCTGGAGGGAGTCCATCCCGGCAGTCTCGTGGGGAGTGTCTACTATCCTTCCGGGAGCTTTCCCAAGGTTTTTGGCCCCAGTCCCATGGGAGAAAGCATGGGGTTTCCCCTCTACCATTGGCCTCTCTTCTCCCTCGATTTCCCCGAAAAAGTCCCTGGGGCTTTTCACGTGTTCCAGGTGCGGAAAAAGCGGAAGAATCCGATCAGCCAGCCCAAGCCTGTGCATGTGCATCTTGGCTGGGGTGGGATCCGGCCTGAAACGGTGATGGTGGGCTACCTCCCCTTGAAGAACTTGAAGGACTTGAAGACCGCAGAGGGGATGTCTAGGTCGGGCTACACCCAGGACAGTCTGAAACCTCAAAATGTCTTGGATCTCCCGGCCGGCTCCTGGGCGGTTTTTACTTCGAGCCATTTTTGGATGCAAATCGCCTCCCAATTCCATGGGAAACGTTTTTCTCTTCCCCAGCCGGGAGAGGGGGGGCGAGGGGGATTTTGGGGGTTCCTCAAGCTTTCGTACCCCAAGGATGCGCCTGGGAAACACTATGACCTGGTCCTGCGCAAGGGAGTCTTCCTCTTGGGGAAGTTGGAGGGACGTCACAAGGCTCCCGAGGATTCTCCTTTCGTGCTGTTGTGGGTGGGGGGGAAGGGAGAGAGGATTCTCTACGACCCCTATTTCACCAAGGATGGAGACTTTTTTGTCAGCGGTTTTCCTCCCAGGGGGCATTTCCGGGTGGTGTTTGCGAGTGGCAAGGCTCCCCCGCTCAAGGGATCCCCACCCAAGCTCTATGCTGTGGGGGACTACCGGAACGGAGCCCGGATCCTGAGGGTCCGCTTGCCCAGGCAGAGCGCCAAGTAACCGAAGCCTGAGGAGCGAACTAGCCGACCCGCTGCTTGGCGACGACGGGTGGCCGGGTCGCGGCGCGGAGGGTCCAGGTCTTGGATCGCAGGCGCTCGGCCAGGGAGGGGAGGGCCGAGAGCAGGCCGGTGTAGAGGTAGCCGGTCGCGAAGAAGAGGAAGAAGAGCCCCATGCTCCAGCAGCCGTTCCAGGCGGCGACGCCGAAGGCGGCGAGGGCTTCGAGGCCGAGGAAGATCTCGAGCCAGAGGCCGAGGCTCTTGCGGGCGGAGTAGCACTTGCCGATCCAGCTGTCCTGGGCTGCGTGGATGTGGTACTTGGGGGTGCGGACGAATCCTGTGCGGTGGCCGAGGAGGCCTTCGAGGACGGCCTTGGCGTTGTTGATCGAGAGGCCGATGCCGAGGGCGAGGGCGGCGGGGAGGAGGAGCAGGCTGGGGAGGAGGCGGCGCCCGACGAGGAGCTGGGCGATGAGGAAATAGCTGAGCACCGGCAGGAGGCCGATCCCCAGGAGGTAGCGGTCGGCCCAGATGGTCAGGTCCGGGTGGACGGAGCCGCGGGCCAGGGCCACGGGCAGGGTCAAGAAGCTGGCGATGGCGACGACCAGGTAGGCCAGGTTGTTGAGGAGGTGCATGGAGCCCTCGAGCTTGGCGCCGAGGGGGACGCCGGGATGGCGCCAGAGGGGCAGGAGGAGTTTGCGGGCCACCTCGATCGAGCCCTTGGCCCAGCGGTGCTGCTGGTTTTTGAAGCCGTTCATCTCGGCAGGCAGCTCGGCGGGGACGCCCAGGTCGTGCAGGTAGTGGAAGCGGATGCCTTCCATCTGCACGCGGAAGGAGAGGTCCAGGTCCTCGGTCAGGGTGTCGTGGCTCCAACCGCCCGCGGCCTCGATGGCGCTGCGCCGCCAGACCCCGGCCGTGCCGTTGAAGTTGAGGAAGTGCCCCGCCCGCTCCCGCGCCTGATGCTCGATGGCGAAGTGGGCGTCGAGGAAGACGGCCTGCAGCCGGGTCAGGAGGCTGTGGTCCCGGTTGATGTGCTCCCAGCGCGCCTGCACCAGCCCCAAGCCCTCGTCGGCCAGGAGGTAGGGGAGGCTGCGCTTCAGAAAATCGGGCTGGGGGAGAAAGTCCGCGTCGAAGATGGCCACGAACTCTCCCCGGGCCGGCGCGCGCATCCGGCCATCCTCCCCCTCTCCTCCCCGGAGGCCCTCGGCCAGCGCCCCCGCCTTGTAGCCCTTGCGGTTCTTCCGCCGCAGGTGCCGGATTTCGAATCCCTCCGCCGCTAGCTCCCGGCAGCGCTCCGCCAGGATCCCGCTCGTCTCGTCTGTCGAGTCATCGAGGACCTGGATCTCCAGCCGCTCCTTCGGCCAGTCGAAGGCCGCCACCGCGTCCAGGAGCCGCGTCGCCACGTAGCGCTCGTTGAAAACCGGCAGTTGCACCGTCACCAGAGGATAGCGCGCCTCCTCCGCGGGCAGCTCCACCCGCGCCGCCTCCCGCCGCCGCCGAAGCAGCCGCAGGAGCAGGAGGGCCCGGTGCATCCCATAAACCGAGAGGATGGCGAAGAGCCCGTAGTAGGAAATGAGGAGAAATGGTGCCATGTTGGTTCAAAGTGGGAGAAAGAAGGTACAGGACAGGCAGCTAGGCGGCAATGCAGCGGAAGGATTTCCATTACGAACTACCCCCTGATCGGATCGCTCTTTTTCCGGCTGATCCTAGGGATTCGGCGCGGATGCTGGTTTGCTCCCGGAGCGATCCCGGCAGATTGGAGCACCGGCGCGTGCGGGATCTCGGGGACTACTTGAAGGCCGGGGACCTGATGGTGCTCAACGAGACCCGGGTGCTCCCCCATCGCCTCCTCGGCAGGAGGCGGACCGGAGGGCGGGTCGAATGCCTGATCCTGGAGCGCCGTGGGGCCGAGGCCGAGGGATTCCTCAAGCCTTCGGCGCGGCTGGGGGAGGGGGAGACCCTGCTGATGGAGGAAGGGGCGCTGGAGCTGACCATCCTCGCGTCCCTGGGAGGGGGAAGGCACCGCTTCCGCCTCGCGCCCCGGGGCGAGGAGAGCCTGGCCGCATGCCTGGACCGCGTCGGCCGCGCGCCTCTGCCGCCCTACATCAAGCGCCCCCCCGGGGAAGAAGACCCCCGCTTCGACCGGGAGCGCTACCAGACCGTCTTCGCCGCCCGGCCCGGCGCCGTCGCGGCTCCCACCGCCGGTCTCCACCTGACCGAGGAGTTGCTGGCAAGGCTCCAGGAGAAGGGCGTGGAGCAGGCCCGCGTCACCCTGCACGTGGGCGAAGGGACCTTCGAGCCCCTTCGCGGAGAGAGCATCGAGGAGCACCGGATGCACAGCGAATGGTTCCAATGCCCCCCCGAAGCCGCCCAGGCCATCGAGGCCGCGCGCGCCCGCAGCTCCCGCCTCCTCTGTGTGGGCACCACCTCGGTCCGCGTCCTCGAATCCAGCCTGGAGCCTCGCAGCGCAAGCGAAAAACCCGGCTGGGAAGTCGTCCCCCGCAGCGGCGAGACCGACCTCTTCCTCTACCCCGGCAAAGGCCCGAGGCTCGACTTCGCCCTCCTCACCAACTTCCACCTCCCCGAGAGCAGCCTCCTTCTCCTCCTCTCCTCTATTCTCGGCCGGGAGCGCGTGTTGGAGCTGTATCGCATTGCCATCGACCAAGGCTACCGCTTCTTCTCCTTCGGCGACGCCATGCTGGTCTTGGAGTAAGGAGCCAGAGCGAAGGGCATCCTGTATGCTTGGGGTTTTCTCCCACGGAGTCTTGGATGCACGTTCTTCTTTCTCTTGTTCTTGTGACGGGGCTGGCGGCTCAGGGGAGCCGGCCTTCGAAGTCTGGGCCTTCTGTGCTTGGTTCTTGGATTGGCCACATCGGAACTCCGGCGGGGAAGATTCGGGTGGTCTTTCATCTGAAGAAGACGGCCAAGGGTTTTGCGGGGACCTTGGACAGCCCGGATCAGCAGGCCTTTGGCATCGCGATGGACAGGGTGGAGATCCAGGGAAGGAAGTTGAAGCTGGCGATCCAAAGGTTGGGGATTCGCTATGAGGGGAAACTGGATCCCAAGAGTGGCAAGATCGTGGGGACCTTCCACCAAGCTGGGGACCTCCGGCTGATTCTACGGCCTTTGAGGGGGAAGATCGAAAAACCACCGCGTCCGCAAGAACCCAAGCCGCCCTTTCCCTACCGTGTGGAGGAGGTCCGCTTCGAAAGCGCCCCGGGGGTCAGGCTCGCGGGCAGCCTGACTCTTCCGAAGGGGGCGGGACCGTTTCCAGCGCTGGTGCTTGTGACGGGCTCGGGGCCGCAGGACAGGAACGAGAGCTTGATGGGGCACAAGCCCTTTTTGGTCCTTGCGGACGCGCTGACGCGGCGGGGGATCGCGGTGCTGCGCTACGATGACCGGGGGGTGGGCAAGTCGACGGGGAAGTTCGCAGCTGCGACGACGCAGGACTTCGCGGTGGACGCATTGGCGGCGGTGAGCTATCTCAAGGGCCGCAAGGAGATCGACCCCAAGAAGATCGGGATCTGTGGGCATTCGGAGGGGGGCCTTGTGGCTCCGATCTGCGCGGCGAAGTCCAAGGACGTGGCCTTCATGATCCTTTTGGCAGGCCCCGCCGTCTCAGGCGCCGAAATCCTCAAGGCGCAGGGGCGCAAGATCCTTCGGGTCAAGGGGGTTCCCGAGTTCATGGTCGAAGCCATCAGTCGCTCCAACGCCCAGGCCTATGACCTGATCCTCAAAGAAGACTCCTTGCCGGCCCTTCGAAAAAAACTGAAACCGATCCTGGAGAAGGCTTGGAAGATGACCCCCCGGGGGAAGAAGGAGGACTTTGTTGCAAAACAAACCAGAATGCTCCTCTCTCCCTGGTTTCGGGCCTTCGTCCGTTTCGATCCACGCCCCTATCTTGCCAAACTCGACAGGCCGATCCTTGTTTTGAACGGTTCCAAGGATGTGCAGGTCCTCGCGGAGCAAAACCTCCCCGTCTTTCGAAAGCTCCTCGCGAGAAACAAGGACGCGACCATCATCGAACTCCCCGGTCTCAATCATCTCTTCCAGACCTGCAAGACGGGAGACCTGGGCGAATACGGCAAGATCGAGGAGACCATGGCCCCCAAGGTCCTCAAAACCATCGGGGATTGGATTCTCGCGCGCTTCGGAAAATAAGGGGAATTTCAGGAAAAGGTGGGACGATGGGCCGAGCGGGGTGAATCCCTTTCCCTATGAGGAAAACCATCGAAGAACAGTTTTGCCGCTTTCGAGATCGAGGAGACAGCTCGGCTCTTGCGGATGTGTTTGACGCGGTCTCGCCGGTCCTGGGGAGGGTTGCGGTCCATCTGACAGGGGACCTTTCGGGGGCGGAGGATCTCCTGCAGGAGACCTTCTTGGCGGCCATGGAGGCGGCGGAGCGCTACGACGCGGAGCGCCCCCTGCTCCCCTGGCTGCTGGGGTTGATGGGGAACCATGCGCGGCGGGCGCGGAGACGGTCCCAGCGCAAACCCGAACTGGAGCGGTTGGCGCCGCGGGAGGTGGGGCGGCCGGAGGAGGGCGTGATGGCCAGGGAGCTGCGGGGTGCGGTGGGGGAGGCGATCGGGGGATTGCCTGAGCCTTACCGGGAGGTGCTGGCCCTGCACCTGCAGGAGGCTTGGACGCCGGGGGAAGTGGCGCGGCGGTTGGGGCGTTCGGGGAGCACGATTCGGACACAGATCCAGCGGGGTTTGGCGATGCTGCGTAGGGGGCTTCCGGCGGGGTTTGCGCCGGGGCTCTTGCCCATGGCCGCGCTGCGCCAGGTCCGGGGCCGTGTGCTTGGGCGGGCCGGGGGCCGGGCGATCCCAGCGGCTGGGGGCGGCGGAGGGGCGGCTTCGGTCATCCCTCTGTTTCACGCGGCCAAAATGGGGATGGGGGTCGCTCTTGTCCTCTTGCTCGGTTTTGGGCTTTGGGGGGTTTTTCCGGCCCGCGCGGGCAGGGAGGGAAAGGGGGGGCACCTCTCCCTTTTGAACCCTCAGAAACCCGAGAAGGGATCCGGTTCGACTGAGCAAGGGCCGGTGGTCTTGCGCCAAGCGAGTCCGAATCCCGTGGCGAACAAGCCCCGGGAGAGGTCCAAGAGCGTGAGCCGTCTGGGGAGTTTGGAGTTCTATCCTGTCTCCGTGAAGGAAGGGCCACTGCTCTTCTCGGTGGGCGAGGAGCCGCCAGGCGGGGAAATGGGAGCCAAGGAGGGAGAGTCCCCGAGAGGGGGATCCGGGACCCAACAGGGAGCCAGGCAAAGGGGAAGGTTGCATTTCCTTCAAACTCCTGCCCATCCGGGTCCCCTCCAAGTCTTCATGCGCAGCCAGAATGCGGTCCAGATCCTTCAGCGGCTGGACTCCGGTGGCATTCTTCTGATGAGTCATCGGGATCCCTACGGGCTGATCGCCCTGGATCTCCCGAGCGCCAAGGCGCGTTTGGTCTTCGCTCGCCCCTTTCAAAAGTTTTGGGCCATGCCCGGAAGTCGGGTGGTCGTGCTCGCCTCGCCTTCTGCCGGCGAGACTCGCGCGGCGCTCTGGGAGATCGATCCCAAGGGCCGTGCCCATCGAAGGCTGTGGGAGTGCGGCCCGGACGACGAGCTGGGAGAATGCATCCAGCGTGCGCAGCTCTCCCCCGATGGCTGGCGTCTCGCCATCGCCCGGCCGATGCCCCGCCGGGGGCAGTTCCGCATGGGCCGCGCGCCCCGGGCGTGGGCGAGGGGTTTCCGCTTAAGCGTCTACGACCTCCTGACCCAAAAAATCCTCCGGGAGATCGCCCCCATCTACTGTGACAACTCTCCCCTCGCGAGCAGCAGCCCTCGGCTGGAATTCATCTGGCTCGACAAGAACAGGATCCGTTTCTCCGAATCCTTCTCAGCGAAAGCCAAGGGTGTCCCCCCATCCCAGGCCCCAAAAAGAGGGGACCTTTGGCCCTCCTTCCGCTTTGTGGACCTGGATGCGAGAACGGGCAAGCGCCTCTCCGAATTCCCTTACCCGACAAAGACCCTCACCCACCGCCTACCCCCCTCCGGCCCTCTGCTTCCACCGGGTCCCAAGGGAAGGACGCGAAAAGGCTTTTTCGATCTCGAGGGCAGCAAGATTTTTTACCGCGAAAGCCTCGAGGTCCTGGTCGACACAAAAGCGCCCTGGGGCTGGCCGCGGTTTTCCCCCGAGGGTCGCTTTTTTCTCCTCACAAGAAACCGTCCCCGCTGGGAGGCCTGGCTCTTCGACGGCCAGCTCCGCCGCCGGGTTGTCAGCCTGCGGCGGAGGGAGCGCTTTGTTTGGCTTCCAGGTCTCCCGAAATGAACAGGATCAAAGGCAGCGCAGGAATTCGGTGAGGTCCTTCTTCTCCTGGGCGCTGAGCTTGGTCCCGAGGATGAGGTTGAAGAATTCCACCGTGTCCTCGAGGGTCAGCAAGCGGCCGTCATGCAAGTAGGGAGGGCTGTCCTTGATGCCACGAAGCGGGAAAGTCTTGATGGGGCCGTCCGCGCTGGCGTAGCGACCGTTGATCATCCGGGGTTTGAAGAAGCGCTCGGCTTTGAGATTGTGCATGAGGTTGTCGGTGTAGTAAGGGGCTTTGTGGCAGGTGGAGCATTTGCCCTTGCCGAAGAAGATGGCCTGGCCGCGGAGTTCGGCGGGGCTCGCCTTTTCGGGGTCCAGCTTGCCATCCCAGGACAGTTTGGGCGCGGGGGGAAAGTCGAGGATCGCTTGGAACTCTCCCATGAAGTGGACTTGGGATCCCCGCTCCAGGATGTTGACGCCTTTTTTCGTCGCGATGACGGGGTCTCCGTCAAAGTAGGCAGCTCGTTGCTCGAACTGGGCAAAGTCTTCGACCGTCTTGAGAGCCCGCTGGGAACCGAAGAGTCTCTGGATATTGACTCCACGGAGGGTGGGGGTGTCCAGGCCGTGACGGTAGGCTTGTGGGCGGATGTCCCCGACCAGATGCGTGGCCGCGTTGGTGTGCCCGTTGGCGTGGCAGTCGAAACAGCTCACCCCAAGGCTGGGGCGCACGCTCCGGCGATCATGGGTCGCGTTGAACTGCTGCTGAGGAAAGGGGGTGACCAGAAGGCGGAGGCCTTCGAGTTGTTTTGGGTTGAGGATGCCGGAGAAGAGTTCGAAGTAATTGTCGGTGGTGACCAGCTTGCCCTTGGAGACATCGCCGAGGTCGGGACGGGTGGTCAAATAGATGGGCGGAGGGAATTCCGGCAGGAAGTGACGAGGGGTCACATAGTCCAAGTCGAAACGGGTCAGGTCCCGCCCTGTCTGCTTCTTGATCTCGTCGATGTGGTGTTGAGGGAAGAGCATCCCCCCTTCGTCATGGTTGGGGTGGGGGAGGGGATAAAAACCCTTGGGCCAGAGGTCCTTGGCCTTGATCTCCTCCGGACGCATGCTGGCGAGGTCTTCCCAGGTGACGCCCTGGGGAAGCTTGACCCGGACACCGGTTTGGATCTTCTTGCCCCGGGACATCCGGACCTCGGTGTCGGAGTGGTCGGAGAGATCGTAGCGTTCCTCGAGGAGTTTCCGATGCCGGGCCAGGATGGCTGGTTTGGCCTTTTTCATCCGAGCCATGACGGAGGCGAAGGGCTCGGTCTGAGCGACCGGGGCATAGCTCGTATTGCCGCGCATGGGGGGATGGGAGGAATCCTGCGTGGGGGGCTTCCTGTTTTCCTGCATCTTTTGCTGGCCCGCGATCCCAATGAGACCCAGGCCCAAAAAGGCCCCGATCAGGGAGATAGGTTTTCGCTGCATGTTCAAGCTCCTGGTAAAGGTCCGAGAAAAGAGTGATAATCTTTCTCAACTGAGGATTTTTCCAATACCATGAAGCTTTCTTTTCCATAGGAATTGCTTATGGGCTTTTCCAATCGACCTTCGTTTCGGCAATTGGAGTATCTCCTGGCGGTCTCCGAGCTTCGGCATTTCGGAAAGGCCGCCCAGCGATGCAAGGTTTCCCAACCGGCTCTGAGCGCGCAGATCCAGAAACTGGAGGAGATCCTCGGCGTCCCGCTCTTCGAGCGCGGAAGCGGAGGCGTGACCCTCACCCCGGCTGGCGCCAAGGCCTGCGAACAAGCCCGCTCCCTGCTCAAAGGAGTCCAAGCCCTCCAGGAAAACATGCTCGCCTTCCAGGATCCGCATCAGGGCAGCCTTCGCCTCGGCGTCATCCCCACCATCGCCCCCTACCTCCTGCCCCAATGTCTCCCCCGCATCCAGGCCCTCTATCCAAAACTCCACCTCGAAGTCCGGGAGGAGAAGACCGCCCATCTCCTCGACTCCCTGCATCGCGGGGAGCTGGACCTCTGCCTCCTCGCCCTGGACCTGGAGATGGATTTCGGCGAAGTCCGCGAGATCCCCCTGTTCAAAGATCCCTTCTTCTGCCTCCTTCCCCAGGGCCATCCCCTGGCCCGGAAGCAGAAGATCCGGGAGGAGGACCTCGATGCCTCCGAGTTCCTCCTCCTCGAAGAAGGCCACTGCCTCCGCGACCAGGCCCTGAAGCTCTGCAGCGCGGTGGCCGCCCAGGAACTCCCCGACCTCCGGGCCAGCAGCCTCCTGACCCTCGTCCAAATGGTCGCCATGGGGAACGGCCTCACCCTCATCCCCCAGATGGCCATCTCCCGAGAGATCCGCCCCGAAGACCCCGTCGTCCTCCGCCCCTTCGAGGGCGGAGCCTTCGGCCGCCAAATCGGCCTCCTCCACCGCCCGGCCACCAAGCGGAGACGCTTTTTCGAGGAACTCGGACAGCTCCTTTGCCTGGACGGTGGGGGAGTCTCCTGAGGGAGGAGGTCCTCAGTTGCCCAGAGTGATTTGGTAGGCCTCCGTGATCTCGTTCGCGAGCTGTAAGGTGCTGGTGAAGAATAGGGTTTGGACTGCCAGCTGAAGGCCCTTCAAGCTGGGTTGGTTCGGGACCAGCACCAATTGACCCCATTCCCCGTTGGGGCTGACCTTGGCCGGGCGGAGGAAGGTCCAGAATCTCCCGGCATCGATGTAGCCCCGGCAATCCTGACCGATGAAAGTCAGCGGGGTGGAGCGCTTGTTCACCAGGGATCCCAGGATGGGGAGCCCGAAGAAGCCCGGTTTCCCGTATTGGCCCCAGACGAAGATGTTCCGGCCCAGAACAGGATCCTCGACCCGGGTGTGGGGAATGCGGCTTCCGGCGTTGTTGCAACCGAAGCCAACCGCTTTGCCTCCGGCTCCCGGGAAGTAGCTGTAGACTTCCTTGCCCTTTTTCGGGTGGGCGGCGCTCATGTAGAGAAGCCCTCCGGAATAGGCCAGGTGGGAAGGATCACTGCTCGGTGCCCCAGGCTGGATCTCCGGAATCATGACGGTGCCGGCCATGGTCCCGTCCGTTCTCCACAGCTCTCTTCCATGATTGGGCGTGTTCGCCGAGAAGAAGACATAGCGAGAACCGGTCTGGACGAAATCGCTGGGATAGGAGCCAGTGCCCCCTGGATAAATGTCCTTGATGAGCCTGGTACCCTGGGCGCTTCCCGTGGTGATCCAAAGCTCTCTCCCGTGTTGTTCCTGGTAGGAAAAGAGGACCCCGCCCCCGACTGCAGCGACGAATTGGATCCACCTGGGACCGAAGGGCCCGGGGGTGATGTCCTTGATGAGCTTGGTCCCCTTGGGGGTGCCATCGGTTCTCCAGATCTCGTTGCCGTGGATCCCATCGTCGGCGGCGAAATAAATCAGAGAACCGGAACGGAAGAAGTGGTTGGGGTAGGAGCTGGCTTGCCCAGGATGGATATCCATGAGGGGCTGTGTTCCTGCCTGGGTCCCATCGCTCACCCAGAGTTCCCATCCCAGCTTGCTGGTCCGCGCCGAGAAATAGAGCTTGTTGCCCAGGACGGTCAAGTTGTTGGGATGGGAGGGCGCGGAGCCGGGCTGGATGTCCTTGACCATCTTCGTTCCTTGGGGGCTCCCATCGGTGACCCAAAGTTCCGCTCCGAACCTGGGATCCTCGGCCTGGAAATAGACCTTTCCTTGGAAGAGAGTGAATTCTCTCACCACGTTGCTTCCAAAGGCCTGGGGGGAGAGGACCTTGAGAAGCCTGGTTCCCTTCGCCGTCCCGTCGCTGATCCAGAGACCGAAGCCCTGCTTCTGGTTCCGGGCGCCGAAGAGAACCTCTGTTTTCCAGGCAAAGAGGGAAATGGGATAGCTGGAGAGCTTTCCCGGGTTGATGTCTTTGACAAGCCTGGTCCCCTGGGAGGTTCCGTCACTCACCCAGAGTTCATAGCCCTGCCCGGGCGTTTCAGCCGAGAAGAACAGGAGATCTCCCGCCTGGACGAAGGAGGAGATGTGGGAGCTCAAGTTGCCGGGAAAGAGATCCTGGAGGAGCCTGGTCCCAACCCTGGTTCCATCGGTGAACCAGGGTTCGTAGCCGTGCACACCGTCATCGGCCAGGAGCAAAGTCTTCCCATACAGCTCTGCAAAGCCATAGGGCTTGGAACCGGGGTTGGATCCCTGGTCCTTGCCCAGGTCTTGCAGGAGCATGGTTCCCTTGCTGGTTCCATCGCTGATCCATGGTTCCATTCCATGGGATCCATCGTCGGCCCGGAAGAAGGCCTTGCCCTGATCCACGTAGAAAAGGCTGATCATCGAACCCTTGGAACCGGGGTGGATCTCTTTCAGCATCCGGGTTCCCGCGCTCGTCCCATCTGTGATCCAGAGTTCCGTCCCGGTCCGGCCTTCATTGGCCTGGAAGAGGACCTTTGTGTTGCTCAATTGGGCGAAGTTCGTGGGGACCGAGCTGGAGAGTCCAAGAAAGATGTCCTTGAGGAGCTTGGTTCCCGCCCAGGTGCCGTCACTGATCCAGGGCTCGAAGCCATGCTTGGAATCCCGGGCGAGAAAGAGGATCTTGGACCCCAAGGCGAGGATGTTGTAGACGGAAGAACTCTTTGAACCTCCATAGATGTCCTTGACCAAATGGGTTCCCGCGAGGGTCCCGTCCGTCACCCAGAGTTCGATGCCTTTTTTCGGGCTATTGGCCGCAAAATAGGCCTTGCCTCCCATTTCGGTCATGTTGTGGGGAAAGGAGGTGGCGTTGCCTGGGTTGATGTCCCGGATCATCCTGGTTCCTGCGGCGGTTCCATCGGTGATCCAAAGCTCGTATCCGGTTTGGGCCGTGTAGGCGGTAAAGAGGAGTTTGGAACCGAAAGGCGCGAACTCCTTGGGATCCGAACCGACCTTTCCAGGCATGATGTCCTTGATCCTTCTTGTGCCCGCAGCGGTTCCGTCACTGATCCAAAGCTCCCGGCCCGAGACCCCGTCGTCGGCGCTGAAGATCAGCCGGTTTCCGAAGGGGGTGAGGTCCCGAGGATTGGAGAAACGAAACTGCGGGTTGATGTCCTTGACTAGGTGGGTTCCTGAGGCCGTCCCGTTGGTGACCCACAATTCCGCCCCATACTTGGGGGTGCCCGCAATGAAGAAAATCTGGTTTCCCACCCGGGTCAGGGCTTCGGGGGAGGAGTGGGCCGGGCCTGGGTTGAGGTCCTTGAGGAGCCTGGTTCCCGAGAAGGAACCATCACTGATCCAAAGCTCGATCCCGACGTTGGCTCCCCGGGCCGAGAAGAGGAGCTTGTTGCCCAGGGCAGTGAGGAACCTGGGGGCAGAGCCTGCCTTGCCGGGTTGGATGTCGCGTACCAACTGGATGGAGCCAGGCCTTCCGTCGGTCCGGAAGAGTTCCATGCCGGTGTAGGGCAGGCTGGCGCCGAAGTAGACATACTTTCCCATCCTGGTCCAACCCGAGGGATAGGAGGAGTAGGGGTCGGCACCGGTCTGATTGATATCCCGGACCAGGGAGGGCGCCTGGCCGAAGGCCGCCGCTCCGAGCAGGAAGATGGCGGCGAGACTCCATCGATGGAAGGAGGACTCGAGGTAGGTTTGCATTCGCATTGCTGGACTCCTTGAGAAGAAGTTTTGGCACGGAAGTTCGGGAAGGGAGAATGCGCGCCCGTTGGAGCGGACCTGAGCTGGAAAGGAAGGGGCCGCATCCAAGCCCTCAAGGGAGCTTGGATGCCTCCCGCTTCCCCCCCGGAAGGTTCGATGCCCTCGAACGATCGGGGTTCCGCTTCGCATTCTCCGGAGGTAGGCAATTCCCGAAGGGTTGGCACGAAGAAACCTGATCGTGAATCGTTCCCATTCTCTCTAGGAGATCTGTGGCCCTCGGGAACGGGTTGCAACCGGAGAAATGGAAAAAATTTTGCAGGCCAGGGCTCTGGGACTCAGGCGGACTCCTGGGAGAAACCCTGTCTGGGAAACCAGGCCCTCGTTCGCAGGCAGATCTTGACGAGGAGGAGCATGAGGGGGACCTCGATCAGGACACCGACGACAGTGGCGAGGGCGGCGCCGGAGGAGAGGCCGAAGAGCATGGTGGCGGTGGCGATGGCGACCTCGAAGTGGTTGGAGGCGCCGATCAGGGCGCTGGGGGCGGCGTCCTGGTAGCGGAGGCGGAGGAGTTTGGCCAGGGCGTATCCGAGGGAGAAGATGAGGAGGGTCTGGAGGGAGAGGGGGATGGCGATCCAGAGGATGGTCAGGGGGTTGGACAGGATGACCTCGCCCTTGAAGGAGAAGAGGAGGAGGAGGGTCAGGAGGAGGGCGCTGATCGTGATGGGGGAGAGCAGGGGGAGGAAGCGCTTCTGGAACCATGCTTCTCCCTTGGCCTTCAGGATCCACTTGCGGGAGAGGTAGCCGGCGAGGAGGGGGAGGGCGACGTAGACGGCGATGGAGAGGAGGAGGGCCTGCCAGGGGACGGGGAGTTTGCTGACCCCGAGGAGGAGGCCGCCGAGGGGGCCGTAGAGCAGGAGCATGGTCAGGGAGTTGATGGCGACCATGACGAGGGTGTGGCCGTCGTTGCCCTTGGCGAGGGAACCCCAGACGAGGACCATGGCGGTGCAGGGGGCGATGCCGAGGAGGATGCAGCCGGCGAGGTAGCTGCGCCAGAGGGGGATCTGGAGCATCTTGACCCCGGCCTCGGCGACCACGGTGCCTGAGCCGTAGTGGGCGCCCAGGGGCAGGTCCAGGCCGAAGGGCATCTTGACCAGGTCCATGGCCTCGGTCCCGATCAGACCCCGAAAGAGGACACCCAGGAAGAGGGAGGCGATGGCGTACATCGTGAAGGGCTTGACCAGCCAGTTGATCACGAGGGTCAGGGCGACCGGCTTGGCGCTCTTGCCCGCCTTGACCACCTCGCCGAAGTCGATCTTGACCATGATGGGATACATCATGAAGAAGAGGCAGATGGCGATGGGGATGGAGACGATGGGGGCGCCGTGGACGGAGAGGGTCATGCCGTCGAGGGTCTTGGCGAGGCCGGGGAGGAAGGAGCCGAGGAGGATGCCGGCTCCGATGCAGAGGAAGACCCAGAGGGTCAGGTAGCGCTCGAAGAGGCCGAGGGCTCGTTCGCGGCGGGGAGGGGGGGCGAGGGAGGCGGTCTTCATGGCCTCAGCTCCTTTTGGCCGGGGCGCATTGGGCCTTGGCCAGGCGTTTGAGGTCGCGTTTGACTTGGGTGTTTGAGGCGAGGCAGTTCTCGAGGCAGGCTTGGAGGCAGGAGGCCAGCTTGCCTTTGGGCCTGGCCAGGCGGTAGTGCATCCAGGTCCCCTCGCGGCGGGCTTCGACCAGGCCGGAGGAGCGCAGGACCCCTAGGTGCCGGGAGATTTTGAAGTCGGGGACATCAAGGGCGCCCGCCAGGTGGCAGACGCAGGTCTCCCCCCGGATGGCGAGCAGGGTAACGAGCCGCAATCGCGTCTCCTCGCCCAGGACCTTGAACAGCTCTGCTTCTTTTTTCATAACGGGTTTTCTTTCTGGCTATCTGCGCAGAAACGCAGATTATAGGTTCGGTGCGATCGGGGGAGAAGGGGGAATAATTTTCCTTTTCCTGCCACCCGGGCTCGCCCCCCTCAGGCCCGGATCCAAGGGGCCAAGCTTGGGTAAGGGACTTGCCCAGGGCTTGCCAAGGAACCTTTGCTTTCCTATCTTGAAGAATCGCTACTTCTCTCCAATGCAGGTGATGCGAGCCATGAAAGAAGAATTTTGGAGGGTTCACCCAATCCACCCGGCCTCTGGATTGGAGGGTTTCTGAGTTGTCCGAGTCCATGAATCAGAGCGAAGGACCCATCGACCCCATGGATCAGCCTGCCGAGCTGGAAGAACTCTGGTGTCTTCGAAGGCAGGGGATCCTCGATCAGGATGCCTGGCTGGCCGCCCGGCGTCTCGTCCTGCCCAAGACGACCTGGCGCGCTTGGGCTTCTCGCCATCTGCTTCTCCTGGGAATGGTTTTGATCCTGGCTGGGCTGGTCTGCTTCTTCGCTTACAACTGGGAGGCGATGGGCCGTTTCACCAAGCTCGGCCTCGCGGCCGGAGGGGTCGTTCTGAGTGCTGGCGGGGCTTATTGGATGGGACTGGACCGACTTGGGGGCAAGGTCCTCCTGCTCACAGCTTCGGTCCTGGTAGGTGTCCTGATTGCCGTCTATGGGCAGGTCTACCAAACAGGCGCGGATGCCTATGAACTGTTCCTGTTCTGGGCAGCTTTGATCTTCTTGTGGGTTTGGATCTCCGATTTCGCCGCCCTTTGGGTCCTCTGGATGGTGATTCTGGACTACGCAGCAAGCTTCTTCTGGAATCAGGTGGCCCAACCCGAGGGCTGGTCGTTTCAGTTTTATTTCTTCTCCTTGGCCCTTCTTCATGCTTTTTTCCTCGCCTTGAGGGAAGTCATGCTCGCATGGGGCCGAAAGTGGTTGGCAGGAGAATGGTTGCGTCTCCTTCTCCTGTTGACCTTCCTCTCTTTCCTGACCTCTCCCATGATGGATTGGATCTACAAGGATGTGGAAGGCCTCGCCTTTTTCCTGACTCCGATTCTGTGGATTCTGGGGATCGCTCTTTCCTTCTGGGTCTACAGGTTCCGTCTGCCCGATCCCCGGGCCCTCACTCTGGTGTTCCTCGACACTTGCTTGGTACTCACTACCTACTTGATCAGGGAGATCGACGCCCTTCGGGGGTTGGACCCTGGAACCAGGTTTCTCCTGAGCGGCCTTGTCGTTCTTCTGGTCGTGGGCTCGGCTGCGTGGGGACTCAAGCATTGGATCGGCAGGATGCACCAGAGAAGGGGGAAGCGAACCGGCATGGAGGCTGAGGCATGAAGGATGGCCACCCGACCCTACGCGAAGTCCTGGAGGATCCAGCTGTCCTCGGAAGTCGAGACGCCATCCCTCTGGAAGAGATCCGAGGCTGCCTGCGGAAAAAGTGGGGGCTGCGCCGCGACTTGATCGGAGTCCAACTCCTCTCGGCATTCGGGGCATGGTTCGCCGCCGTGTTCTTCCTCTTTTTCTTCGAGAATGTGGGCCTCTTCCCTAGAGAGGAGTGGAACGGAGGGATGGGGGTCGTCTTGTTGGTTTTCGGAGCCTTCTTGAGTCGAGTCGACTCCAAGAGTGTCTTCCTTTCCCAGGGCAGCCTGGCGCTCGGCTTGACCGGCTCCGCGTTGCTTTGGTTCACTGTCTATGACCTGCTCCCTGACCATCAACTCGAGGGCATGGCCCTGTCCCAGCTATTGGTTTGCCTGATCTTCTATCCTCTCTCTCGCAGCTTTTCTTTCCGTGTATTCGCGCCTATCGCTCTCTCTGTCCTCGCCCTTTTCTGGGTGTGGGGGGAGAAAATGGAATGGGCTTTCCATGCACTGGTAGCCCTTGAAGCCTTCCTGTTCGGTGTTCTCTGGCTGGGGCGGTGGCAGAAGCCCGCCTTGCTTCCTCTGGCTTATGCCTCTGCTTTAATGCTGCCGATCTCGCTCCTCTTTGTGGAAATGAGGGTCAATGAACTCTTGTGGGGAAGAATGGTCATCGACTTCCGGCCCTCCGCCCTTCTCATCTCCCTCGGTCTACTCTGGGTCTATGCCCGTTTTGCCGGCAGCCGGTCCCTGATGAAGAAGCCCGAGTTTGTGATCGCGGTTCTTGGCACCCTGGCCCTCGGCGCGGTGAGCACGCCCGGCCTGTTAGGGGCCATGGGGCTCCTGGTCGTGGGGCGCGGGCTCGGGGTTCGCTACTTGGTGGTCTTGGCATATCTCTTTTTCCCGGTCTTCCTCTGGACCTACTACGCTTCGATCCAGGTGGACCTTGCAACCAAGTCCTGGATCCTGATGGCCAGTGGTCTGCTTCTGATCTTGATCCAACAGCTTCTACATTGGGTCGAGGTTTGGGGGGAAAGTGGAAGCGAGAAAGGTTCCGAAGGAGTCGAAGCATGAAGAAAGCGCTCTTTTGGGTCGGAGGCCTTTTCATTCTCGGGTCCATGGCCTTTGGGATCCTCAAGAAGGAGGAGCTGCTTGCTTCGGGCCGCACCGTGCTGTTGCGCCTGGCTCCACGGGACCCCCGTTCCCTGATGCAAGGGGATTACATGGATCTCCGTTACGAGATTGCCAGGAAGCTGCCCAAAAAGATTCCGCGCGTGGGGAAGATCGTCCTCCGATTGGATGGCAACCAGGTGGGCCATTTCGTTTCTCTCTACGAGCAGAAGCCCCTCGGTCCGAACCAGGTCCTGCTGCGATACCGGCGGCGAGGGAACTCCATCCACCTGGGGGCCGAGTCCTTTTTTTTCGAGGAAGGCCAGGCCGATCGATTCTCTTCGGCTGCTTATGGCGAACTCAGGGTCTCCCCTTCGGGCGAGAGCCTCCTCGTCGGCCTCCGTGATGACCATTTGAAAAAGCTCTGACCCTCGAACAAAAACGGATGCGGAAACGGAGGGGTGAGGAGTTTCTGGAATGACCGAAGCCAATGAACCAGAACAACCCTCCGCCGAGGATCTGGAGGATCTTGTCTTCGAATGCCTGGAGTCGGAGGACTCGGAGGCGGCGCTTCAGCGGGCCTGCCAGGAGCGGCCCGAGATCGCGGAGAGGCTTCGTTCGGCCTTTGGGCGTTTGAGTGAGTGGGGCTTTTTGGGGGAGGGGCCCGGACGGAAATCTCCTGAGCCGGGCAAGCGTTTCGGGAGCTTTCGGATCCTGCGCAGGCTGGGAAGCGGGGGGATGGGGGTGGTTTATCTCGCCGAAGAGGAGGGGCTTGGGCGGCGGGTCGCGCTCAAGCTGCTTCGGGTGGAGCAGCTCCTCACCGAAGGGGCGCGCAGGCGTTTCGAGCGGGAGGTGCAGGTCATCCTCAGGCTGAACCATCCCGGAATCGTGGCGGTCCACCAGGTGGGAGAGGTGGAGGGGGCCCCCTTCTTCAGCATGCAGTATGTGGAGGGATGCTCCCTTCGGAACCTGCTGGATCGTTTGAAGGGCCGGGAGC
This sequence comes from Planctomycetota bacterium, assembly GCA_011321845.1. Classification (GTDB taxonomy): domain Bacteria; phylum Planctomycetota; class UBA1135; order UBA1135; genus HyVt-539. The sequence continues at coordinate 9,332 of DROQ01000101.1, read as the reverse complement.
CCAGGGAGGTTCTGGTCGAGGACCTTTGGGAGCTGTTGAAGGGTGGGGGGCCTCTGGAGGGAGGGGGGCAGGCGCCAAGCTCCTCCAAGATTCGGATGGCGGGGGAGGATCCAAAGGCGAGTCATGTGGGGTTCGCAGCCCGCCTGATCGCGCGGGTGGCGGAGGCCTTGCAGCATGCGCATGACAGGGGGGTCCTCCACCGGGACATCAAACCTTCGAACATCCTGGTGACCAAGGATGGGCATCCCAAACTCTTGGATTTCGGGCTGGCCTGGACGGAGGATGCCCAGCGGCTTACGCGCTCTCAGGACCAGCTCGGCTCCATGCCCTACGCCCCCCCGGAGGTGCTGGAGGGGACCGCCCTCGCGGAGGACCCCCGACGGGATGTCTACGCCCTCGGCGTGACCCTCTATGAGTTTCTGACTTTTTGCTGCCCTTTTTTGGGAAAGAGTGTGGAGGAGACGATGAGGCTGGTCTGCGAGGCCCACCCCAGCCCCCTCCGGCAGTTGAACCCTGCGGTGTCCTGGGAGCTGGCCACGGTCTGCAGGATGGCCATGGATCCGGACCCGGAGCGGCGCTACGCGAGCCCCGGCGACTTTGGGAGGGATTTGCGCAACGCCCTGGAGAACCGGCCCCTCGAGGCGAGGCGACCGGGACTCGCCTTGCGGCTGCGCCGCTGGGAGCAGCGGCATCCCCGAGTGTTCGTCACCGCTCTCCTCCTCGCGATTTTCTTGTTCCTTTTCAGCACCTTTGTCGCTTTCAAGGAAGCGGACCGGAGGAGGGAGGCCGAAAAGCTGACCCAAGCTTGGCGGAGGAGCAACTACGCCGCGCAAGTCGCCTCGGCCCATTCCGCTCTTCTCCTCGAGGATGCCCGAACAGCGGGGCGACGGCTCTCTCTCTGTCCCGAAGACCTCAGGGGCTGGGAGTGGAGGTACCTGGCCGCCGTGACGAACCCCAGTCTTCTACCCTTTGAAGGGCATGAGGCATTCGTCAACCGCCTTGCATGGTTGCCTGTGGACTCCCCGCCGGAAAAGAAGACCAAGAAGATCCTTCTCTCCCTCTCCGAAGACAAACTCCTGCTCTTCCACGATGGTGAAAGTGGAGCGCGGCTCCGGTCCCGGCGTTTTTCGCAGGGCCTGAGGGATGTTCTGGTCTTTCCTCAGCAGGGCCTGCTTCTTCTCAGTGGGTCCCAGGGAGGTCTCTTTCTCTGTCGGGCGGAGAACGGTGAGCTCCTTCGTGAATTCGGCAAGGACCTGGATCCTCCCCTTCGAGGGATGGTGGCCCTGGGAAGGGGGCCTTCGGCGGGGCGTTTCTTCACCGGACAGCAGGATGGAAGCCTGCTTCTCTGGGAGATGAAACCGGACCGCAGCTGCCTTCCTCTGCGCCGGGTTTCCGTGCAACAAGGTCCCGTCCGGAGACTGGTGCTGAGTCCCGATCGTCGCTACCTGGCGGTGACGGGCTATGGAAACGCCTGCTCCGTTTTGGATGCTGAGAGCCTCGAGATCCTGCGGCGGATTCGGCATAGCGCTTGGACTCTCGCCGCCTGTTTTACCCCCGACTCCCGGGTCTTGATCACGGGTTCCAACGACGCGGAGATCCGTGTCAGCGCGGTTCCGTCGTGGAAGACTCTGGGCCGCCTTCGCGGGCATCACAAGGGGATCGTCGATCTCGAGGTCAGCCCCGACGGAAAGAGACTCTATTCGGCTTCCAGCGACAGCAGTGTTCGCTCTTGGGATTTGAGACGCCTGCGACCGCTGTCCCAGTGGTTGGGGAACCAGGACGGACTCGTCGACCTCTTGCTTGCACCCGATGGTCGAACCTTCGTGACGGCTGCTCGGGACGGTCGGGTCCAACTCTATGACTCCCTTGTGGATCCGAGAAAGAAAGTCGCCCTTCGGCACCCCCGGGCTGCCTGTGCCATGGCCCTCGGAACGGATGGGGGTCTCACCCGGCCGAGTTTCCTGGTCGGGGGGGATTATGGAGGAAATCTGAGCTTCGTACGCCTCGAAAAAGACGGGGGCCCCTCGGTCCCGCTCTTCAGGAGGGGTGCCCACGACTCCCGCGTCCTGAGCATTGCTGTGACCCAGGGAGGGTCCAAGCTTTCTCCCATGGCCGCGAGCGCCTCCTCCAGGGGGGAACTCTTCGTCTGGGATCCGGCGCGGGCCGAAGTCCTCAAGAAACTCGACAGCGGAGGGATGTTCGCCCGGAGGATGGTATTCGACCCCGAACGGGGAAGCCTCCTGGTCGCCTTTGATCAGAAGGTTCTTCGCAGCTACGCACTCCCTTCCGGCCGCACGGAGGATTCCATTGCTCTCAAGACCCGCCCGAGTGCCATGGCCTACGATCCCCGAACCCGTCTCCTCGTTCTTGGTTTCGAAGATGGAAGCATGGAGATCCGCGAAGGTTTCGACCTTCGGCACCGCCTCCGGGCGCACTCGAAGATGATCCTGTCCCTCGCCTTGGATTCCCGTGGCAGAATCTTTTCGGGTTCCCAGGACCTCAGCATCGGGGTCTGGGATGGAAAGACGGGCAGGGAGCTGGGACGCTTGCTCGGGCATCTCAGGCCCATCCCCTCTCTGCTCGTCTCGCCGGGGGGGGAGCGCCTCTTCTCCAGCGATGGTTTTGGTCGCAGTCTACGAGTCTGGGACCTCACCTCCCTCGAAGAGCTTCTCGAGATCAAAACCTCTACCCCCCTCTTCGAGATCGGCATGGGTCCCCAGGGGCGGCGGCTCTTTTGCGCCGGAATGGACGGGACCATTGGATTCTACCTCGGCCTCCCCGGCGCTTCGGTTCCTGGAACCAAGTGAGGATGTTCGTTCTTGTTCGTTCGCATTCCATGGGATGGATTGGCTGATTTGCGACTCTCGAAGGTTCGCCCAAGGGACGAAGACCTGGGGCATTCTTGCCCCCCGGAGTGGGGATTTCTCGATAGGATGAAGGGCAAAGGATGAATCCTATGAACCTGCCCTCTCCAGAACAGCTCCAGCGAGCCTCCCGCGGCGATCGGCAAGCCATGGAGGACATCCTCGTCCGGTTTCTTCCGGAGCTGCGCCGTTTCATTCGGCTTCGGGCCGGGGCGGCCATTCGGGCGAGAGAGTCCAGCACGGATCTGCTTCAGTCGACCTGCCGGGAGGTGCTGCAGGATCTGACGCGCTTCGAATTCCGAGGGGAGGCGCAGTTCAAGAAGTGGCTCTACATGACCGCGCTGCGCAAGATTCTGGACTACGACAAGTTCCATCGTAGGGAACGCCGGGACGTGAAGAGGGAGGCGCAGGTACCGGTGGAGGAGGTCGTTCAGGACCAGGCCAGTCCCAGCCAGGTCGCCATGGGGAACGAGGCCGAGCGGCGCTTGGAGGAAGCCTTCGATCAGCTTCCTGAGGACTACAAGACGGTGATTTCGCTCTCACGCATGATCGGATTGGACCATGGGGAGATCGCGGAGACGATGGGGCGCAGCCGGGAGGCCGTTCGTGTCCTCCTGCACCGCGCCCTCGCTCGTCTGAGTGTGCTCCTCCAAGAGGAGTGACCCTACTTGGTGATCAACGTGCGGAGGACATGGTCCCCTGGTCCAAGGAGGGTCTGGAAGGAGGAGTCGAAGAAGAAGACGTGGGTGTAGGCGTCGATGGCCTGGGGGTTCTTGATCCCTGCGGGGGCTTTGTAGGACAAGACCGCCGAACCCTTGGCGTCGAGTTTGCCCAGCCAGTTGTTGAAGAGGGGCGTGTTGACGTAGGAGACGCTGATCGAGGTCAGGTCGTCGAAGACGAAGTTGGGGCTACGGGACCACATGCAGTAGTACCAGGATCCTCTCAGGCTGGGAGCGGTGATCTCCATCTGGGTTCTACCTCCCCGCATGGAGGAGTAGGTCGCGAAACCCAGTCCCTTGGCCATGCTCCCGTAGTGGGGTAGGAACTCGAGGGCGCGGGCTTTGCCCTGGTAGGGGGTGGCGATTTGGAGGGGCAAGGCCCGGACGTTGTTGGTCTCGGAGAACTCGGGGATCCAGTTGTGGACATCCACCATGGCTCCCAGGTAGTGCCTCCCTGCCGGGGTTCGGAAGGGGAGGCGATGGAGAGAGGTTACCGAATAGGTTTTTCCCGCACCCAGAGCCGGGACGAAGATGGTTCCCAGGTAGAGATCACTGAGATCGACCTTGCTGTCGGTGGAGAGGAGGACTCCCGCCCGGCTTTGCGGGGCCGCCGCGGTGCCGATATTTTTGAAGTCCGTTCGGATGGCGAAGATCTGGCCGGGTCCCACCGGGCTGAACTGAAGGAAGCTGACGCTGAGGTCGGCTTTGCCCACGCAGCTCCCCTGAAGGACCTTGGTGTTGTTGCTTTCGGTTTCTTCGAGGACCCTCTTTGCGGAATCCGCCCAGACCCCGATGTAGCAGGGGCCGCTGGGAATCTTCGCGGGGAGCTTGACCTTGGCCCTGTGCTGGTAGGAAGTCCTCGGCCGCAGAGGGGGGAGGGAGTAGGAGAGAAGCAGGATGTCCTTGGAACTGAGGACCTTGTCCTGGGAGAAGTAATAGGCGCTGGTCGTGGCCGAAGAGGCGAGCTTGCCGAGGTTGCTCGTGGTGGACACCAGGGCGAGCTGAGCGCCTGCGGACCATTGTTTGGTCGAGAGTCCCAGCGCCGTCGGGACCAGGTCGGGAAGGGGTTTGGGACCGCAGAACACCTTGGTGCTCAGGGCGTTGTTTCTCCTGGTTATCTCAGGGAGCCTTCCTTCCCGGTCGGCCAGGACTCCGATGTAACAGGTTCCGGAGGGGAGCTGGGATGGGACCTGGAAGGCGCTCTTGTATCTTTGCTGTTGCTTGGGGGAGAGGGCCGGGGTGACAAAACTGGCGAGGAGGGTGTCCTGCTTGCTGATCAGAGAGTCCGTGGAGAGATAAACCCCGGAGTTGACCCGGGTCGAAGCCCTCTTGCCCGCGTTCACAATGACCAGGGCGAGGTTCATGGATTGGCGGGGAAGGAGCTGGGTGCGGCTCGGGACAGCGGAGAGAGTCATGAGGTCCGGGAGTCCCCGGCAGACCCTCTTTGCTCCGACGCTGTTGTTGCTCTCGGTCTCTTCGACCAGTTGTTTGGAAAAGTCCGCGATGACACCGATGTAGCAGTCGCCCTCCTCGAGGTCCCTGGGGAGGGGAACAAAGGTGCTGTGGTTGTGGATCTCTCCAAGGCCCAGTTTGCGCGTGGTAAAGGTCTTGAGAATCCTGTCGGACACCGAGATCGTAAGGTTTTTCGAGAGGACGTAAGCTGAGGTGACCGCGGGGGAGGCTTTGGTGCCGACGTTACGGATCTTGGAGGTGAAGGTCGCGGTCCCGCCCGCCTGGAGGATGGAGGGGGCGCCGACTTTGAGGGCCCGGAGGTCCGGACGGATAGGTTTGGTGCAGAGGGCCTTGCGGGCTTGGACGAAGGGAAGGTAGTCCTGCCGGGTACCCCTGTTGAAGGTCTTGGGGTTGGAGTCACAGCCTCCATTCGTGTGGACAGCCACAACGAGGTTCGAGGCCCCATAGGTGATGGGGCCGCCGGAGCTTCCCGGCTGGGTGGGGACCCGGTAACCCAGGCTGCTGGGGAAGCGGAAGAGGATGGGACCCGTCGAACGCTGTTGAACCGTGTTGAAGCTCAGTGGAGTAGTATCAATTCCATGACCGAAGGTCTGGACGAGCCCCTTGCTCGGAACCGCCCCGAAGCGGAAGTAGTCCCCCCGGTCCCGCCCCGGGTACCTTTGGGTCAGGCTGTTTTTCAAGGTTGTGAAAACTCCCCAATCCTTGCCCGGCCCATTGTTTTCGAAGAGTCGGAAGGAGTTGGAATTGCCTTCCCATAGGTACTGGGAGCTGGGGGGTGGGTTGACTCGGGTTCCCGTGGAGGTGGAGAGGGGGACATCGAATTGAACGGTAACGACCTGCGTCCCAGAGAGGGCGTGTCCCGCCGTGGCGAAGCAATTGACCCGCGAGATCAGGAAACCTGTGGCGATGCTCACCTTGGTTCCTCGTTGTAGCATGAGCCTGGCGACCCTCCTGTCGAAGGAACGGGTTCGGGTGTCGGTCCCGCAGAGTGTGAGGGGAGTCGTGTTCGCGGTTGGGAATCCGACCGCGAGGCTCTTGATGGCGAAGGAGTTCTTGCGGGTTCCGGGCCCGGCGAAGAGGCGGATGCGGATGGCGTCTCCATTGAAGTAGACCGAATGCAAGCCCACCTCCGCCGCCTGTCCGGGCTTCCAGGTTTGCCGGGCGTCATCGAAGAGCGATTCCACCATCAAGAGACTGCCCTCTTCGAGTTGGATGCGCGAGAAGCCGACCTGAAGGAAGGAAGCCTTGGGGAAACGGAGGATTTTCTCGAAGACGAGGATCCTCCCCGTTCCTGGGTTTCCCCTCTGAGGGGAAGCGAAGGAGTAGGCCTGAACACGGCCCACTACAGGGTTTCGGGGATCCTGAGCCAGGACTCCAGACGAGATTCCTCCGGCCAGGAGGAGGCTGGCGCCCCAAAGCAAACGAGACGTAAAGCGTGGAGAATAAAGAGATTGCATGACAGACTCCTTGGACAGGAAGAAGCGGAAGAATGGGATTCCCCCGTGGAATCCGCCTCTCCAAGCGATCCCTCTTCCGCCCCGTTACAGCTGGAAGCTCCTTTTTTTTCTCCAGGTTTTCGTCATAGGAGAACTCTCATCCTCTCAGGAGTCTCCCAGACTTTGCCATCGGATCCGGGCCCATCTGTTCCCTCCCCCCATGGTCTCTTTCGTCACCCGGATTTCGAGGTCATGGGAATCCGGGTTGCAACTGGTTTCGTCACGCTTTTGCCACGGCAGATGTGGATGGGGATGACCACCGGCATGGGGTTCTCCTTGGCGAGGGCTCGGTGATCCCCCTTCCTTAGCCTTTTCCGGAGAACCAGGTCCAAGGATGCCCAGGAAGCAGGGTCCGAGAGGCCTCTTCGGGCATTTCCTGGAAAGATGGAGACTTTTCCGAGAAATGCCCAGGTGAGGTTTTGGACACCAAAAACAAGGAGAAGTCCTCTTTTGTCTCGGTCCGGTGCGTGGGGGGGTTATTTCCTTTCTTTCTTTTGCAATGCTTCGTACCACTCTTTCCAGGCTTTCTGATTTTTCTTGATGTTGCGGATGCTCTCGAGGGCGCTCTCGGCGGCCCGGCGGATCTTGAGGTCGGGGTAGACGAGGAGTTGGATCAGGGCCGGCGCTGCGACCGGGGAAGCGAGGGACTCCAGGTCCTGGCAGATTTCGATCTTGGTTCTCGGGTCCGCGATGGGGAGGAGGGCCGAAAGCAAACCGGGACGTTTGGAGGTGGGGAGGCTCTTGCTCCATTGGCGCATGGCCCGGACAGGGATGTTTGCTGCGTCTTCGGAAATCTGGGCGAGAAAGAAGCTGATGCTTGTGTCCTTGAAGGGAAACTGGGAGATGATTTTTCCGCGCAAAGAGAGAGGGAGCCGCTTCCAGAGAGCCATGAGGGCCTTGCCTCTTTCTTCGGGTTTGAGCTCGAAGGCGTCGATCCAATTCACAAGGTTGGGGTGGAGGACTTTGGGGTCTCGGATCAAATCGAGGTAGAGGGCAAACCTGCCGCCGCCCTTTTGGGCTTGGGCGATGAGTTCTTGGACTCGGTTGATGCTGGGACCACCTGCGGGTCGGAACCGAGGGATGAGGAGACGCCGGAAAGCTTGCCTCAGGGTTAAGGCCCCTGGATGGAAGAGAAGGGTGAGGTAGGCGGAAGCGAGCTTGTTGTTGTAGATTCCTTTCCAAGCAGCAGGGGGAGAAAAATGGTCCTGGAGTTCAAAGAGGACCTTGAGAGCTTTTTTGAAGACTTCCTGTGGCTTGAAATGTACCCAGGTCGTGATTCCCATGAATGCGGCCATTCGGACGGCCCAAGGTTGTTCCTTATCCATGGCCAGCTCATAGCAGAGCTGAAAATGACCCAGGCTTTTTCCTCTCCTCTCAAATATCCAAAGGAATGGTTGAAGAAAGGATTGGAGGGGTTGGAAGCCCAGTTTTTTTTCTTGTTGGAGGCAGAGATCCAGAAACCCGTCTTGGGTCCATATTGCGAGAAGCCTCCGAAGGAGGGAGGGTGGAAGTTCGCTCATCCCGCTCGCAACGGTTTTCAGAACGTTCAGGCTGAATCTGGGATTCGTCACGACTAGGGGTTTGGTCTTTTGTAAAAGGGTGGAGAGGACCGGGTAGAGGGCTTTGGGTTTCTTTTCCAAACCCCAGGTCGGATCCTCGAATTTGTCTGGATCGGGGGACCCTCGCTGAAAAAGGGCTTCGATCAGGGCCATGCGGATGGGGAGTTGGGGTTTCTGCCAATTCTGGTGGAAGGATTTCACCAGGGTTTCGAAAAAGGAGGGATCTTTCGCCTCCTTCAGAAGTTGCTTGGACCAGGAATGCAGCAGGGGTTCTCCAGCGCGCTCTGCGATGGGAAGGGACTGGACCAGGGTGGTTGCGAGGATGTTCCTGTCGCCGGTTTTCCGGGTCCAGGCCTCGAGGAGGGTTTCGATGAATTCCCTGCTTTTGGCGGGGGAGGTCGAGGCCAGCATGCCATAGACCTTCCAGGCGGAGCGCTGAAGCGCTGGGTTTTTTGCTTGGAGGAAATTCCGTGGGTCGCTCGTGGAGTCCAAGGCATGCAAACCGGAGAGGATCTCGAGGATGCGGCCTTTTTGCATGCCTTTCGAGGAGGAAAAAGCCTTCTTCAAGCGCTTGAGGTTTTCGGGGTTTTCTCTGCAAAGTCGGGTCATCAAAGCGATGGCGTTGTATTCCAGGATGAATGGGGAGGGGCGAGCAAGCCTATCGAGGAGGGGTTCGAAGGCCTTTTCGTCCCCTTGTTCGGCGAGGGCAAGGACGGCCATGCTCTTGACCTTGGTGTCTCCGGCAACTTTCAGGGCCTTGCGGAGGGCGGGGATGGCGGTGGGTCCAAGGAGGCGAAGGCGCTGGAGGTTGGCCTCCAAGATCCTTTTTCCTGCTTTGAGCCCCCATTGGGCGACACCGGAGACGAGGAGATCCTGGACTTCGAAGTTCAGGTCCCGTCTGGGGCTGAGGGCTTTGGCTCCGGTTCCCAGGCTTCTACGCAGGAGTTTGGCGTGGACAGCCTGGTCGGAATTGGGATAGCTCTTTTCGAGGCGGGCGAGGGTGGCGCCGGCCTTGGCGTATTCTTCGAGCTTGAGGTAGCAGATGGCCTGGCGGTAGAGGGCCTGGGCCTTCATCCCCTTGGGGGCCTGGGGGTCTTGGAGGACCAGCTCGTAGAGGGGGAGGGCTTTTTGGACCTGGGCCTCTTCCAGCTCGAGGCGCTTGGCCTTGGCGAAGGCTTCGCCGGAGGATTGGGCGAAGAGGGAGGCGGACAGGAGGAGGCT
>DROQ01000100.1 GCA_011321845.1 Planctomycetota bacterium | reverse complement strand
CCCCAAACAAAGAAAACGAATCCCCCCTCCCAGCTCCAACCAACTCATCAACCCCCCGTCATTCGAGCTCAGGAGGTCCGCCGAGGCGAGCGGGACCTGGGCCTCCAAGATCCCCTCCCACTCCCAACGCTCCCCGGCCAGCAGAAGGCGATGCGCCTGCCCGCGCCGCCGGAGCAGGCGCAGCAGCCGCGCGCATTTGGGGTGCGCCGGCAGGAGCACCATGCTCGTGGGGATGCTTTCCAGCAGCCCCTCCAGCCCTCCGCTGTGATCGCTGTCCCCGTGGGAGAGGACGAGGAGGTCGATGCGGGGGATGCCCTCTTCCTGAAAGTATTCCGAGAGCAGGCGCAGGGCCCGCCTTCCCCCTTCGCGATCCCCGCAGTCCATGACGAGGACCCTTCCCTCGGTTTGGACGACGACGCACTGGCCGTCGCCGACCGGCAGGACCGTGATGGCCTCGCCTCGGGCCGCCTCCCAGGGAAGAAGGGCGAGCAGGGAGGTCCCCAGGCAGCTCGCGAGGAAGAGCGGAGCCGAAGCCCTCCAGGCGGCGAGCGCGAGGCCCGCCCCGAAGAAGAGCCAGAGGGCGAGGTCGGGAAGGGCGGGGCTCGACAAAAGGCGGGGAAGCCCCAGCCGGTCCAGCAGCTCCAGGACCTGGAGATAGGTCCAACCCACCCCCTGGAGGCCCGCGAAGATCCCCGCTCCGAGAGGCGGGGGCAGGAGGGGCGCCGTGAGCGAGAGCAGGCAACCGAGCAGCAGAAGAAAGACCAGCGGAAGCAGCAAGGGGCTCAGCAGGATCCCCCAGGGTGAGGCGCGGTGGAAGACGAGCAGTGAGAGGGGGAGGGTGGCGATCCAGGCGGCGGCCGAGGCCAGGAGGAGGGACGCGCCTTTTTCCCGGAGGCTGAAGGTGGGGGGGGCCTTCTCTCCCTGCAGGATCCGTCCCAGCAGGGGAGTCAACCAGGCCAGGCCCGCGACCGCGAGGTAGGAGAGGGCGAAGCCGATGCCCGCCCCAGCCTGGGGGGCGAGGGCGACACTCGCGATGGCCGAGAGGGCGAAGGCCGAGTCGAGGGCGAAGGGTTTGCCTTCTTTCTTGCACCAGCGGTAGAGGAGGAAGGCCAGCACCGCGCGCACCACGGGGGGCCGCAGCCCGGTCATCCAGGCATAGAACAGGAGCAGTCCCGCGAGGAGGGGACCCGCCCGCCTCCCCAGCGGCCGCAGGGACCAGGCCAGGATGCCCGCGAGCAGGATGGTGTGCAGCCCGCTGATGGCGAGGAAGTGGCTGACGCCGAGGCGCTGGTGGAGGCCTTGGAGCTGCCCGTCCTCCTCGGCCGGGCTCCCCAGGAAGAGCCGCCCGCAGAGGCCCGCGACCTTGGGCGAGAGCCGCGCCGCGAAGCTCCCCCGAAGGTAGGCGAGCAGTTTCCGCCGCAGCCGGGCCGCCGGGGACGCGCCTCCTTGGGCCCGGAGCAGCGCCCCCGTGCTCTTCAGCCGCCACCTTCCCCCGCGCGCCGGCTCCAAAAACCCGGTTCCCTCGATCCGCGTCCCCCGCCCCCAATCCTCCGCCTCCTCCCCAGGCTCCACGACCAGCAGCTCCAGGACTTCGCTGCCGAGCCCGAGCGGCGCGCGCAGCTCCCCGTGCGCTCCCCGCCGCGGCCTGTCCAGCAACCGCCCCGAGAACCGCAGGGGTCCACCCCCCGGGAGCAGCGCCCCCGAGAACCGCTGGTGCCCGCCCTCTGGGAGCCACTGCCCCGAAACCCCCAGGGACCCGCCCCCGTGGAGCAGCCGCCCCGGGGAACCCAGGGACCGGCCCCCCGACAGCCACCGCCCGCCGGCCGCCCTTCCCCCGATCCCGCCTCCGCCTCCCGGCGGCAGCGGCAGCAAGCAACCCAGCCAAAGCCCGAAGAGCAGCAGCCTCCCCCGCCCTCCCTGCTGTAGCAGACCCAGCCGCAGCAGCCCCAGGTGCTCCAGCACCCAGAGCGAAAAACACAGCACAAAGCCCAAAAACCCGAGCCGCAGCCCCAGCCACTGCCCCCCGAGCAGCCCGAGCCCCAGGGCCAGCACCGGCGCGCTGTTTCCCATTCCCCCTCCCCTCGATCCCCGTTCCACAGAAGCTCAGACGCTTCTCCTTCCAGAATGGTCGGGTTTTGCGTAGATTCTTTTCATGGTCCGCCCTCTCTTCGCAGGCAGCTTCGATCCTCCCACCCTCGGCCACCTCGACCTCATCGAGCGCGGCCTCTCTCTCTTTGGGCAGCTCAGCGTCGCCGTCGGCGTCAACCTCTCCAAGACCCCCCTCATCCCCGCCGAGGATCGCGTGGCCCTGCTCCGGAGCTGCCTCGGCGAGCGCCCAGGCCTGGAGATCCTGAGCTTCGAAGGCCTGGTCGTGGACTTCGCCCGCGAGAACGGCAACGACTGCCTCTTCCGCGGCCTGCGCTCGAACAAGGACTTCGAGCCCGAGCTGCACATGGCCCTCACCAACAAAGTCCTCGCCCCCGAGCTGGAGACCGTTTTTCTGCCCGCCTCCGCCGCCCAGCTGTTCACCTCGTCGAGCCTGATGAAGGAGATCCTCCGCTTCGGGGGGGACCTCTCCTCCTTCCTCCCTGAACCTGTCATCGAATACCTAGGGAAACAAGCATGAAGATCCAAAGCGTCGCGACCTCCAAGGCTCCCCAGGCCATCGGCCCCTATTCCCAGGCCGTCCAGGCAGGAGACCTGCTCTGGTGCTCCGGGCAGATCGGTCTCGACCCCGAGACCGGGGAATTCGTCGAAGGCGGGGTCGAAGCCCAGGCCCGCCAGGTCCTCCGCAACCTCGAGGCCGTGCTCCAGGCCGGAGGCTCCTCCATGGACCGGGTCCTTCGGACTACCGTCTTCTTGCAGGACCTCGCCGACTTCGCCAAGGTCAACGCGATCTACGCCGAGGCCTTCGGCGCGCACAAACCCGCCCGGGCCTGCGTGGAGGCTGCCGCCCTTCCCAAGGGGGCGCTCGTCGAGATCGACTGCGTCGCAGCCCTCGGCTAGTCCGTGCAGGGGAGTCCGCTCACCAAATCCGTCCATCCCCTGATCGGAGGGCTGCTCTGGACCCTGCTTTTTCTGTTGGCGCCGCTGCGCGCCTGCCTGGGGCCGGGCACCCCGGAGGGCCAAGCCCTGGAGTTCGGGTTCCTGGCGCGGCACCTCGGGGCTCTCCCCGACTTCGGCCGGGTCTGGTTCCAGGTCTTTCCCAGGCTGGGCGGCTTTTCCCTCGGCGTCTTCGTGGCCTGGGGCCTGATCAGCCTCTCCCTCGGAGTCCTCGTCCTGCCCTTCTTCGGTCCCTTCGGCACCGCGCTGACGCTCCTGTTCCTGGCGGCCATGCCCCTGGTGGGGGGGCTCGGGGCTTTGGGCCTCCCCTGGCTGCCCGCCGCCGCCCTGGTGCTCGTGACCGGAGCCTTCCTCGCCTCCTACGCCCGTTCGAGCAAGAGCCGGCCCATGACCGCCATGCTCGCCTTCCTGGGGGCCGTCTTCGCGACCGGGATGGCCGGGGTCACCGCCCCCGAAGCCCTCCGCGTGCTCCTCGTCTCCGGCGGCCTCTTCCTCCTTTCCATGCTGCTCTGCTTCGCCAAGCTGCTCCAGCTCCGGCGGGGCGGCGAGCGGGGCGACCCCCTGGTCCTGCTGGGGAGGCTCGTTACGAGGCGGGCCTTGCCCTGGGCCTTGGTCTGGTTCTTCTCCATGGCCGCCCTCGTCACCCTGGACCGACAAATGGGTGTCCCCGATTTCGCCTTCGCGCGCGGGGCGACCGGGCTCTACCGGGCGGAGGGGGTGGAGCGGGGACTCGCCTACGCCGCCATTCCGGGCCTGCTGCTCCTGTTGTCGCTCGAAGGGAGAAGTCTCGCCCGGCGACTGATCCTCATGCCATCGACCGTGGCCCTCGTTTTCTTCGTGGTGCTCTTTACCTTCGGTCCCGGTTTGCATCCTGCGCCCGGCCCTCTTTGGCGCTTGGTTTCCGCCCCTGCGGTCGCCGTCGGCCTGGCGGCCATCCCCTGGATGTTGCAGCAGATCTTGAGGGCTCCCCGGGGGCCCGAGACATGACCCGCTCCGAAACCCGCACCCTCCTGCGCCTCGCCGGCCCCATCATCCTCTCCAACCTCGGCTTCATGGGGATGGCCACCGTCGACATCCTCCTCCTCGGGAACCTCAGCCCCGCGGCCCTCGCCGTCGCCGGGATCGCGCACAGCATGGCCTTCTTCCTCCTCTCCTTCGGGATCGGCATGGTGCAGGGCCTCGACCCCGTGCTGTCCCAGGCCGTGGGGGCGGGGGACCGCCGCCAGTTTCGGCTCGGCATGCAGCGCGGCCTCCTCATGGCCCTCGTCGTGGGAGGTGGCATCGGCCTCCTCCTCCTCCCCGGCGCCCTCTGGCACCGCCTGCTCGGCCAGCCCCCCGAGCTGGAGGGCCAGGTCGTCCTCTACCTGCGCAGCCTCGCCCTGGGCATGCCCTTCTGGTTGTTCTTCAACCTCTTCGCCCGCGCGCTCCAGGCCCACCACAAAACAAGGCCCATCGTCCTGGCCGTCCTCTTCGGCAACCTCCTCAACCTGGGCCTCGACCTCTGGCTGATCTACGGAGGGATGGGTGTTCCTCCCCTGGGGGCCGTCGGCTCCGCCCTCGCGACCACCCTCGTGCGCGGGCTCATGGTGCTCTTCCTCCTCTGGATCGCCTGGCCCGTCCTCGGCCCCAGCCTTCTCCCCTGGCGCCCCGACGTCCTGCAGCTCAAGGCCTTCCGCCGCCTGGTCCGCATCACCTTCCCCTCCGCCCTCCAAGTCTTCCTCGAAGGCGGCGGCTTCTCCGCCATCATGTTCCTCGTCGGCCGCTTCGGCGCCGGCGCCGCCGCCAGCCACCAGGTCGCCCTCAACCTCGCCTCGCTCACCTTCATGGTCCCCCTCGGCCTCGGCGCCGCCGTCGCCGTCCGCGTCGGCAACGGCATCGGCAAGAACAAACCAGGTCAGGTCCGCCACGCCGCCCGCATCGGCCTCTGGCTCGGGACCGCCTTCATGTCCTGCAGCGCCCTCCTCTTCCTCCTCGCCCCCAGAGCCCTCGCCGCCCTCTACAGCCAGGACCCCGAAGTCCTCGCCCTCGCCTCCAGCCTCATCCCCCTCGCCGGTTTCTTCCAAGTCTTCGACGGCCTCCAAGTCGTCGCCAGCGGCATCCTCCGCGGCACCGGCGACACCCGGACCCCCATGCTCGGCCACCTCGTCGCCTTCTGGATCCTCGGCATCCCCATGGGCATCCTCCTCAGCGGCCCCCTCTCCCTCGGCGTCCAAGGCCTCTGGGGCGGCCTCGTCCTCGCCCTCGCCCTCTGCAGCAGCTTCCTCGTCTGGCGCGCCCGCGTCACCCTCGCCCGCCCGCTCAGCCGGCTGAAGGTTTAAGTCTTCAGGAGACAGAGAGCACTGCACGTGATTCTCCCCGAATCGAGGCAAAGGTGGCGTTTGGGAGATTCCAGTTCCCGGCTCTTTCCCAAGCGCTCCCTCAGCCCCCCTTGTTCACCATCCAGCGGGAGAACTCGCGGAGGAAGCTGCGGAATTGAAGATTTCTCCTGAGTGCCGGAGGGTCGGGGTCATGGAGCAGGCGGCTCCTTGCAAAGTTCAAGGATATGGGCTTAGAATAGATTCTAGCTTTTTTGCCTTTGACCCACTTCCATTTCCAGGAGGACCCAAAGTCAAGCTTGCTCCCAGTTCGGGTGAGAAAGTGTGGGCCAACTGGGAGTTCAATCTTCTCAAGGAATATGCGAGAAGGAAGAAACTCCTCGGGAAATAGGGGAAGGGATAAGGAAATGCCATCGAGTTGCTCCAAAAGCGAATGCAATGGGCGAAGGTTATGAGGAAATTATGAAAAGATTTTACTCGATGTTTTCCCTGTTCCTTTGTCTTCTTTCGGCTCATTTATGGGCGCAAAGTGGCCCCTTACCTCAATTCATCCAAAACCGGGAGGTGGATTGGGCTCGGTTGAGGTACTCAAATAAGTACTGGGTTCGCTTCACCCCCATCAGTTATTCCCAAGGGGATTTTGATGGGGATGGGGTCTTGGATTTGGTTACGGCGAACCGAAATTGGGGCTTTATTAGACCCAAAGGAACAAATACATTTCTTCTCAAGGATGCAAGTTTTTGGAAGGGTGATGGTGAGGGCTTTTTCGAACTGAAACCAAACAACACTCCTTCTCATAAAGCTGGTTCTCCAGGGAGAAAATATAACTTTTCCTTTGGGTCATGTTTGGCCAAAGGCGATTTTGACGGAGATGGAGATTTAGATGTTTTTGTTGGGAAGAGCGATGGTACCTTTTTAGCAGGTGATCGCCCTTTTCCTGATGCTTTGTTAATCAATAATGGCAAGGGGGTTTTCACGGACGAAGCTTCCAAGCGCCTCCCAAAGAATCTTGATATTACTTCCGCTTGTCTTGCCATGGATCTCGACGAGGATGGAGACTTGGACTTAATCGTTGGTGTCTCCCCAGGCCAACCCCATGCCTATATCAACAATGGGAAAGGTTTTTTTACGGATGAGGGAACCAAGCGTTTTCCGAAAATGATGGCGGGGTTTTCTGCCGGTGCCATACGGGCCGGAGACCTTGATGGGGATGGAGACATGGATCTTGTCTTCGCCCATGGGAGTCATTTTGCGGGTGCTCCCAAAGAGCCCAATCTCCTTCTTTTGAACAACGGTAAGGGCTTTTTCCAATTGAGTCCCAAGGGCCTCCCCGAAATCCCCGACGCAACCAATGATGTTGCCCTGGGGGATGTGGACGGAGATGGAGATTTAGACATTGTCACTGCCAACTGGTACATGGAGGACCACCTTCTTATCAATGATGGAAAAGGCGGCTTTCGCGATGAGACGAAAAGGAGGTGGAAACCCAAGAAGCAACCCACAAGTTGGATTGTGATGGGAGATGTGGATCAAGATGGGGATCTGGACATTATTTTTGGCGGTGCCTTCGACTGCGGATGGAACCGATACTGCGACATCCCATGGCGTTACTATGTGAATG
>DROQ01000099.1 GCA_011321845.1 Planctomycetota bacterium | reverse complement strand
AGGGCGAGGCGGAGGGTTTTTTGTTCGCGGCGGAGGGTGGCGGGGCTGAGGTGGACGCGGCCGCGGAGGCTGTAGCCGGGGAGGAGGGGGAAGCGGAGGCCGCGGATTTTGCCGGGGCGAAGGCTGAGCAGCTCGAAGCGGCTGGCGTGGCCGGGGGCGGCGAGGATAAGGGGTTGGCCAGGGCCGGCGGGGAGGCCGCTGAGCTGGAAGCGGCCGGAGGCGTCGCTGCGGGTGCGGTGGTCGCCGAGCTGGACCTGGGCGCCGCGGATGGGGAGGCCTTCGTCGTCGAAGACGCGGCCGCTGAGGTCGCTGAGGCGGGCCCAGTCGATGTCGATGCGGGGGAGGTCGCCGCGGCGGAGGTTGAGGGCGCGGAGGGTGCTGCGGGCGGTGGCGGGGTTTTCGATGCGCAGGAGGTGGCGGCCGAGGGGGAGGCCGCTGATTTCGGCGCGGGAGGGGTTTTTGAACGCGGAGCTGTCGAGGCTGCGGCCTTCGGCGGGGCCGGCGACGAAGCGCAGGCGGAAGGCGGCTCCCTGGCTGCCGATGTGGCTGAAGACGGTGAGACGGCCGGGGCCGCGGCCCTGGCCGGGGAGGAGGGCGGCGAGGGTCCGGACGCTGATCTCGAGGTTGCGGGGGGGGCCGGCGAGGGGCTCGGCATCGACCTCGAGGCTTGCGCCTTCGTCGGGGGCTTCGAGGGTGGCGACGAGGGGCGGGACTTCGATGCCTTCATCGCTGGGACCAGCGGCAAAAACGATCCAGCTCTCGTAGCCCAGGCCGAGGAAGAGGGCCGCCATTCCGAAGAAGAGCAGCAGGGTCCGAATCGCGGGATCTAGGGGTCGGTTGGAGGACATGCGGCCTGTGTGTGCCCGGATTTTCGTTTGGATCCGGGTAAGTCGTGTTGGAGAAGTCTACTATGCCCGGGACCGGGCGGTGTTACGGGTTTGGGGCGCGCCTTTTCGGCGGCAGTTTTTTCTGTCTCACGCCGTCCCTGGACTGAAGATGGGACGACCAAAAGACTACAGGATTCTACCCCAGGTTTTTGGGCTCGGCGGGGCGCGGGGGCTGGGGCTCCTGGCGGGGCTGGTCCTGGTCTCCCTGGCGAGCCGAAACCTCGATGAGGCGGGCTTTGGGCGGCTGCTGACCCACCTGGCCTCGCTGGGCTTTGGGGGGATGCTGGCCAGCACAGGGCTGATGACGGACTGGCTGCGGCGCGCGGGGCATGGGTGTCCCGCTTCGGCCTTCGCGGCGCTGGGGCGGCGGGCGGCGCTCCGGGCGGGGCTGGGGCTGGGGCTGTATCTGCTGTTGCTGGCGACGGTTCGGCCATCGCTCTCGCTGGGGTTCGTGCTGGCGGGGGGCTGGATCCTGGCGCTGCCGATGGGGCTGGCGGCGGGGCCGCGGCTGCTGCGCGGGGACAGCCGGGCGCTTGCGGGCGCGCAAGCGCTGGGGCGCGGGCTGACGCTGGTCCTGGCCCTCGGCCTCCACGGGATGGCTGTCCCCGATCCGGGGCTCTGGCTGTTGGCGCACGCGCTGGGGCTGGGGCTGCAGGAGGGGCTGCTCTTCGCCCGACTTCCAAGGGAGTGGAAGAAGGCCTACCTCGCCCGCCCCCCCAGCCCCCTAGGCGCCGGCGAGCTCTGGGTCAGCGCCGGCGACCTCGTCCGCAGCGCCTACCACCAGGGCGCCCAGCTCCTCGCCTCGGCGAGCATGGGTGTCCCCTATCCGCTCTTCGGGGCGCCGCACCGGCTCTACGGGCAGGCGGGGCTGCTGCCGTCCACGCTCGCGACCATCAGCCAGGGGCCCTTCTCCGCCCGGCGCGGGGAGGCCGCCCGCGCGCGCCTGCGCGCCCTCCTCCCCCCCATGCTCCTCCTCGGCCTCCTCGCGGCCGCGGCCCTCGCCCTGCCGGCCCCCCTCTGGATCGCCCTCCTCTTCCCCGGCCTCAGCGACCCCGCGCGCGCCGCCGCCGTCCTCCGCGTCCTCGCCCTGGCCCTGCCCGCCTCCTACCTCTCCGGCCTCCTGCTCCCCTACCTCCTGGCCCGGGGCCGGGACAAGGGCGTTCTATGGGTGTCCCTCTTGGGCCTGGGCTCCTTGCTGGGGGGCTTCGCCTTCGCGGGAGCGAGCCCCGAGGGCTTCGCCTGGATCATCCCCGTGACCGAAGGCGCCGTCCTGCTCGGCGCCGCCTGGCTCTACGCCCGCGGCTCCTCCTAAAAAAACCCGCGCGGGACCGGTCAGGATCCCGCGCGGGCGCCATTCCGCTCCAGGGTGTAGAGGATCAACCGCAGCCCCCGTCCTTTTTCAGTTTCCTGCGGGTTTTTCTCGGCATTCTCTTGGGACGGGGAGCACTGGGCGCTTTGGACCCAGTCAAGAAGCGGAAAATGGCATTCCTTTCCTCGAAGGCTCGCAGCTTGGCGGGCGTCATGTCGCCCTCCAGCTTGGGGGGCTCCATGAAGAGCTTCTTGAACTTCTCGTACCCCCCCTCGAGCCGAACGATCTTGCCTTGGAAGGCGCTCAACCCCTGCGGCAGCGCCCGGTCCTTCTCGATGACGAGGACCAGTGTGCGGGTCGTCGGGATCTGGCTGACGAATTCGGCCCAGCTCATCCCCTTGGGCGGCCGGATGGCTCCAGGGATTGGTTTCTTGGGGATCTCCCTGCGCATGCAGAGGATCTCGATCGAGCTGCGATCCTTGACCATGGTCCGGGCCAGGGTCCAGGGGCTGATCGTCCCGACCTCGAGCCCCGCGGCTCGCGCCGGTTTCAGCGGCGGCATGAAACTCAGCAGGGTCAGCACACCCAGGGTCACGAAGACCCCGTTGCGCACCGGGCGCAGGCCCATCGGCGCGGGAGCATGCTCCTTGGCGGCGACCTTCTTCTCCAGGGCCTCGGCCCCCACGAAGGCGCCCACCGCCATGACGAAGACCGCGAGCACGACGACCGGCTCGGGAACATGCAGCAGATCAGGCAGGCGATAGACCCCCATGTCTCCGCTCAAGAAGAACCCCTTGACCCAGGGGTAGGCGAAGCCGAAGACGATGGAGCCCAGGGCCACCCCGACAAAGGTCATCAGTCCATCCAGTTTGCGGCTGGCCGTCGCGACGATGGAGGTGCCGGGGCAGTAACCGGACATGATGAAACCCGCTCCCAGCAGGAAGCCTCCGGCCAGCATGGGCCAGAGGAAGGTCTTGGGGACCACCATGGCCCCGAAGTCCAGGAGTCCGAAGGCCCGGAAAACACTGAGCCCCACGAGAGCCGTCACGATCGAGGTGAACATGACCTTGAGGACCCGGTTGTCCCTGTAATAGAACTGCGCGGCCAGGACCGGCGCCCGCCCGAAACCCGAGCGCTCCAGCACCAACCCGAACAGCAGCCCCAGGATGACGGCCAAGGCCTTGGCCGTCGGGAGCTGAAACGCGTCCAACTGATAGAGTGGGAAGATCATTTCCACTGCCTCCTTACCAGGGGAGCCACTGCGTAACCCCCGACAAAGACCATCATCATGAAGGCCCAGGAACCGACCGAGAGGAGAGCCCCACCAGAGAGGGCCTGGCCCGAGGTGCAGCCCCGGGCGAAGCGGGCGGCGATCCCCATGAGGACTCCACCCACCAGGGCCATCAGCAGGCGCTTGCGCTTGGAGTAGTCGCTGTTGGCGCCCATCAGGGTCCCGAAATCGTTCCGACCGCCGGTCATCGAGCCGATGATCCCGCCCAGAAACACGCCCACCGTGAGATAGACCAGCCAGTTGTCCAGGGGATTGACCCCGGGGTGGACGTAGTGAGAGATGTAATCGCTCTTGGCGGCGAGACCAGGCGCCGCGACGTAGAGCGCTCCGTATCCCAGACGGGCGGCCGAGCCCGAAGCCCCGAGCCCGAAGCCCATCAGGAGGAAGGTGAGGAGGAGGACGAGGCCCAGGGCCACGCCCGCGACATAGGGATTCCAAAGTGGTTTGCGTTCCATGATCCGATTCCTCATCAATGGACTGTGACCTGGGCGATCGAGATCGCCTGGCCGGAAGCGACGAGCACGTAGCGGAGGAAGAAGCCTCCGATCAGGACGAGGATGGGAACCAGCCTCGTGGCGACCGCGTGGTGTTTCTTTTCATACAGCTCCATTCCGAGGGGAACGAGGAGCCCGAGGAAGACCACGAGTCCGAAGAAGGGCGCGGTCCAGGGACCACCCAAGAAGTTGGACAGGGCCGAATGGCCGCCCGTCCCGCTCGTCCCATATCCCAGGAACAAGAGGAAGAGGAGGACCAGCTCGGCGATGATCGCGATGATGTCCAGGCGGAGCAGGCTCGAATGCTCCTCTTCCCGCGAGCGGAAGAGGAGGAAGAAGGCCGCCCCGGTGGAGAGGCCGGAGGCCAGGAACAGGGGCCCCATCAGGGCGCTGCTCCAGACGACCCTCCCGCCGTTGTTGGCCAGGAGAATGCCGGTGTAGATCGCCAGGGCGATCCCCGCGAACATCCCGGTCGTCAGCAGCCCTTCGCTCCTCTTGGCCGCCCAGTCCGCCAGGGCCTTGAGGGGACTCTTCATCCCCAGCCGCTTCATCGGGCAGAAGGCGACCACCTTTTCCCGTCCCTTCTCGCTCAGCAGGTTCATGCTCAGCAGGAAGCCCACCGGGTAGACGATGAGCAGGATCCACGCACCCCAGGACATCGGGCTCGTCCACTCGAAGGCGGTGTAGAAGCGCCAGACATAGAGTTTGTGGGAGAGGTCCAGGAACAAGAAGAGCATCCCCACGCTCAGCAGGCCCAGGGAGACCAGGGGCATCCAGGCGACGACGGGGGAGACCTGTTTGCCCTTCTTCTTGGCCATGAAGCCCAGGAGGGAGGACAGGATCAGGATCCCGCCCACCAGTCCACCCAGGAAGAGGTAGGTGGGGATCTCATACCCCCAGACATGCAGGTGGGGGTGGACATGCGGATTCATCCGGGTCGTGACCATTTCGACCGGCTGTTGGATCGGTATCTGTAGCATCGTCACTGCCTCCTACACCAAGAAGTAAACATTGGGCTCGCAGCCGGTTTCGGGCGCGTTGACTTTCCATTCCCGCGTCTTGAGGAGACGGGAGACCTCGGAGTCGGGGTCGTTGAGATCCCCGAAGTGCAGGGTCTTGGTCGGGCAGACCGAGACGCAGGCGGGGTCCTTGCCCTCCTTGACTCTGTGCAAGCAGAAGGTGCACTTGTCGATGTAGCCCTCGGGATGCACGTAGCGCGCGTCGTAGGGGCAGGCGGCCATGCAGGCCTTGCAGCCGGTGCACTTGTTGTGGTTGACCAGGACGACTCCGCCCTCGGCGAAGTGGCTCGCCCCCGTCGGGCAATTGGAGACGCAGGGCGCCTTGCTGCAGTGGTTGCAGCGCTCCGAGCGGATCTCCGCCTTGAGGTCGGGGAAGAAGCCTCGCACCTCTTCGACGATCCAGTCCCGGCAGAAGCCCTCGGGGACCTTGTTCTCCGACTTGCAGGCGAAGACGCATGCCTTGCATCCGACACAGCGGCGCGTGTCGACCACCATTCCGTATCGAATCTTTTTCATGATGCCACCTCGAGCCTGACGAAGTTCACATTCATTCCGGTGGAGCCGATGATGGGGTCGATCGCGGACTTGGAGATCAAGTCGGAGTCACTCGCCCCGCGGCCCCTGGCGAACCGGAGCCGTTTGTCTTTGTGCCCGAACCCGTGGACCATGTAGACGCAGTCGGGCCGGATCCTCTGGGTCACCTTGACCCTGATGGGTCCCGACTTGCGGCCGTCCTGGTTCTCGACCATGACCCGGTCGCCGGATTGGAGTCCCAGCTCCTTGGCCATGCGGGCGTTGAGCCAGACCTCGTTCTCCGGGAAGATCTCGGAGAGGAAGCGGTTGTTGGTCGTGCGGCCGAAGGTGTGCACCGGATACCTGCCATAGAGCAGCCGGAAATACCCCGGAGGCGGTTCATCCGGTGGTCGGTGGACCGGGATGGGATCCAGGCCGGACTCCTGGAGCTGCTTGGAGAACAGCTCGATCTTGCCGGTCGGGGTGTCGAAGCTGGGCTCCAGCCCCTCGTCGATGGTCTGGGCCTCGCGCTTCTTCTTGGCGATCACGCCCTTGGACTTGAGTTCCTTCCAGGAGAGATGCGAAGCCTCGGCCCGCCCTCTCAGGTATTCCTCGGGATCCTTCCAGGGGAAGAGGCCTTCGTAGCCCAGGCGCTTGGCCAGCTCCTTGGCGATCCACCAGCCGGGCTTGCTGTCATACATCGGCTTGACGGCGGGCTGCCGCATCGCGACGAAGGGCTCCGTGTAGGCCGCGGACCAGAGGTCGTCGTGCCTCTCCAGGTAGGTGCACTCGGGGAGGACGACATCCGCGTAACCGGTGATCTCCGCGGGCAGAACGTCGATGGCCACCAGCAGGTCCAGGTGCTTGATCGCCTCCTTGGTCTTCTCGGGATCGGGGAGGCATTGCATCAGGTTGGTCCCGTAGACGATCCAAGCCTTGATGTCGTAGTCCGCGTAACCCGGGAAGGTCGCGTCCCTGAAGCCATGCGCCAGGCTCTCGCCGCCGAAGGGGTAGATCGCGCCTTTCTTGCGATCGGCGATGGGCTTGGTGGACTTGGGGAACTTGTACATCGAACCGGGGAAGGGGGCGAGCTTGATCTTGTCCTTGAAGTAGTAGCCGCCGATCCTGCCCCAGGATCCCAGCAGGGCGTTGAGCATCGCGATGGCCCGGCTTCGCTGCGTGTCATTGCCATACCAGGTCACGTGCCGCCCGGGGTGCACGATCGAGCGCGGCCGCGCGGCTGCGAGAGTCCTCGCCGAGGCGACGATCTTCTCTGGCTCGATCCCCGTCTGGGTAAAAGCCCACTCCGGCGTCTTGTCTTCCAGGTATTTTTTGAGCTTGTCCAGGCCCGTCGCGTATTTCTTGATGTATTCCTGGTCGTAGAGGCCCTCCTTGATCAGGACATGCATCCAGGCCAGGAGCAGGGCGATGTCGGTCCCCGGCTTGATGGGCAGCCAGTGCTTGGCCTTGCCGGCAGCTGTGGAGAACCTGGGATCGACGACGATGATGTCCGCGCCGTTCCCGATGGCCTCCGCGAAGTCCTGCACCTGGGTGTTGTGCATGTTTTCGCCGAGGTGGGCCCCGATCAGGGTGATGCACTTGGCGTTCCTCATGTCGATCGGTTCGGGGGAACCCAAGAAGTCCCCAAAGGTCAGCTCGAAGCCCACGTCCCGCGGCCCCTTGCACTGGGCCCAGGAGGGGGCGCCGATGTTCTGGGAGCCGTAGGCCTTGACGACTTTCTTCATCCAGCTCCCCCCGAAGCCATGGGAGAACAGAGCCAGGGACTCGGGGCCATACTTCTTCTTGATGGTCTTCATCTTGTCGGCGATGAAGTCCAGGGCCTCGTCCCAGGAGACCTCTTCGAAGCGCTGTTTGCCGCCCACCTCCTTGCGGAGCAGGGGTTTTTTCAGGCGGTCCGGGTCATAGAGGAGGCCGATTCCGCCGGTCCCCCTGGGGCAGAGCTTGCCCCGGGAGAGAGGGTGGTCGGGGTTTCCTACGATCTTGGTGACCTTGCCGTCCTTGACGTGGGCGTGGATCCCACACTTCCAGAAGCAGAGTTCACAAAAACTCGGCACGATGGTCCCGTCGGTCCCGGGATTGGGAATGGGATCCCCGTCCAAGCCCCACCATTTGGTCGTGAACCCACTAGCGAAGGCGGCACCGGCTAAAGTCCCGCCGGAGATCTGAAGGAATTCGCGGCGTTTCATCTCCACACCTCATCAAAACTGCCAAGAGCCTCTGGCGAAGCTCGGCTCGAAACCCAAGAAAATGCCGACGGAGGAATCGCAAAGATGGTGCCAGCACTTGGAGTTCCCGTTTGACAAGGACTTAGAGCGAAAACATCCGGATCTCAGCCCCAGCTGAAACCAAGTGTTTCACGCATTTGTTTCAATGAAACAGAATGAAACAGGGGGGAAGCTCCTATCCCCCACCGGACCCACCGATCCGGTTGACCCCCCTATTCCCAAATCGGCGAGCCTAATCATCGATCCCCAGCTCGCGCATTTTGCGCCAGAGGGTGGTGCGGCTGATCCCGAGGGCTTTGGCGGCGGGCTCTCTGCGCCAGTGGTTTTCCTCCAGGACGCGCAGGAGCCGGGCCATCTCTCCTTCCTGGGGGGCGGGCTCTTTGCTGGCTTTGGGGAGGGGCTGGTCCTGTTTGTGGGGTTCGCGGATTTCGGGGGGGAAATCTTCGAGGAAGAGGATGGTTCCCTTGGAGAGGGCGACGGCGTATTCGAGGGCGTTCTCCAGCTCGCGGACGTTGCCGGGCCAGGGGTAGCGCTTCAGCTCCCGGAACACTTCGGTCGCGACGCGGACGACGCGCCCCTCCCTGGCCGCGATCTTGACGAGGAGGTGGCGCACCAGGGGCTCGATGTCTTCGGGCCGCTCGCGAAGCGGGGGGATGTGGATGGGGACGACCCGGAGCCTGTAGAAGAGGTCGTCGCGGAATTTGCCCTCCTGGATGGCCTTGGCCAGGTCCACGTTGGTGGCGGCGAGGATGCGGCCTTCCATGGGCCGGGAGCGGGACTCCCCCACCCGCTCGAAGGTCCGCTCCTGGAGGACGCGGAGGAGTTTGACCTGGAGGTGCAAGGGCATGTCCCCGATCTCGTCCAGGAACACGGTGCCCTTGCCGGCGGCTTCGAAGCGCCCCACGCGGTCCTGGACGGCGCCCGTGAAGGCTCCCTTGACATGCCCGAACAGTTCGCTCTCCAGCAGGTCGGGAGGCAGGGCGGCGCAGTTGACCACGACGAAGGGCTCGTTCCGCCGCACGGAGTGATCGTGGATGGCGCGGGCGACGATCTCCTTTCCCACCCCGCTCTCGCCCGTGATGAGGACGGTGGCGTCGGAGCGGTGGATGGAGGAGATCAGGCGAATGATCTTGAGGATGGCCGGGGAGTTGGCGACCAGACCAAAGGAGGAGAGGGCGTATTGCAGGATCCGGTTGTCCCGCTCGGCGGGGCGGAGGACGACGAGGTAGGCCCCCCGGATCCCCAGCTCCTCGAGGCCCTCCGGAAAGCGGGAAAAGGTCAGGGAGACCAGGCGCGAGGTCCCGTCCATGCAGCGCAGCACGGCGCGACGGCCCTCTTCGGGGCCTTCCTGGAGCAGCTCGTCCAGGTGGGCGGGGTCCTCGAAGACCTCCGACTGGATCAGGTCGGTGACGGGGAGGCCCTGGGCCTTTTGACAGGCCGTGGGGCAGACCAGCTCGTTCAGGACTTCGCTGGCCTGGACGATGGTGAGGTCCTTGTCCAGCACGAGGAGCACCCGTCCCAGACTGCGGAAGACATGCTCGATCACCCCCCAGGACTCGGGGGTGAAAGATGGATCCAAGGATTTGAAGGAGTGTTCTTCCAAGAGGGGTCGCCCTCGGCGAGGGGGAAAATCGAAGCTCCCAAGTATACCCCTCCAGGCCCTTCTCCTTCTCTAGGTTCTTTTCCTCTTTCCCCGGGCAGCTAAGGAGAGTTACTCTTGGTCTCCATGACGGCCAAAAAAGAGCATGGCTTGGGTGTCCTCCCCGCGACGGCGATCTGCGGAAACGACATCACCTCCTCCTGTCTCTATGTCTCGGCCCTGTCCATCCTCTACGCGGGTAAATACGCGCCCATCGCCCTGCTCATCGTCGCCGCGGTACTCTACCTCTTTCGCAAGATCTACGGAGAAGTGGTCGGCGCCCTCCCCCTGAACGGCGGGGCCTACAACGCCCTCCTCAACACCACGAGCAAGGCCTGGGCTTCGCTCGCCGCCTGCCTGACCCTCCTCTCCTACATGGCAACCGCCGTCATCTCGGCGAGCGAGGCCATGCACTACCTGCATTCCCTCGTGCACAGCCTGCCGGTCGTGATCGCGACGGTCGTCCTGCTCGGCATCTTCTGCACCCTCACCATCATCGGCATCACCGAGTCGGCCGTGGTCGCTGTGGGCATCTTTTTGTTCCACCTGTCCAGCCTGACCCTGCTGGCCCTCATTGGGGCCTACCACGTGTTCGGGGACGGGACGGGACTGACCACTTTCTGGGACAACCTGGCCACGACCCCCGAGGGGGGGATGAAGACCGCCCTCTTCTTCGGCTTCGCGGCCGCCATGCTGGGGATCTCCGGTTTCGAGAGCTCGGCCAACTTCGTCGAGGAGCAGCGCCCCGGGGTCTTCCCCAAGACCCTCCGCAACATGTGGGTCGCCGTCAGCGTCTTCAACCCCCTCATGGCCGTCCTCGCCCTGGCCCTGATCCCCATCCCCGAGGTCGGCCCGCACAAGGAACAGCTCCTGGCCCACATGGGACAGGTCGCTTCCGGAGATTGGCTGCGCTTTTTGATCTCCATCGACGCGGTCCTGGTGCTCAGCGGCGCCGTGCTGACCTCCTATGTCGGCGTGACCGGCCTGGTCCGCAGGATGACCCTCGACCGCTGCCTCCCCCAGTGGCTCCTCAAGACCAACCGCCGCGGCAGCTCCCACCGCATCATCCTGACCTTCTTCGCCCTCTCGGTCTCGGTCCTCATGCTGACCCAGGGCGACCTGACCGCCCTCGCCGGCGTCTACACCATCTCCTTCCTTTCGGTCATGGCCCTCTTCGGCATCGGCAACATCCTCCTCAAGGTCCGCCGCGCCCGCCTCCCCCGCCCCGAAAAAGCCTCCTGGCCCGCCATCCTCCTGGCCATCACCGCCGTCCTCACCGCCCTGGTCGGCAACATCCTCCTCGAGCCCAAGTATCTCAAGATCTTCTTGATCTACTTCCTCCCCACCGCCCTCCTGATCTCGATCATGCTCTGGCGCATCGGCCTGCTCAAACTCGCCCTGGCCATCCTCAACTCCATCGCCCAGAGCCTGGGCCGTGTCACGAGCAGCCTCTCCAAAAGCATCCTTCAGAAAATCGACGAGATCAACTCGCAGGAGATCGTCTTCTTCACGAACGAGGACGACCTGCCCTCGCTCAACCGCGCGATGCTCTACGTCGAATCCAACGAACACACCAACCGCATCCGCTTCGTCACCGTCGTCCCCAAGGGCGAGCAGCCCCCCAAGGGCCTCAAGGAGGACCTCGCCTTCCTCGACCGCGCCTACCCGGAGATCGACATCGACTTCGTCGTCGAGGAAGGAAGCTTCGGTCCGGAAATCATCGACAAGCTCTCCAAAAAATGGAACATCCCCAAGAACTTCATGTTCATCGGGTCGCCGGGGGACCACTTCCCCTATGAGCTGGCGCAGCTGGGCGGCGTGCGTTTGATTATCTGAAGGCCCACCCCTTAAGGGACCGCATCCATCCCCTCGGCGGCGCAGCTGGGCGGCCTGCGGCTGATCCTCTGAAAAGCCAAGACCAACCTTGTTCCTCCCAGCCTGCTTCCCCTCCCCCAGGCAGACCTCCCTTTAACCAGTGCTGTCCAAGATCATCCCACCCCTCTCTCCGAAACCCCTTCCATTCTCAGTGGAACCCGTATTCTCAGCCCTAAACTCCAACCTCCGAAATCAGGTCCCCCTTTTCTGCCGTCCAGGTTTTGGGGCTTCAGCATGAAGGCTGGGCGATTGGAGAAAAGGGATCTTGGACAGGTCTGCCCCAAGCCAAACCCCTCATGGCCCACCACCTCACTGTCATTCCTCTCACGGCCATTCTTCTCATGGCCCTTCACCTCATGGCCCTTCACCTCAAAGCCATCCCCTTGCCAGCACCCACGTCACAACCGCCTACGTCGCAATCCCCCGCGTCGCACCCCCCCGCGTCGCAACCGCCCGCGTCGCAACCGACTACATCGCAACAACCTAGGTCGCAACAACCTAAGTCGCCCCCCCACGTCGAACCTACCCACATCGAAGCCCCATCGAAAAAAAAGGGGGGAGACTCTTGACTTAGATGCTTTTTGCATATATGCTAAATACATCTAACTAAAACCTTTCTTTTCAGGAGGTCACAATGAGCCAAATCCTTCGCTATCCCTTGTTGGGCCTGAACTACTTCCGTGCGGACCCCAATTCCCACCTCCTTGTCTTTCAAAAGGGAGAAAGGATCCTCTCCCAGGCAGGAGCATCGTTCTGGTTCCGGCCCATGGTCACTGCCATCAGTGTCATTCCCGTGGAGGACCAGCTCCAAACCCTCCACTTCACGGGGAGGAGCGCGGATTACCAGGAGGTCAACGTCCTCGGCACCGTAACCTTCCGGGTGGCGGACCCGGAATTGGCGGCAAAACGCATCGACTTCGGGATCGACCTGGACACCGGAAAATACCTGGAAAAGCCCGTGGAACGCATGCAGGAGGTCGTCAGGCAGGCCGCACAACAACTGGCTTTTGATTGGATGGCCCATAAGAACCTGGACGAGGTTCTCTCCGAAGCAATCCAGGCTCTTCGCCCTCTTCTCCTGGACGGCCTTCGAGCGGACCCGGCTCTCCAAAATAGCGGGATCGAAGTGGTCACGGTCCGGGTGATCCGTGTGACTCCTTCCCCCGAGCTGGAAAAGGCTCTCCAGGCCCCAACGCGGGAAAGCATCCAACAAACGGCGGACGAAGCGAGGTTCCAACGAAGAGCCCAAGCCGTCGAAAAAGAGCGGGCCATCAGCGAAAACGAGTTGGCAACAAAGATTGAACTCGCGAAGCGAGAAGAAGCTTTGATCGCTGAAAGGGGCAGCAATGAACGGAAAAAAGCGGAACTCAACGCCCAGGCTCTGCGCACCAAAGTCGTGGGGGAAGCAGAACGTTCCAAGCTCCAGACCCAGGCAGAGGTTGAGCGGGCCCGACTCAAAGCCCAGGCCGAAACCGAACGGGCCCAACTCCTGGCCCAAGCCGAGGCAGAGAGAATCCGGCTGAAAACCGCCGCCGAAGCCCAAGGCATCCAAGCCATCCAGGAGGCCAAGAACGAGGCTGAGGCCGAGAGGATCGCGATCTATCGGGATCTCCCCGTTCCGGTCCTCCTTGGGCTGTCGGCACACCGCCTGGCAGGGACCCTGAAAAGAATCGACCACCTCAACCTGGGTCCGGAGGGCTTGGGGGCTCTGCTCCAGAATCTCCTCCTGGCCGGAACCAAGAAACTCGAGGCCTGAGATGACGACGACCACCACGACCAGGATTGTCATCGCCTCCCGGCCCAGTGAATGGGAGCAACTGCTCCTGCAACACGGGACGGCCGGGCAGGCACGGTTCTTCTTGGAGGAAAGAGGGATCGATCCCGAGCCCCTGGTGGAACGGGATCGCATCCTGGCCAAGGCCATCTCCCAGGTGGAACAATGGGTCCCCACCGAATGGCGAAGAGCATGGATTCGCCGAGAGGAGTTCGCGACTTTCCTCTTCGAGCCGGAAGACATCGTCGTCGCCGTCGGCCAGGACGGCCTGGTCGCAAACCTGGCCAAGTACCTCGAGGGCCAGGCCCTGATTGGGATCAACCCTCTGGACCAGGAAGGATCGGGGCCGTTGACCCGGGTCCCTATCGAGGGCTTTGGGGAGATCCTGCCCCAGGTCGTTTCGGGCCAGGCCCCCATCGAAGAGCGCACCATGGTCCATGCCCATCTGGACGATGGACAAAGCCTCGTTGCCCTCAATGAGATTTTCGTAGGACACAAGAGCCATCAATCCGCCCGCTACATCCTCGAGGACGGACGAGGCAACCGCCAATTCCAATCTTCTTCCGGCTTGATTGTCTCTTCTGGAACGGGAGCAACAGGCTGGGCCAGCTCCATCTCCAAGGAACGGAATTCCCGCTTGCCCCTCCCCAAACCCACCGAAAACAGGCTCGCTTACTTTGTCCGAGAAGCCTGGCCGGGCGGAGGGTTCGAGGCCACTCTCACCGAAGGAACGATCACGAAAAAGAGAGCCCTCCGTCTTTCGAGTCGAATGGAAGAAGGAGGGGTGGTTTTTGGAGACGGAATCGAAAAGGATTGCCTCCATCTTGCCTGGGGGCAAGACATCCAGATCGGAATTGCGCGAAAAAAGCTGAGGCTCGTCCTTTCATGAAAAGCGAAGAACAGTTCCTGGCAGAATACACGGACAAGGACTATGAGCGCCCCTCGGTCGCAGTGGATGTCGCTCTTTTGAGTGTGATGGATGACCACCCGGTCGCTCTCTTGATCCAGAGACCCGAACACCCTTTTGCGGGCGCCTGGCAGCTCCCTGGAGCTTTCATCCGAATGGAGGAATCGCTTGACCAGGCGGCCCGCAGAGCCCTGGAGGAAAAGGCGGGGATCACCGACCTCTACATCGAGCAGCTCTATACCTTCGGGGAAGTGGACCGGGATCCCCGAACGCGGGTGATTTCGGTCGCCTACTTCGCTCTGGTCGACGCCACCAGGCTCAAGCCTTCGAAGGAGAAGGCATGCATTGCCCGCTTGGAGGTCCCCTGGAAGGGAGAAACCGGAGGAGAAGTCACAGCAGTCTTCGAAGGCCAACGCTTGGAGATGGCTTTTGACCACGCAAAGATCCTGGGAATGGTGATCAAGAGGCTGCGGGGAAAACTCCGTTACGCTCCCATTGGTTACGAGCTGTTAGGAGAAACCTTTACCCTTCATGATCTCCAACGAATCCACCAGGCCATTCTCGGGAAGAAGATCAACAAGGATTCCTTTCGGCGCAGGATGTTGGCCTCTGGTGAACTCGAAGCGACAGGCGCCTTGAAGAAAGGAGGCAAGCATCGACCTGCGGCCCTGTATCGGCACAAGAAACAGAAGGATGCTTGAAGAAAAACCCTGGGCTCCTCGCTTATAAAGGCATTGGCTGAAAAAAAGGATTCCCCGAACAAAGCACGCTCCGGAAAGCCTTCAACGGAAAGCCTTCACGGGGAAAAAGCAGAGAGGGGTCTTCCAAGAAGCTGGGGCTGGGATTCAATCCCTTTCACGCTGGGCCCGGCGGAGGCTGGCGAGGGAGCCCTCGCTCTTCTGGATCAGCTGCCAACCCTCGTCGAAGCGGAGGCGTAGCGCTTGGGCGGCCCCATCGGTCCCCTGGTAGCTGAACGAGGGGTTGACGAAGCGGAAGAGGTTGAGGCTGATGGAGAAGCCCCAGCCGCCGCGATCGGTATGGGCCCAGAGCAGCTCAGTGCTGCCTCCGGGGCCGCGCTGGACGAGGAGGGGGGCGCCGAGGGCCGCGAGGCAGTGGTCCAGGTCGGTCTGCCGGGGCTGGAGGCGCTCCATGGCGGCGCGGGGGGGTGGCTCATCCTGGTGCTGGCGCACCCAGTTGACGGAGAGGCAGCCGAGGAGGAGGAGGGTCCAGGCGAGGAGGAGGGAGGGGGGAGTTGCGGCCCGGGGTTTCACTTGGCCTTGCCCCCCGCGGGACTACGGGCAGGGATGTCGTCGTAGAGGTCCTCCCAGGGGAGGGAGTATTCGCTGCGGCCGGCGGCGAGGGTGGCTCCCATGTGGGTCAGACGGTCGTTCTGGTCGAAGAAGAACCAGAGGCGGTCCGCGCGCTGGTCGGTGTTGGCCACGAAGACGACGAGGAGGAAGAGGCCGGCGGTCTTGCCGCGGGAATGTTCGTAGAGGTAAGCGCTGCCCTTGTTGAGGCGGACCACGTTGGTGGGCGCGCCGAGGGCTGCGACGACATCGCGGGCGGTGGTCTTGCCGGGGTCGAACCTGCTCAAGACTTCGGCCGAAAAAGGCTCGCCGGAGGAGGCCCGGTTGAGAAAGCAGGAGCCCAAAAGGAGGGGGAGAACAAGGAGGAGGAGTGCTTGGAGCTTCATCGCTTCATCCTATCCCTGTCGTGCAGGGAAATGGGGGAAAAGACCGAGACCGGCCTGGCTCTTTCCTTTTCGACCAGAAGAGCTGCTACACTTGCCCCCATGCTCATCCAAGTGAGAAGGGGTTTTCGTTTCGGAGCCGCCCTGTGCCTTGCCCAGACTCTTTTTCTCCCGGGCGTCCTGGCGGCTCTGCCCCAAAGCGGGGACCTGGTCGAGATCCAGCGGAAGCAGGCCTATGGGGTCCAGGGAACGAACAGGCGTGTAGTCATCCTCGTGGAGGACCGGGTCTGGGAGCTTGGGGGGGATCGCCTCCAGGGGGCCCTGCGGACCTTCGCAGACGACCTGGCGCGGGAGGGGATGGGCTCCTATCTGGAGCGTGTCCATTTCAAAAAGCTCCAAGGCCACCGGGACGGCTGCTATGTGCTCGCGCTGCGGGAGCATCTGATCCAGCTCTACCGGAAGGCCCGGCAGCAGAAGCGGAGCTTGGAGGGAGCCATCCTCGTCGGGCACTTTCCCGACGCCCAGCTGGTGCGCACGGTCAACTGGAGGAAGAAGGAGCGGCTGATTCTGCGCCGGGGCCGCAAGAGACCCGCGGTCTACAACACCACCTTCCTCCGCCGCGTCCCCGAGATCGTCGCCGACCGCTGCGACCTCGTCCTCGCCGACCTCGACGGAAACTGGCCTTCCGTCTATGACGAAGGGCCGGTCAACCTCCCCACCCTCTACGCTGTCTTTCCGGGCGGAGTCCCTCCCAAGGGCGGCGTCCCCAAGGACCATGAGGAGGGCAGCCTGCCCTTTGTCGACTTCTTCCACGTGGATGACGGGGGCGTCCGCTGGAGAAAGGGCGGCATGTTCCTCGAGATCCACGATGAGCGGCGCGACCCCGAGCTGTCCCCTGCCGATCGGAAACGCCCCAACAGCATGGCCATCCCCGAGATCTGCGTCTCGCGCATCGACGCGAGGGGGGTCGCCTGGAGCCCCCGCAAGCGCTGGTCGGGCCAGGCCCTCCTCGATGCAAAGGGGCAACCCCTTCCCCTCCGCCTGGACAGGACCCAGGGCGAGAATGGGGGGACACCCTCCTTCGCCCAGCTCTGGGAGCCCGACCCCGATCTGGAGCTCCGGCTGCTGCTGGAGTATTTCGCCCGGAACCATGCCTTCCGCAGTCGGCATCGCACGAGATCCCACCGCCCCGCCTCCTTCGCCTGGAAGCTCGGCGGAGGCATGGACGCCCTCCGGCGCGCGGACCCCAAGTCCTGGAAGGATTTCGACCGAGAAGGCTACGACGTCCGAAGCGGCGCCGACCTCGTCGCCATGGTGGAATGGCTGAAGCGCCCGGCCGACCTGCGTTTCATCGGAGGGCACAGCAACGGGTTCTTCACCGCCTTCGAAAAATCCGAAGCAGGACCCCTGAGTCTCGCCCTGGGCGGACAGGTTTTCGCCTGGATGCGAAAAGGGTCCAAGCTCGCCAGCCCCAGCCAGCTCGGCCTCCCCAAGGGCCACGCGGACTTCTCCTTCTACCGCGCGCTCTGGCAGAACAGGGTCCTGCCCTCCAACCCCTATCTCCTGATCCACATCGGCTGCGAAGTCCTCAGCCCCCCCGGCTCAAGGTCCATGCCCTTCTACCGTGCCGACTACGGCAACCGGCAAAACGCCGAATGCCAGCTCTTCTACGCCAACGCCCTCGCCATCGTCGGCCGCTCCAAGGTCTTCTACGACCACCCGCGTGGATTCTGCGAGACCCTGGCCAAGGGCAAAACCTTTGGCGAAGCCCTGCGCGCCTACTACCTCATCGAGTCTAAGGCCCCCTCCTGGAAACAGGTCGGCGGCGACATCGGCCGCAAGCGCGCCTACTTCTGGGCCATCCTCGGCGACTGGACCCTTCGCCTCCCGCAGAAAACGCAGTAGGGAACGCAGTAGGGAACGCCTCCAGGCGTTTCACGTAGGAAACGTCTCCAGACGTTTCATGTAGAAAACGTCTCCAGACGTTTTCGTAGAAAACACCTCCAGGTGTTTTAAGTAGGAAACGCCTCCAGGCGTTTCCCCCACCCCCCAAAAACCTCCCCCCTTCAACCGGAACAGAGAACAAAAAAATCTTTTGTATAGAAAGAAAGACAGAATCAACTCCCGTGCTACAAGGTTCTTTAGAATCCATGTGGGGAAGAAGGATGGAGAAGGCAAGGGAATGGTGGCAAGGAACGCCTGGAGGCGTTCCCCACGCAAAACCCCTGGAGGGGTTTTCTACTCAAAACATCTGGAGATGTTTTCTACACAAAACCCCTGGAGGGGTTTTCTACGTGAAACGCCTGGAGGCGTTCCCTACTTAGGTCAGCGGCGGAAGCCCATGAGGGCTTCGCCGGCGTTGGAGACTGTGAGGCCGGCCTTGTTGGCCTTGGCGTCGAAGACGAAGGTCTGAACAAAGAAGCGTTGCCCCTTGAGTTTGGGATCCTTTGGGAGGGCAATCGACCAGGAAGCCTTGCCACCTGTGTTGAGGATGGGAAGGAGGATGTCCGGGCTGACGAACAACTGGCAGCCCACCATTCCGATGGGGCTCAGGTCGGAAGGCAACTTCCCCAAGGCCCACTTGTCCTTGGAAAAGCCTACGATGTTCAGCGCAAAGCCACTGAAGACGGGCAAGTTGGTCGTGACCGTCTTGAAGGTCTCTCCCAGCCAGGGCCGGCTGACGCCCTCGGCCTGAAGAAGCGGGACCCCGGCTGTTCCCTTGCAACCTGTTCCAAAAGCCGTGAACTCGGCGATGTTGGGATTGGAAAGCTCCCAAACATCATAGGTCCCCGACTTTGCCCCATAACCACCAAAGACGAGAGTCTTTCCTGTCTTGGGGTTGGTGGCCACGCAGAAGTGGGATCGTTTTGGCCCGGCGGTCTTGGTCACAACTTTGGCCCAAAGCTTTCCGTCCCATTCCCAGAGGTCATTGAGGAGGGCGTTTTGGCGGTTGGACCCACCATAGAGCATCACCCTCTTTCGGATGGAGTCCCACCACATGCGCTGGCGGTAGCGATAGTCCATCAGGGATGAGGTTGGACGGGACTGCCATTTTTTCGTGAGGAAATCGAAAGTGTAGCATTCCCGATAAAAGGAAGAGTTATAGTATTTTCCTGAAAAGACAACGAGCTCCTTGTGAAGAGGGTCATAGGCCATCGATAACCCATAACGGGCTGAGGGAGGATAAAAAGAATTCAATCGTGTCCAATTCGTTCCGGACCATTCATATAAATATCTTGGAGGGTAATTCCCCACATAACCCCGGTTATAGCCCCCCAAAACCAAAAACTTCCCACGGTCTGTATCAAAGGCAATGGCCCCTTCATAGACCCCATCAAAAGGAGAGGAACTGGCCCACCGAGAAACCCATTTTCCTCCCGAAAATTCCAGATAGAAATCTTTTGAGCTAGATCCGGCCCCGTAGTGGGCAAAGACTGAAACAACCTTCTTTTTGAAGTCAAAAAAGAAATCCCATTGATAAGCAGTAACAGAAGGGGCCGGACGGTTCAGGTCCTTCCAGTACCCCCCACCCTGGTGCTGCAACCAGGCCTTGCGTCCGTTGGAAGTCTGCCCAATGAATTCAATGCGCTGGGAATTCCCATTGTAAAAGGCGAGGCGACCGACGGGTTTTGGAGTGGGATAGGTAAGCCCCTTGAAGGACAGCCAGGCGCGAGTCCCCAGCTCGAAGGTATCCCCCAAGCGGGTGGTCAGGCCGGCGCCTCCAAAGAGGACATGTTTTTTCCTCAGGGAATCATAGACGAGGGCGTGGGATTCTCGTGGGGCGGGGGGGGTTGCGAAGGAGCGTGAGGTCCAAGTCTTGCCGTTCCAGAGCCAGAAGTCCTTGAGGGGGATCCGGCGGTTCCAGCCTGCGAAGACGACGACACCGCCGCGGTTGCCGTCGTAGGCCATGGCATGGCCCTCTCGCGCGGGAGGGCTGCTGCTCGGGGTAGAAGCGGTCCAGGTCTTGCCGTCCCATTCCCAGGTGTCGAAGTAGTTGGCGAAACCGCTGCTCCCGGCGAAGAGGACGACGCGTTTGCGGACGGGGTCGTAAGCCATGGCGTGGGCAGCGCGGGCTGGGGGTTTTTTGTTGAAGGTTTTCTGGGTCCAGGTTTTGCCGTCCCACTCCCAGTGGTCGTCGAGGAAGGAGCGGCCGTCGAAGCCGCCGTAGAGGAGGATGTGGCCGGTGTTGCCGTCGTAGGCCATGGCGTGGGCCAGGCGGGCTGGGGGACTCTTGGGGGGAGTGCGTTTGGTCCAGAGTTTTCCGTTCCATTCCCAAGTGTCGCCGAGGGCGCCGCCGGTGCCGATGCCGCCGAAGAGGACGACGACTTTGCGGACGGGGTCGTAGGCCATGGCGTGTTGGGAACGGGCGGGAGGGTTGATGGTGTTCTTGGCGGGTTTCCAGTTGTCGCCGTCCCAGAGCCAGGTGTCTTGGAGGTGGGCTTTGCCGTCGTAGCCGCCGAAGAGGAGGGTTTTTCCGCGGGCGGCGTCGAAGGCCATGGCGTGGCGGCTGCGGGCCGTGATGAGGGGTGGGGGGTTGAAATGCCAGTCGAGTTGGGCGGGGAGGGTGGTGCAGGTGAAGAAGAGAAGGGAGAGGGCGAGGGGGGTT
>DROQ01000098.1 GCA_011321845.1 Planctomycetota bacterium | reverse complement strand
AGGAGCTGGGCGAGGCCGCCCCCAAGCGCGCCGCCGCCCTCGGCCTCGCCCGCCGCCGCCTGCTCGCCGGCGACACCCCCATCGAGGAACGCCTCGCCATCTGCCGCATGCTCTACGCCGCCAAACCCAAGGAGACCAAGGCCTGGCTCCCCGCCCTCCGCGCCCTGAGGGAGGACAGCTCCTCCCCCCGCCTGCGCTGGTGGCTGGACGGGATCGACGAGCTGCTGGCCCCGCAAGGCCGGCGCCGCCGCTCCCGGCGCGAGCGCCCCCACCCCAGCTACCCCAAGGACCTCCCCCGGCTCTTCGGCCGCCCCGCCCTCGGCAGGCGGGTCCTGATCCTGCTCGACAGCTCCGCCGCCCTCAGCGGCCCCTGGTATCCCCTGGATCGCAGCGGCAAGACCACCCGCCCCAAGGGGGTCCCCAAGAGGACCCTCGGCCAGGCCGCGAGCGAGGAGATCCTGCGCTTCGTGGGCGCCCTGTCCAGGGACCAGCGCTTCCGCCTGGTCTGCTACGGCAAGAAGACCCGCGCCTTCCCCAAGCGGGGCTACGCCCCTCCCGGCCCGGCCACGCGGAAAAAACTCGCCGCCTTCCTCCAAAAACTCAAGGGCAAGGGCAAGGCCGACCACGCCGCCGCCCTCCTCCAGCGTGTCCTCGGCCTGCGCAGCGGCGCCCCCCTCCCCCTGCCCGACCTCCCCCTGCGCCCGGAGGGCCCGGACTGCGTCCTCTGGCTCCCCTGCTCCGCCCCCATGGCCGGCCGGATCCAGAGCATGCGCGCCATCGCCGACCTCGCCCTCCCCGCCGCCCAGGCCACGGCCGTCCCCATCCACATCGCCTACCTCGCCGACCGCCGCCCCCTGATCCGCAAGACCCCCTACTACCAGCTCACCATCGCCGCGGGCATCAGCCGGGTCTTCCGCCGGATCGCCGAGGGCGCCCTCGGCAGCTACGCCATGTTCCTCCACCCCAAAGGCCGATGAACTCCTGGTCCTCCCTCAGCCTCCCCGACGGCGCCACCCTCCCCTTCCGCCTCGAAGGAAGCGGGACACCCATTGTCCTGATCCCCGGGCTCGGGAACAGCTCCCGGCTCTTCGGCACCCTGCCCCGCACCCTGGCCCGCATGGGCTACGAGGCCTGCGTCTTCGACCCCCCCGGCCTGGGCCGCGCTGGCCCCGCCAGGACCCCCTGGAGCTTCGAAGGCGCCGTGCGGCAGCTCGTCCTCCTCCTGGACCACCTGGGCTGGCGGCGCTGCCAGCTCCTCGGCACCTCCATGGGCGGCAAGGTCGCCCTCGCCTTCTGCGCCCAGCTCGGCGGCCCCCACAACGTCCAGGTCGACAAGGCCTGGCTCTTCGGCACCACCGCCCTCCAGACCCCGCGCGCCCGCGCCGTCTACGCCTTCTTCGACCTGGTCTTCCGCTCCTTCCACGGCCCCGACCTGGGCAGGGCCCTGCGCCCCTTCCTCTTCGGCGCAAGTTTCCAGAAGGCCCGCCCCGCCCTCGTCGAGGATCTCAGCCGCAACTTCACCCCAAGCGAAGAGGAGCTGCGCACCACCCTCGCCCAGATCCAGGCCATCCAGGACACCCTCCTCGAGCCCCTGCTCCCGCGCATCCAGGTCCCCGTCGACCTCCACGCCGGCCTCGAGGACAGCCTCGTCGACCCCGCCGACATCGAGGAATGCGCCCGCCTCCTCCCCCAGGGGACCTACATCCCCGTTCCCCGGGCCGGCCACAGCATGCTCCTCGAAAACCCTGCAGGAACTCTCCAGCGCATGTAGAATCAACCCTCCCACCAGGAATCCAGCAACCCACGGAGTGACGCATGCCCGGAGCCATTCTTCGCCCCTCCTTCCTCCTCCCCCTTTCTTTCCTATTCCCACCCCAGGCCCAGAAGGCGCCCCATCCGCCCAAGAACGCCAAGGCGCAAACCTCCCCAGGGGCTTTTACCGAAACTCCCCAACCCACGCGCTACAAGGTCATCGGCCTCATCCGGGACGCCTCGGGCAACCCCATGGTCCACGCCGAGATCCATGCCTATGGCGACATCCGCGAGGGCCTCCCCCGGCCCGTCGACCCCGACATCCTCCACACCCGGAGCGACAACCGGGGTCGCTTCCGCTTGAAACTCCTTCCCGGCCGCCCCTACAGGGCCTTCGGCTTCAACAACAAGTCCCCCGGACGGTTCCGGATCACCGCCCTCTCGGAGCCCTTCTTCGCCAAAGGCCGCGTCCACCTCCGCGCCGTGACCATCCGTGCTCGGCACAAGCTCCAGATCCAACTCGGGAAACCATGGCGAGGGAGAGGCCCCTACCGTGTCGAACTCCGGCCCTTGGGAGGAAACCGCCGCTGGATCCTCAGCCTTCCCCGCCTGGGAGAGCCCATCTCTCTTCCCCTCCTTCCCGGCAAGCGGGCGAGCCTCCGCCTCTTCGACAAAACAGGAGCGTTCCTCCTCGCCGCGCCCCTCTCCCTGGACCAGGACATCCGGATCGAAGGGAAGGGTGCCTACAAGGCGACCCTCCACCCCAAGCTGGAGGGCGCCCCCCGCCCCGGACTCCCCCTCTTCCTCCTCTGTGACCTCCAGGCCATCCCCCTGGGCAGCACCCGGGACGACGGGACCCTCCCCTTCGCGCTCCCGGCCTTCGAACTCCATCCCCCCTTCCAGTTGTCCTCCTCCAAAAGCTACCGTCCTGGTCCCTTCCGTCTCTTCTTCTTCCAGGCCCGAAGCCCTTTCACTGCCCTGACAGAATCCGCCCTGGGCATGCCCCAAAGCAGCCGAAGCGGGATCCCCTCGACCTCCTTCGCGACCTTCCACTTCCCCGTCCCCAAGGCGAAGGGGAGGCTCCTTCGCGTTCTGGGTTTCGACGGGAAACCTCTCCCCCACCCCAAAGTCTTCCTCGTTCTTCCCCCTCCTGCTTACGGGGAGCATCCTTTTCCCGCGGAGGACCCCTTCCAGCGAACCCCCCGGGGAATCCTCCTGGAAGGAGACGAGACCGGGCAGGTCCTCCTCCCCCGTCCCCAGGAGAGGACGACCCTCTACGAGGCGGCCCTCGTCCAACTCCTCCTGGACCGACGAGCCTACAAAGAGATCCCTCCCCGCCTGCGGGCCCAACACCCCAGGGCCACCCCAACCACCCTCGTCCCCTTTCCCAGCTCCTCCAAACCCCTTTCCCCCTTCGAGTGGAACCTGAAGAAGACCCAAATCCTGCATTTACGGGTCGAGGCCAGCTCCAACGAGGAACGACGATCCGACTGTTTTTTCTGGGTTCCCCGATCCCCCAAGAAGGCCCAGGGGACCTCCCTCTATCTCGGCACCTCCCACATCCGGACCCAGTTGGATCCCCTGAATCGCGCGACTCTGCTCCTTTCTCCCGTTCCTCGCCTCCGCTATGCCATCCTCGAGCCCAACGGCAACCACTGCGCAGGCACCGTCTCCCTTCCTGCCAACCGGCAGGCCAGGCTCCTCCTCCCCATTCCCCCCGCCTCCCCGGTTTCAGGCAGGGTGGAGAACCACCGAGGCGAAGCCTTGGCCGGTGTCATGCTCTCGCTCAGCCCGGTGCTCGAGGGCAAACCATTCCTGCGCCCCAAAAACCTCAAGGGGAACGAGGCGGACATGGACTGGTTCCATTCGCTCCGCCCCTTCCCCATCCTGTCCACCGAAACCGATGCCCGGGGGCGCTTCCAGCTCCTTCTTCCCCTGAACCACAAGAAAGCCGTCCTGACGGCGAGCAAGGCCAAGTTCAATGGGAACTCCCTCCTGATCTCCCAATCTCCCTCCAGCAGCCTCCAGGACCTCCTCCTCACCCTCACCCCGAAATGATCCCAAGCAAAAAGAACCCCCCCGGCTCCACAGTCGGGGGGGTTCTTCTGGAGGAAGGATCTCCTTCCTGGGCTTCCTCGTAGGTTTACTTGTAAGTGAACTCCGTCACCAGGCTGATGCCCGTATCGACAAAACCGATGCGCGCCCTTGCTGCATTGCTCTCACCATAGGTAAAGAATGCGTCGAGCGGGGGCTGGTTGCCCATGGATTTGCCGATGCGGAAGGCGATGCCGTTGGAGAAGCTCAAGGGGAAGCTGGGGTTGACCCGTTTGTCCAGCGAGATCCATTGGCTATAGAGGTTGACCCCCGCCAGACTGGGGTCGGCGGGAAGCTTGGCGACAATGGCGGCCCCACCATTGGTGTTGGCCTTGACGGGGATCATGATCTCTTCGCTCGCATAGATCTTGCAGCCCGTGAGGCCGAGGAAACCGAGGTCCAGAGGAAGGGGAACTCCATTCCACTTGGTCTTGCTGATCCCGAAGGTGCCGATGAGCAGCGAGTTGGGTACCCCGCCAAAGAGCCGCAGTTCCAGAGGAAACTCGCTGCCGGGATTGGAGGAGATCCCGAAGGCCCGGTTCTTGCCCTGGGGGCAGGCGGTCCCATAGGAAGTCGCTGTGCCCACATCCACTTGGGAACGGACCGCGTCGATCAAATAGGTCGAGATCCTGTACCTGGTTTCATAGGCGAAGTGATCGATGGCCAGATAGCCCCCCGTCAAGAGGAACTGGAAGGGTGCGTCCAAGGGAAAGCGGATATTGAAGGGAGGCGTCGAGAAGCCCACGGGGCCCAGCTTGGGGAAGTTCACGGTCTTGGCGTTGAACACCGTCGTGAGGGAGTTGAAGGAGCCGGTCCCAGGTCTCAGATAGGCTTCCTTGGGATTGGAGGTCGTGGGGAAATAGTTTCCCATGCGAATCGTCCAGGTCGGCGAAGTCCTCCGGGTAAAGGTGGACCTGGTGAAGGCCCTCCCATCCCGGCGATAGGCGATCGCGGTGATCGTCTTTCTGAAGGGGATGCTCTTGCGGAGGAGGTTGATGCCGATGTACTGGGTCAAACGAATCCGGTCATAGGCGAAGGGGCGAAGTTCGGCGATGTTACCCTCGGTGTTCTGATAGCCCGAAGGAATCACGACCTTGGTTTGCCCATTGAGCTCGGCAGAGGCAACAGCGAGCAGCCCCAACGAGGCGAAAGCAATGGAGTGGAAGGTTTGCATATGAAAGATCCTCTAGGGAAGGGGGAAGACTGGGAAGTCCATGCTGCCAGATAGCCTAGGTACCGACACAGAAGGCCGGCAAGAACGCCAAAGCTACCTGGCCCTATTCTAACCACAAGAACGCCCAAAAGGGCTTCTACAAAGAAATTGCGCCGAGGGAGGAGGATCCAACCCTCTGCTTTTCACCATAGCATCTTAACAAGGGACGCAGCCCTCCCCACGTATCGTCCTTGTATCACTTTTCCCGGCCCCGGATCTCGGGAGTGGGGACTCAAGAGGGAACGAGACTTTTGTTCAAACCGTTGAGAGCGGCGATTCGATACCCCTCGGCGAAGGTCGGGTAGTTGAAGATGTTGTTGATGAAATAGTCGACCCTGGCCCGGAAGTGCATAGCGACCTGGGCGATATGGATCAGCTCGGCGGCAGCTGTCCCCAGGATATGGACTCCGAGGACTTCCCTCGTCTCCCGGTGGAAGAGAATCTTGATCAAACCCTTGGTATCACCCGCGATAGAGCCACGCGCGATCTCGTAGTAGTAGGCCCGACCCACCTCGTACTGGGAGCCCTTCTCCTTGAGCTGGTCCTCAGTGGCCCCGATCCAGGAGATTTCGGGGATGGTGTAGACCCCGAAGGGAAAGAATTCGGGGAATTGGTGGGTGCGGGCGGCAAAGGCGTTCCGAGCGGCCAGGCGGCCTTGTTCCATGGACGTGGCGGCCAGGGCGGGAGCCCCGATGACATCCCCCACCGCGAAGATGTTGGGCCATGCCGTCTGGAAAAGGGGGTTGACGGGCAGATGTCCCCGTTCCGTCAACTCGAGGCCGATATTGTCCAGTCCCAGGGTCTCGACGTTGGCGACACGGCCCAGGGCGAAGAACAGGGTCTCGGCCTCGAAGCATTTTCCTTCCTTGGTGGTGACCCTGGCCCGCCCCTTGGGAGTCTTCTCGATCTTGTCGATGGTCATCCCCCCCTGGAAGTCCACCCCCATTTCCTTCGAATACTCGGTGAACAGCTTTCCGATCTCCGAGTCCAAAAGACGAAGAGGGCGGTCCGTCCGGTCGATCAAAGTCACCTTGGTCCCCA
The DNA here is from genome assembly GCA_011321845.1 of Planctomycetota bacterium. GTDB lineage: Bacteria > Planctomycetota > UBA1135 > UBA1135 > HyVt-539. Next base: position 3,620 of record DROQ01000098.1, on the reverse strand, counting down.
GGGCGGCCATCATGGTCGCATATTCGCTTCCGATGATGCCGGAGCCCAGGACCAGCATGGACTCGGGGATGCGGTCCAGCTTGAGCAGGCGGTTGGAGTCCAGGATGCATTCCTCGTCGAAGGGAACCTCCCCCGGGTTTCGGGGGCGCGAGCCCGTTGCGATGATGATGCGCCCCGCCTCGATCCAGTAGGTCCCTCTGCCCTCCTCGTCCATGACTTCGAGGACGTTGACCGTCCGGAAAGAGGCCGCCCCCTGAAGAACCCGGATGTTGTTGCTCGCGAACTGCTCCCGGATCAGCTCCCCCTGCTGGTTCAGGACCTTTTCCAGGCGGAAGAGTAGGTCGTTGATGGAGACCTGGGCCTTCTCCCTGCTCTTGCTCACTCCATAGAAGGAGCGTTCCCGGAAGCCCGTGAGATCGAGGATGGCCTCGCGCAGGGTCTTGGAGGGGATGGTGCCGTAGTTCAGGCAGGCGCCCCCCAGACGGGATTCTTTTTCGATCACCAGCACGCTCTTCCCGAGCTTGGCGGCCTGGATGGCGGCTTTTTGGCCTGCGGGGCCGGCACCGATGACTGCGAGGTCTACTTTGATGTCTTCCATCCTAAGAAAATCGAAATTTCCAGGCCATGGGCTGAATCCGGGATCGGTTCGGCCCACAATGCCTCCATGACAAGGACCTTCCTCGTAGATGGAACCGCGCTCGCCTATCGCGCCCACTTCGCATTCACCGGCAGAGGTGGAGGGCTGACCACCTCGACCGGGCACCCGACCTCGGCCACCTTCGGGTTCATCATGACGATGCGCGCGCTCTTCGACCGTGAAAAACCGCAGAAGGTGGCCATCGCCTTCGACGGTCCCCGGGAAGCCCTCGAACGGACCAAGATCTATCCCGAGTACAAGGCGACTCGCGACAAGGCCCCCGAGGAACTGGTGATGCAGTTCGAGGACATGCGCGAGGTCGTCCACGCCTGGGGATTACCCATCCTGGAGCTTGCGGGCCAGGAAGCGGACGACGTCATCGGGACCCTTGCGGTCGAGTGCCGGGACCGGGGGGACGAGGTCTTCCTCGTCACGGGGGACAAGGACTTCATGCAACTCATCGATGACAGCAGAATCCGGCTCTACGACCTCATGTCCAAGGGGAGCAGCGAGCCCAAGATCCTCGGCCCCGAGGACGTCGTGAAGAAGTTCGGGGTGGGTCCCGAGCAGATGGTCGATCTGCTCGCCCTCATGGGGGACAGCAGCGACAACGTTCCGGGGGTTCCCGGAGTGGGCGCCAAGACGGCGGCCCGCCTCCTCAAACAATACGGCACACTCGAAAACCTCTACGAGCACCTGGACGAGATCACAAAACCCAAGCTCCGGGCCAACCTGGAGGAGAACCGCGACAAGGCTTTCCTCTCCAAACAACTCGTCACGATCCGAACGAACCTGGCCCTGCCCCTGGGTCCCGACGACCTGGGACCGCCACAGTTCGACTCGGCAGCTCTCCTCAAGCTCTACCGGCGGCTCGAGTTTCGCGCCCTGGCCGACGGGCTCCTCAAAGCGCAGCAGGAAAAGGAGCAGCGCAAGGACCGCGATTACAGGGTGATCCAGAGCCTCGAGGAAGTCGAGGAACTGGCCGCGCGCCTGCGCGAGGCCGGCTGCTTCGCCTTCGACACCGAGACGACTTCCTTGGACCAGGGGGAGTTGGAAGTGGTCGGCATGTCCTTCTCCTTCCATGCGAACCAGGGGTTCTATGTGCCCCTGATCGCGCCCGATCTCCCCCCGGGGCACGACAAGGACAAATGGCTCGCGGTCTTGAAACCGCTGCTCGAAGACCCTGGGCTGGGCAAGATCGGGCAAAACCTCAAGTATGACATCGAGGCCATGCAGAGCCTGGGGGTCGAGGTGCGGGGCTTGGTCTTCGACACCATGCTCGCGAGCTACTGCGTTGCGCCCGGGATCCGCCGCCACAACCTGGACGAACTCTCGCTGCGCTACTTCAACTACCGCAAGATCCCGACCAAGGAACTCATCGGGACAGGCAAGAAGAAGCTGACCATGGACCAGATCTCCCAGGTCATCGTGGGGGAATACGCTTGCGAGGACGCGGACTTCACCTACCGCCTCAAGAAACCCCTCGAGGAGGAGATCGAAGAATACGACGTGCGCGAGGTGTTCTACGACATCGAGCTCCCACTGGTCCAGGTCCTCGTGGACATGGAGACGCGGGGGATCAAGGTGGACCGGGAAACTCTGAAAAAGCTCTCGGAGGAGATGGACGCCAGGATCCAGGAACTCACCGCCAGGATCTATGAGCTGGCGGGCGAGGAGTTCAACATCCAGAGCCCCGCCCAGCTCGGCAAGATCCTCTTCGAGAAGCTCCAGGTGCAGCATGAGCTGGGACTCAAGAAACTCAGCAAGACCAAGACGGGCCAGTACCGGACGGACGCCTCAGTGCTCGAATCCCTCGGGGCGCATCCCATGGGAGCGCTGCTCCTCGAATACCGCAAGTTGACCAAGCTCAAGGGCACCTACGTCGACGCCCTGCCCAAGCTGATCCGGCCCGAGACGGGGCGCATCCACACTTCCTTCAACCAGGCGGTCGCGTCCACAGGAAGGCTCTCCTCCGACAACCCCAACCTCCAGAACATCCCCATCCGCACCGAGGAGGGGCGCAAGATCCGGGGGGCCTTCGTCGCCGGCGCTCCGGACTGGGTCCTGATCTCCTCCGACTATTCCCAGATCGAGCTGCGCATCCTCGCCCACCTCTCCCGGGACGAAAACCTGATCGAGGGATTCCAAAAGGGCGAGGACGTCCACCGCCGCACCGCCGCCCTCGTCTTCGACGTCATGCCCGCGCTGGTCACCAGCGACATGCGCTCCCACGCCAAGGTCATCAACTACGGCCTCGTCTACGGAATGGGGGCCAAACGCCTCGCCAACGAGACGGGCATGAGCGTCGCCCAAGCCAAAAAGTTCATCGAGGCCTACTTCAAAAAGATGCCCCGCGTCAAGGACTGGCTCGACGCCACCCTGGAGCACGCCCGCGAGGACGGCGAGGTGCGCACCCTCTTCGGCCGCCGCCGCCCCATCCCCGAGATCAACTCCCAGGTCCCCCGCCTCCGCGTCGCCGCCGAGAACGTCGCCGTCAACAGCCCCATCCAGGGCACCGCCGCCGACATCATCAAGATCGCCATGATCCGCCTCCACAAGGCCCTCCGCGAGCACAAACTCCAAGGCCGCCAGCTCCTCCAGGTCCACGACGAACTGGTCCTCGAATGCCCCAAGTCCGAACTGGACCCAACCATCGCCCTCGTCCGCGACTGCATGGAAAACGCCGCCCAGCTCGAAGTCCCCCTCACCGTCGACATCGGCACCGGCCACTCCTGGCTCCAAGCCCACCAGTAGAAAACCCCTCCCCCCGTTTCAGCAGAAAACCCCTCCAGGCGTCTAGTAGAAAACGTCTCCAGGCGTCTAGTAGAAAACGTCTCCAGACGTTTTGGTAGAAAACACCTCCAGGTGTTTTACGTAGAAAACGCCTCCAGGCGTTTTGGTAGAAAACGTCTCCAGACGTTTTTGGTAGGAAACGCCTCCAGGCGTTTCCAGCAAACATCCCCCCCTCCCCCTCCATCCTCTT
>DROQ01000097.1 GCA_011321845.1 Planctomycetota bacterium | reverse complement strand
GCGGGCGGGCGCGCCCGAGCGAGGGCACCTGGCCGCTTTCTCGCCAGCGGAGGTCGAGAGGGCCCGCGCCGAGTTGGGTCCCACCCTCTACAAGCGCGCCCGCCACGTCGCCACCGAGGTCGAACGCATCCGCCAGGCCGTCGAAGCTCTGGAGCGCGGGGACCTGGGGGCCTTCGGTGCCCTCGTCCGCGCTTCCCACGAGAGCTGCCGGACCGACTACGAGGTCTCCTGCCCGGAGCTGGACTTCCTCGTCGAAGCTGTCTGCGAGGTGGAGGGTGTCCTCGGCGCGCGCCTCACCGGCGCCGGCTTCGGCGGCTGCCTGATCGCCCTCGCACGCCCCGGCGCCTTCGGCCCCCGCGAAGAGAGCGCCCTCGCCGCCGCCTATGCCCAAGCCTTCGGCCGCCCCCTCAGCGTGCAGCACCTCCAGCTCGGCGAAGCCCCGCACGAGTTGGATTGAGATCCGTGCTTTTGGGGCGTTTACGTCTTTGGGATCTCAAGAGGGTTTTGAAGAGCCTCGAGAAGAGGGTGCTATGATTGGTTGAAAGAAGGAGGCCCTTGATGATCAAACAGCTTCGCAGGGTGGGAAACAGTCAAGCCCTGATCCTCGTTAAGCCCATTTTGGAGCTTCTGGGATTGGAGGAGAATGGTCAGGTCCAACTGACCATTCAGAATGGAAACCTCATTGTTGCCCCAATCTTCCCTCGGGTCGTGCCACAGGAAGCCCTCGAAAAACATTTGGACGATGTCATGAAGAAGCGGTCCCGCATGCTGAAACATTTGGCTGAATAGGGTTTTGGAAACAACTGCATCCTGTTGGTTGATCATCTCCACCACATCCCAAGCCGACCTGATCTTTGCCGGGGATCCATTTCTGAAGAACCGGGGATTGCTTGAATCCGCAGTGACCATGCCCAAGTCGGTCTTCGGAGGAAATCTTTTGCATGCATGGTTCGCGTAGAAGGGCGCTGTCGATCGGGTTTCCCGATCCGTAATCGCGCGAGGCGTAGTCCATTGCCTCGGCCTGTTTGAATCTCATCGTGGCCTACGCCGACAGCGGGACGAGTCTCTCGCGCGCCAGGTCGGCAGCGTAGGCCAGCGTCGCACGGATGGCCTCGGCAGTGACCATCGGGTAAGAGGCGAGGATCCCATCGACGGACTGGCCCGCAGCGAGATGGTCCAGGATGACCGACACCATGACTCGCGTTCCGGCGATGCACGGCTTGCCGTGACAGACTTGCGGGTCGACTGAGATATGCTCGCGCCAGTTCATCGGGGGTTCCTCGGCAAGGGGGTCCTTTGCAGGCATCCTCCCGGCCCCAGGACCTTCTGTCAATGAGGCTGCCTCCAAGGGAGGATCCGAGGCGATGAAAAACCGTCTAGGAAGCCGCCTAAGGCAGATAAGTGGTGAGCAGGGGTTCGCCGATGGCTTTGCGGTAGATGCGCTCCTCCCAGCGCAAGCCGAGCTGGAGGCCGGTTCGCACCCGGGCCCTGGCGAGCCGCCGGAAGAAGGTTTGGACCAGGGGATGCTTGGAAGGATGAGGGTGATGGAAGGCCAGGGGGAGGACGTAATCGGTGAGCTTGTGGAGGAGGTCTTCCTCCTCCTCGCTGAGCCAGGGGAGGCTTCGTTGGCCTTGGGCAAGTCCCAGGCGGAAGGTGGCGAGCTGATCCAGGCTCTTGGGGAACCAGGGCATGGATCGGAGCGCCTGGTCGCCGTGGCTGGTCCCGGGGACGACCTGGTAGAGGCGAAACTGGAGATGGGCCTTGGGGTCGATCCGTCCGATTTTGCGTGCGAGGCGAAAGGTGGCGCGCCGGTCGGAGGGCTCTTCGCCCAGGGATCCGAAGATGAGATTGTGGGTGCTGTGGATGCCGTGGGCGCGAAGCCGGGCGGTCGCTTCCAAAATGTCCCCGGCCCTGTGGCGTTTCCCGAGACGCCCTAGCTGGGGGTCGGAGCCCGATTCGCTCCCCATTTCGATGCGGTGGCAGCCGCTCTGCTGGAGCAGCCGAAGGTCCTTGTCCCGGAGCCGCACGATGTCCGCGACCGAACCGAGGGCGAACCATCGGATCCGGGGTCGGAAGGGGAGCAAACCCCGGGCGATCTCCAGGGCCCTGATCTCCTTGGGGAAGGCCAGCTCCCGGGGGTCGAGGACGCGGAAGAAACCTCCTCCCGCGATCACCGGGAGGGATCGGCCTTGGAGCCCCCGGAGCAGCTTTTGGAGCCCAAGAATCTGGTAGGCCGGATACATCTCAGAGCACCAGATGATGACGAGCTGGGCGCGGTCCAGGGCGGCCGTCCAAAAGGAGCGGGGGGAGGCGGAATCTCTGCACGAATGCGGGACACGAACTTGGAAACGAGGCTGGGGAGGTCTGGAGTATATACGGGGAATCCCAAGGAGGGGATCCCCTCTGGGGAAGGGGCCTTGTCCAGGCTTAGGATGGAGGGACTTGGCCTGCGTGGGACCGCGCCAGGCGGCGGGCCTCGCGGACGCAGCCGGCGACGGAGCTGCGGAGGTAGGAGAGGCCGAGGAGGTCGAGGCCGGGGAAGGCCTGGAGGGCCTTGGCCATGGTGGCGAGCTTGGCGCGGTGGCCGGGTTGGTAGAGGGGGAGGGCGCGGCGGCGGTGGCTGACGTGGACGAAGGCGGGCTCGGCGCGGAGGCCGGTGAGCCGGGATAGGGTGTCCCGCACTTGGGCGACGAGGGCCTGGTCGGGCTGGGATTGGATGCCGGGGTTGCGGGCGCCGCCGAGGAGGGCG
>DROQ01000096.1 GCA_011321845.1 Planctomycetota bacterium | reverse complement strand
GCTCGAAATCGTGTCGATGGCAGTATCGATGGCTGCGATCGAGGCTGAGGGGCTGCCGGAGGAGTTGATGCTCAACCCGTTCAACCCCAGGGAAGTCGAGAGGGCTGGTGAGAGGCTCACGAGAATGGTGTCAACACCTCCCGTTGTCCCGAACCCGACCTGGAACTGCAGGTTTGTCGCGCTCCCATCGAGGAGAGAGATCTGGTTGAATCGCGTGCTCTTGGCGATGCGGTCCACCTCGCTGATCAAGGCCGAGAACTCCTCGTTGAGGGTTTTTCGGTCCGAGGAGCTGACGGATCCGTTGTTGGCTTGGATCGCAAGCTCGCGCATACGAATCATGATGGAGGAGACTTCGTTCAGCGCCCCCTCCGTCGTCTGGACGAGAGAGATGCCGTCATTCGCGTTTCTCTTCGCTTGTTGGATGGAACGAATTTGTGCCCGCAACCTTTCGGAGATGGCCAGGCCCGCTGCGTCGTCCGCCGCGGTCGTGATGCGAAGGCCGGTTGAGAGGCGCCGGTAGTTTGTGTTCAGCCGGGCGGTGATCCCCTCGAGGTTTCGCTGCGCGTTCAAGGATGCGATGTTGGTATTGACTCTTAAACCCATTGGAACTCTCCAAAAGCTCAACCGAGCGTTGTGATCGGACCCAGGCTCACAAGCTGGGTTCGAGGAAGTTTTTTCCAGGATCGGAAGTCCGCGCTTTGGAACTTTAAGAAAAATCCCATCCCATCGAAAAGATCCGGGTCCTTCGCCCAATTCCACCTCGGCAAAGCCTGGAGATGGGGGCTCATGCAACGCTTTTCAGGGGGGACCAGGAAGATTGTTCCTCAAGTCCTTTGCCTATTTTGCCGAAACTGCGGTGTCAGGGGGCAGTGATGCCCTGTTCACCTTTCCCTCATTATCAATTATCAAATGGAAGGCCTACGAATGACCGACCTCCTTCCCCAGATGCATCCTCCTCGTATTCTTGTTGTGGACGACGAAGAGGGAATCCGAGAGGGCCTCAAGGCTCTTCTCTCCCAAAAAGGTTTTTGGGTGGAAGGGTCTGGCGACCTTGAAGACGCTGTCAGACGCAACGAGTCCCATTCCTTTGATTTGGTTTTCCTGGATATCCGGCTTCCAGGTTCCAATGGCTTGGATGGGATCGTCCCATTGAGGAAGGGGAGCAACCCTCCGGAGGTTGTGATTCTTACCGGCCATGGAACCGTTGGATCCACAGTCGAGGCCATGCGCAAGGGCGCTTTCGATGTCCTGGAGAAACCCTTCGATCCCGATCGACTGATCGGCGTTGCGACCCGATGCTTGGAGACACGCCGCTTAAAGGGGCAAGTCGACAATCTCAAGGGGCGTGTTCGGGAGTTGACCTCGACCGAACTGGTCGGACAGAGCGACTCCATCCGGCAAACCCTACAGCGTATCCACCAGGTCGCCCAGGCTCCGGATACAACGATCCTGATCGAGGGCGAGAGTGGTACCGGCAAGGAGCTGGTCGCCCGCTGCATTCATGAGAATTCGGCCCGAAGCCAAGGGCCTTTTGTCGGAATCAATTGTGCAGCATTGACCGAGAATCTCCTTGAGGCCGAGCTTTTCGGGTATGAGGCCGGAGCATTCACCGGGGCGACCAAGGAAGGCAAGGATGGTTTGTTTGCTGCCGCTTCCGGAGGGAGTCTGCTCCTGGATGAGATCGGTGAACTACCGATGAATCTCCAAGCCAAGCTGCTCCGAGTGTTGCAGGAAAAGTCCTATAGGAAGGTGGGTGGGGTCAAAGATCACCCGTCGAGAGTCCGGATCATTGCGGCCACAAACCGGAATCTTGCCCAATTGGTCCAGGAAGGGAAGTTCCGTGAGGATCTCTATTACAGGCTTCACGTGATCTCCATTCGGACGCCACCCTTGAGGGAGCGCCCGGAGGACATTCCCCTTCTCGCGCACTATTTCTTGGACTTTTTCGGGAAGCAGATGGGCAAGGCCCTGACAGGGTTTACCGAGGATGCAATGGAAGACCTCGTGGAGTACACCTGGCCGGGGAATGTTCGTGAACTCAAAAACGCGGTCGAGCATGCAGCAATCCTTTGCCCCTTTGGATTGATCGGAGATGAGCATCTCCCGCACTGGCATGGGGGGCTTCCCGGTGGGGGCGATGTGATTCCAACCGAGGCTTTGGAGCTTCCGCGCGATGATCGTTCCCTCAAATCGATGGAGCGTATCCTCATTGAGCGGGTTTTGGATGAGATGGGTTGGAACATTTCGAGAGCCGCCGACAAGTTGGGAATCAACCGGACAACTCTCTACAACAAAATCAAACTTCACAAATTGGGAAAACGCCCGATGCGAAACCCTTTGGGGGTTTAGAGAGGTTCCGATGAACGGCACACTCGAACATTTTGCGGGCATGATCGCCCATGAGCTTCGAAACCCGCTTGCCTCGGCGACCACCAATCTTGCTGTTGTCCGCGAGCTTTCCGACGAGGGGGATCCTCGAACTCCCTTTCTCCAGCAGGCGGAAAAGGAGATGGTCCGGATACGAGATCTCCTGAAATCCTGTCTGGACTTTGCCACCGCCGGAAAGGTTACTGCGAAGTTTTATGATTTACCTGGGCTTGTTCGAAGCCTCGCGCAGAGAACCCAGGCCTCCCATCCGGGCCTCGAGGTGGAAGTGGAGGTTGTGGGGGAGTCGCAGGTTCCAGTGGACGAGCCGCTGTTCCAAAGGGCCGTCGCCAACCTCTGCGAAAATGCTGCGCGTGCGATGCAGGGGGAAGGGACGCTGCGACTGCGTTTCGAAGGCGGGGAAGAGGAATTTCTTCTCCAAGTCGAAGATGGGGGCCCGGGTCTCCCGGAAGATTTGATGGAGCGGATGTTCGAACCCTTCATTACCGGGACGAACAGTTCAGGTCTTGGGCTTCCTTTTGTGAAAAAGGTGGTCGAGGCCCATGGTGGAACGGTCGTTCCCGCCCCTAGCTCCTTGGGGGGGGCCTGTTTTCAGATTCGGGTCCCAAAGTCCCAGGAGAATTGAGATGCGAATCTTGCTCGTTGATGATGAGCCTGGAATCGCAGGTGCCCTCTCCGCCTTCCTTCGGCTCCATGGTTTGGATGTCCAGGAAGCACATGATTTTGCGCCGGCTTCGGCAATGCTGGAGGAAGGAGGCTGGTCTCTTCTGATTACGGACCAGAACCTCCCTGGAGGCCAGGGATTGGATCTGTGCCGCCAGTTCCATCAATCGGAGAGTGGCTTGAGTCTGCTCCTTAGCGCCAGGGAGGCTCCTCCCTTGGGATCGCTTGAGGATTCGGACCGGGTCTTCTTTCTCCCCAAACCGATCGCTCCGGGGAAATTGCTGGCATGGATCCGGGAAAAGGAAGGCCTGCTGAATTCCTCGGAGAACCAGCATGGAAACACGAAGAGTTCCGGAATGAGCCAAGGGTCTGAAGATCCCTTTCAGAATGCCGAGGACCGCTTGAAGGAGCATGATCTTTCACCGAGCGAAAGGGACCATTGCCTTTGTGCCCTTTTTCCTTCGCTTCTCCATGGAGCTCTTGGGAGGATCGAGGTCAGCGATGAAGTCGTTGCAATGGAGTTGGAACTCCATTCCGAAAAAGAGAGTCTCCCAAGGGCGGCTGTAGAAGACCCATTTCCAGGCTCGGATCTATGGCTGGTCCGTGATCAAAGAGGGGTTCTCACGGGAGTTCAGCTACGGGTCTTCCGGAAGGCGGCTTTTGCCTTTGTCGAATCCGAGGAAAAGCCGTTTCTCCCCCAGAAATTCCATACCTGGGAAGGCATTTTCCGATCCTATGAACAGAAGAGTGAAGAATGGCTTCCCCGTAAACCGAGTTGGCTGCGATTCGGTTTGGAAGTGTTGCGAAGGGAGCGGATGGCAATCGGAAGCCATGAGAAATCCACCCTGAGCCGTTTGCTCTGGACAAACACCGAAGGCCTTGGGGAGATGGAGCAATGACCGAAAAGCCTTCCGACTCTCCCGAAATCCATGTAGATGGGATCAACCTGGATCCTGGCAACGAAGACCTGGGTGAAGCTCTCAAGGATGCCGCCATCGAAGAGTCCAGGGAGACAAAGGGCAAGAAGAAAAAAGGAGGTAAAAAAGGCCGCAAAGGTCCTTCCCGCTTGGCGAGCTTCTCGAAGGTGGATTGGGCGATTGCAATGGTTCTTTTGGCCAATCTCCTCATGATGACGGTCTTGGGGCTTGTTCCGATTCCCGGTCTTGGTCCGGAACCGAAGAAAACTCCTCCCAAGGTGGAGTATCCCAAGAAGGAGGGGGCGGACAGGCCGGGGGTTTTACCTCCAGCGATCAGGAAACGTATCGAGGCCATGAAGGGTGGTGTCCTCCCCGAGCAAAAGAAACCCCCGATTCCAAGGTCAAGGTATTGGGAGGCGGCCTGGAAAGAATCGGAAAAGGGAAATCTCTCGCAAGCCATCCTCTATCTGCAGAGGCTTCTCAAGGAAGAGCCCAACATGGAGGAAGCCGTCCGCCGCACGGTCCAACTCCAGCTCTCCCACTTTTGCGGCCTGGCGGGGAGATTTGATGAAATGAGGCGGTACCTCGCCCTGGCTCAAAAGGGGACATTAAAAGCTCTGGGTCCCGCGGATCTTTGGCGTTTGGCGGAAGAGGCCTATGCGGTCCGGGATTACGAAGAGTCTCGGCGGTACCTTGCCCGGTTCTTGTTACAGCAGAGCCAGATGTCCAAGAGCCTCAAAGAGAAGATCCCCTTGGCTTATCTCCGCTTGGCGGATGGTTACAGGAACGAAGCCCGGGAAATCCCCGAAAACGCCCCATCCAGTCCGAAAAGCGAAGCCAGGGAAGGATCCGTTGGAGGGAAGAAATGAAAGCAATGGTTCTTTTCTTGCCTCTACTCTTTTCCCTTCAGGGAGGAGGGGGAAGCTCCAAGCCCCTGGGCCTGGAGCAAAAGTCGATGGATCCCGACAGGATCTTCAAGTTCGAGAAAAAGGTGGGGACACGCCTGTTCGTGAGCGCCAACCGCTCCGGTGTAACCGCCTGGAGCGCTCTCCGGGAGTTGGAGATCCTTGGGGCTTTTCGGCTCAACCTGGAGCTGGGAGAGCTGAGGACCATCCTCGAAAAAGAATCTGTGACCTTGAGCTTCGATACGCAGGAGGCCGTATCCGTCGCCGAGTTGATCTCTGTCGCCGCCGGTTTGGATCTTGTTACAGAGAGGCTCTCTCCACCCATGGGGACGAAAGGACTCGGACCCTTAGTCGCAACGGTGGTCAGCCCTCCCTCCCCAGCCACGGAGGCGGGGAGAAGGCGTCTCAGGCATTGGAGCCTGCGTTGGTACCGGAATCTCATGACTTCCAAGCTCCGGATCAATAAAGAAACCTCCAGTGCCGAAGCAAGGGTTCACATCGACATGGCCTTGTTGCTCATGGAATCCAAACAATTCCTTCCCGCAGCCAAGGAATTCAAGGAATTCGCGAAATTGTCTCCCGATCACCCCTTCGTCCCACAGGCCCTCTACAAGGAAGCCCTTTGCTATTTCGAGCTGGGACAGTACCAGGCTTGCATCGACCGGAGCCGACAGGTCATGTCAACCTGGAAGGATCTCGAGATTGGAGCGAAGGCCGCTGTTCTGATGGCCAAGGCCTATGTGCAGAAGGCGAGGCAGCTTTTCAAAAGCCATCGGAAGAGTGATGCCATCCTCCGATTGGACGAGATGGTACATCGCCTCGAGCTGTTCTTGGATGGATTCCAGGATAGGAAAACGTACCCCGAGCTTTTGATTTGGGTTGCCGAGGGGCATCGTCTCAGAGGAAGGCCTGACCAGGTACGTTCCAAAATGATCCAACTCGAGCAGCTTATCGATCCCATCTTTCTTCGAAATGAGCTTTGGCTCTCCTTTCAATTCCTTTCGGGGTATTCGGATATCGAGGCGGGAAGCTCCGAGGATGTGGAGCGTGGTGAAGTCAAGCTCTGGCAGTTTGTCAGGAAGGCTCCTTCAGATTCGCGTGTTCCCGCGGCCTGGCTCGCAATGGCGAAGGCGGAATATGTGATGGAAGATCCACTCCAAGCCCTGTTTGCCGTGAGGAATGCCGCCGCAGCTAAGGATCTCCTGCCATCTGAGAAATTTGCCGCCGAAGTCTTCGAGGCTCGTCTCCTGCTGTCTCTTGGGAAAAGGGATGATGCCTTCAGGAGGCTTCTGGCCCAGATCCAGAAAGTCGGGGCAAACAAGGTTCCCGAGTTAACTCTCTTTTTGGGTGAAGAACTGTTGAACAACCGGCAGGCTGAAAAGGTAAAAGCCCTTGTGACGCCATTGTTGGGAAAGAAATCCAAGATAGGAGACAGAGCTCGATCCCTATATGTTCGCGCCGAAGCTCTCCAGAAAAATTATGCCCGGGTTGTAGCCCTCGTCCGTCGCTTTGCGCCCCTTACCAGGGACAAAGACATCCAGGCGCAGTTCTCTGATATCGCGGGCGATGCTTATTTAGCCTTAGGGCGCAAAAGGGAAGCGGCGGCAGCTTTCAGTGGGAGGGTCCAATGACGATGCTTCCATTCCTATTGCTTTTTGGGATCGTCCTCCAGGGGGCGGGCGAAAAGGCTCAAAAGGATACGAAAAGTACCCTGGAGAGCCTCAAAGAGGAATTGGCGAAGAAAAGGGATGCAATGGATCGGTTGATTCGGTTGCGGGTACGGCGCAACCTCCTTCTCCCTATCTCCGAGGAGGAGTTCCTGGTTTTTTCCAGGCCTCTCGAAGGGATTTCCCGGGAGGAGTTTCAATCCATGATGGATAAGGAGGCTTCGCATACCACGAAATTGCAACAGAGACTTCTCGCCCTAAAGAGGGGCGTCTTTATGCGGGAGACAACTCCCTATGCTGCGCCCTCGGGGATTGCTCCGAAAAAAGGTTCGAGTGGTGGCAGGAAGAAAGGGAAAACGGGTGGTAGACCGGAGCATTCCTTGGCCAGCCCGAAGAAACATGGGCCGAATGAGCTACGGGATCCAGTCAGTGGCGCTGTGGATCATTCGTTGGACCTGGTTCGGTTGCCCGTAGAGGTGAAAAAACAAATGGTTCCATTTCTTCCCTTGCCCATGGCGATGGATCCTCTTCTTGCCGGAAGGCCCTTGATTGCGACCATCGAACCGACGAAGAAATTGGAGAAGAGATTGCGGGTGCTTCTGGAGGCGGGATTTCCCCGAAGCGCCCTGGTCCTTGTCGATAAGGCGCTGAAGAAAGAGCGGAGATCCCTCCGCTTGCACTATCTTCGGGCCAGAATTCTTGAGAGCCTGGGGCGGCTGGACGAGGCCCGAAAGGTTCTTCAAATCGTGGCTAAAGTGGACACGGAGCAGGATGAGGATGGCAAAGACCTCCCAGGGCCTTGGGCCAAGGCGGCCAAATCCGCGTTGGACTACCTCTCCTGGCGCTCCGGAGTCAAATCCAAGACCTTTAAAATCCCCGATCTGAAGGATTTGAAATGGTAAGCGCGGACTGCTTTGAGGACAAAGAGGTCGGGATCGAGGAGTTGAGGGCGCAGTTCCAACAATTCCAAAGGGCGACCCATGAGCTTCAAAAAGCTTACCAGAGTCTGAAGGAGAGAGCCGCTTCGGTGGATCGGGAGTTGGCCGAGACCAATCGAGCCTTGAGGAGCCGATTGGAGGAACGTGAACGCATTCTCCAATCCATGCCTCTAGGGGTTTTTCATCAAGGACCCGAGGGTCTCAGGCCGGGGAATGATGAGGGAAAGCGTCTCCTCCAGGATCTGGACGGGGTACTCGCTCCGGAGCTATGCCGGCTTGTGCCGGGGAAAGGTGTCGCGCGTTTGGAGATCGAGGGGATGGATGGAAGAAGGCGCAACCTGGATGTCACCAGCCTGCAACTAGGTTCCAAGGAGTCCGAAGTCCTTCATTTTGTTGTCGATCAGACAGAGGTTCTTTCATTGCAAGAAGAGTTGGCTCGATTGGACCGTATTGAAGGGCTCGCCACCCTTTCCCTGGGGGTTGCTCACGAGATCAGAAACCCTCTCAATGGGGTTCGTGGCTATGCCTCCCTCATGCGGAGGAACCCTCATTCAGAGAGAGTCGCACAGTGGGCCGAGAACATCGAGCTGGGAGTGGGGAGGGTGGAGAGGATCGTCAGCGACCTCCTCGCATTCGCCCGGCCCGAAAAGCGGGGGAACCCCAAGACCATGAGCCTGAGGTCCTGGCTGCGCCCTTTGGTTGAAGATTTTCGAGTCTCTTGTTCTGAAGAGGACGGTAGGCTTTTGATCGAGGCGGATCCTATCGCCTTTCCCACGGTACTGGAGAACCTTGTCCGAAACGCCAAGGAAGCAGGCGCCACGGAAGTGCGCTTCGAGCGAAAAAGTCGAGGGCCCCAGTGGATTGCCCTCCTTGTGGAGGATGATGGTTCCGGTATTCCCGCGGGTTGGCGAGAACGGGTGTTCGACCCTTTTGTTACGGGAAAAAGCGAAGGAACCGGTTTGGGACTCGCCTTTTGCCGGAAGGCCATGGAGTCCATGGGAGGGAGTATCGTTGCCCTCAATGACGGAGTTCCTGGGGCCAGGTTCGAGCTTCGGGTTCGATGTGGACAAAGGGGGGGGGATGCTTGAGGTCAAGGAGAGAACTGTTTGCCCCAAGAAAGGGGGCTTGAGTTCGGATATCCAGGATTGGCGGATTCTGGTTGTGGACGATGATCCTCTCTCCCGGTCCTTCCTGGAAGAAGCCTTTGTGAACCTCGGGGTCAAGGTTAAGGCGGTGGATGATGGGCTGGCAGCTTGGAGACTTCTCGAAAGGTCGGAATTCGACCTGATTGTTTCCGATCAAAAAATGCCACGGATGACCGGTCTGGAGCTGTTGGAGCGTCTCAGGGACGCGGAAAAAGAGACCCCTCTCGTCTTGGTGACGGCCTATGGGACCACCGAGCTTGCGGTCAAAGCTCTTCGGCTGGGGGCGGATGATGTCTTAGTGAAACCTGTGGGGTTGGAGCAGATCGAACTCGTTCTAGAGCGGCTTCGTAAGAAACAGACCTTAGTCGAGGAGAATCGCTATCTCCGCTCCCAGACGAATTCCGAGGGAGAGATCATCTGCGAGAGCCCTGGAATGCATGCTGTTGTCCACCTGGCAAGGAGGGTTGCCAGGGAGTCGGTCACTGTCCTTCTCACGGGGGAGAGTGGAACAGGGAAGGAAGTAATTGCGAATGAACTCCACAATGCTTCACTTCGTAAACGAAAGCCCTTTGTCAAGGTGAACTGTGCCGCTGTACCCGAAACCCTGATGGAGAGCGAATTTTTCGGCCATGAGGCGGGGGCTTTTACAGGAGCGAACAAGGCTCGTCCTGGGAAATTCGAGATTGCGAACGGGGGAACCATCTTCTTGGATGAGATCGGTGAAATCCCTCTTGGCCTCCAGGCGAAATTGTTGCGAGTGCTCGAAGATCGGATCGTCCAGAGAGTAGGGGGAGACCGTGAGAGGGCCGTTGACGTAAGAGTGGTCGCCGCGACCAATCGAAACCTCGAGGAGCAGGTGGGCAAGGGGGCTTTCCGCGAAGACCTGTTTTTCCGTTTGAATGTTTTTCCCATCCACATCCCACCTTTGAGAGAGAGGAGGGAGGATATCCTTCCTCTCGTTCGGCACTTCCTGGACCGGGAGATCCGAAAACAGGGGGGAGATCGTTCTTTGATCCTGGATGCGAAAACAGAACAATTGTTTCAGAATTATTCCTGGCCGGGGAATGTGAGAGAAGTAAGAAACCTGGTCCAGAGGGCTGTGGTCCTGGCTCAAGACGGTGTGATCCGGCCGGAGCTTGTTGTCTCTTGGCTTGGAGAGAGCAATCCCACCGTGGAGCTTCCGCGTCCAAGCCCAAAGAAGCCGGTCCAGGATGGAATCAAGGCTTTGGTCGGGAGGACGATCAAGGAGGTCGAAGACCGCCTCATTCATGAGACGCTCAAGGTTTGTGGGGGAAATCGAACAAAAGCCGCCAAGATCCTCGGGGTTACGCCGAGGACCCTCTACAACCGTCTAAAAACACCTCCCGCCCACGGCTGATCCACCCCGGAAGCCTTGAGAATTCGCCCGGGCGTAAAGATTTCCGACACTTTCTGTCGATAACTAAAGTCCATTCGCATGGACTTTTTAACGGCAAAGGATTGTCAGGATGAATCTGGATCGCATCACCCTCTTCTATGAGAAGGCCCTCTCCGGGCTGGAACTCAAACAAAGGGTTATTACGAACAACATCGCCAATCAGAACACCCCCGGTTACAGGACCAAGGATGTTCCCTTTGAGGCGGTTCTCGGGGACGCCCTCGGGGATCCAAAGAACTTGGACGCTGTCCAGTTCTCTGTCACTCAAGAGGGAAAAACCGAGATCAAGGCCAATGGCAATGATGTGAATGTGATGAATGAGCTGATGAAGATGGAGAAGGTCAAGCTGCTCCATGAAATCTTCACCAAGGCCGCTGGCGGAACCTACAAGACCATGGTGGAAGCGATCAGGGCTCGTTAAGGGAGGATTTGAATCATGGCAGAAGGAATCTTTGGTGGTTTTGATATTTCTATTTCCGGGATGTCGGCGGAGCGAACGCGCATGGACATCATTGCCTCCAATATCGCAAACGCGAACACGATTGGCCCGGACGGTCCCTACCAGCGCAAGCAGGTAACCTTCAGAGAGATCTTGGATGGCGAGGGGGTTGAGGGAGGTGTCGCGGTCCAATCTGTTGCTCCGGATCTGAAGAGCGAGCATCCGCGCGTTCGGATTCCTGGGCACCCGTATGCCGACTCCGAGGGGTTTGTTCGGCTTCCCAACGTAAACATCATGTTTGAGATGGTGGATCTCGCCTCCGCTCGTCGATCCTTCATCTCCAACCTCCAGGCTTTCAGGGCTTATCGGTCGATGGCCAAGCAAGCCGTAAGCAATATGAGTTCGCGCTGATGGAAACAATAAAAATGCTTCAAGACGGGGCTAAGGCCCTTTTTCAGAAACCCTTGGGTGGGATCAGGCCCAAGGGTGGAGATCCTTTTCTGGACCCTGAAATCTCCGGGGACAGCGAGAAAAGGAGCGCCGACGGAGTCGATTTTGGGAACCTGTTGCTGGATGGTTTGAAAGAAGTTTCCGGCCGGCAAATGGAAGTGAAAAAGAAAATGGAAGGCCTCGTCACTGGTGAGACCAAGAGCGTGGAAGAAGTCATGGCGGCCATGGGTAAATCCGACATCGCCTTCAAGCTCATGTTGGAAATTCGCAGTCGGCTTGTCGAGGCATGGAAAGAAGTAACCAGGATTCAGGTCTGACCCGGTTGGTCGGGGGTCCCCTGGGATCTTCGATTCGGCCCATTTTTGAAAAGGGTGGAGAATGCCACAGTTTTTGCAGGACTTGATAAGCCAACTCAAGAACATCTGGATCCAGTTGTCCGGAGCCCAAAGATTGATCGTTGGGGCTGTTTTGACCGCAGTTGTCTTGGGGATGGTCTCGCTGATCTACTTTGGCACGCGACCTGATTACGTTCCTTTCAGGAATGATCTCGTGGGAGAAGAGCGATCCAAAGCGATCCGCCTTTTGGAGGATGCGGGAGTCCAGATCAGGATTCAAGGGGATGTCCTCCTTGTGGATTCTCGGGACAAATCCAAGGCCGGGACAGCTCTGGCCAAAGCCGGATTGGGAAAAGGCAGTGATGATTCTTCCCCCCTGAGCGCTCTGGATTCGGTCACAATGTCCAGGGACATGACCCATGAGATGATGCGCAGAGTCCGGGCGAAAGAGGTCGAGAAGGCGATCCAAGCCAATCGCTCGGTTGTGTGGGCCAAGGTCATCTATAACAACCCGCGGAGGAGTTTCTTCGTCTCCAAGGATCTCGCCGCCCAACCGAGCGCCAGTGTCATCATTTCTCTGAGGAGGCCCGAAAACTTTAAGTCGGTCGCGAGGCAGGCTATCGAGATCACCACGAAATCGTTAGGGATCGACCGCTCCATGGTGACCGTGAATAGTACGGATGGACACTCCTTTTCGGAAGGCGATGTCGCGGGCGGAGGGGCAAGCTCCGATCTCCTGTCTCTTGAGATGAAGCATTCCTCGATCCTTACCGCCAAGGCTCAGATGGCCCTGGAACGTCTCTACCCGGGAAAAACCCAAGTTTCCGCCTCCGTCACCTATGCCAATACGATTACAAGCCTCAAGGAAACCATCACTCCGACGGACAAGATCCTCAAAGAAAAGACAACAACCAAGTCCAACTCCGTGAATCGGCCTAAAGTGGCCCAAGGAGACCCTGGAGTAGGATCCATTGCGGGAGGTTCCGCCGGCCAAGGGATCGGCGAGGGTGGGGCCAATACCCAGGAGGAGAGTAGATCCCATGAGATCTATGAGTCCAACCTCGGGACTCGCGTGATACGTCCACTCGCCCCGGAGGTAAAGAAGCTCACAATCTCTCTTGCGATTGACAAGAGTTTGGAAAAGGACAAAACTCAGATCGTAAACCTCGTCATGGGGGCCGTTGGCTGGGATCCCAAGCGTGATGGGACGATCACTCCCGCTGTGATGGAATTCCCCAAAGAGGCGGAGGAAGGTCCTGCCGAGAATGGGATCATGGAGATGGTGAAACAATATGGTCCTTTGGCCGCTCAGATCCTCTCCATCCTCTTTGTGCTTCTGTTCCTGAAGGGACTCCTCAAAAAGGGGAAGAAGGTGTCCGTTTCGGGAGTAGAGAGCGTGGGAGTTGGGGGGGGCGGGGCTTCGGCAATGGTCGGAGAGGAGGAGTTGACCCCTGCCCAGCAAATTAAAAAGCTCCGCCGGGAGATCGAAAAGGTGGTCGCCGAGGACCCGGGAAGCGTCGGTAGGCTCATGGAGAATTGGTTGCGGGAGAAAGCGGACGCATCATGAGTGACGGTCTGACAAAAAACCAAAAGATCGCCGCGATCCTCCTGGGGATCGATCCGGAATTGTCTGCGAGTGTGCTTCGCCATATGGGAGAGGACCAGGTCGAAACCTTGACACGTGCGATGAAGGAGTTGGAGGAAATCGCTTTTGGGGAGGGGGATCTTGTGAGCGTTTTTTCCGAGGCGGCGGAGCGATTCAAGGGGGCCGGCCTTCTTCTGGGAGATGTGGGGGTCACGATTCGAGAGGTGTTGAAAAAGGCCTTCGGAGAAGAGAAGGGGCAGGAATTGATCAGCAGTGTGGAGCAGAAGACCCTGGATCAGAGGCCCTTTGCTGTGTTCGAGGAGATCTCGGACGAGGATCTGGTAAGCCTCCTGATCGACGAACACCCTCAAATCACGGCGATTTTTTTGGCCCATTTGGATGCAGGGAAGTCCGGAAAGGTGCTTGCCAAACTTCCTGAGGAGGTCCGGGCCAACCTCCTGCATCGGATCGCGACCCTCGGCCATTCCTCGCCCGAAGTGATCCAAAGGGTTGTCGAAGTCATGAGGAAGAAGATCAAGGATTTGAACCTCTCCATGGGCCGTTCCGAGCCAAAGGTATGGATCAAAAAGGCGGCGAGTATTTTGAACAACGTGGGGGGATCGGGGGAAAAGGCGGTCCTGGATATGATTTCGGACAAGGATGAGACCGTCGCCGAGTCCATTCGCGAGGAGATGTTCACTTTTGATGATCTCGCCTTACTCGATAAGAAGCCGATGCAGAAAGTGTTGGCTTCGATTGATACCGCGGTCCTTGCCCTTGCGCTCAAAGCCTGCAGTCCGGAGACGGAGGCGAACATCTTCAATAATCTCTCGAAGAGGGCTAAGGAGATTGTGGTGGACGAGCGGGATGCAAAGGGCCCTGTTCCCTTGAGCGAAGTTCTGGATGCTCAGAAGGAAATCCTGGGAACCGTTCGTTCGATGATCGAGAGTGGGGATATCCAGCCCGTGGGCGGTGGCGCGGAGCAGATGGTATGAAGTCTGTTACTCTTCGCTTTCCAGCGAGGCTCCACCAGGTTCGCCTTTCCCAGGCCATTGGGGAAGGAATCTGTGAACCGCTCGCTATGGACCCCGCCCAGAACGCTGCTAACCAGGTTTACGACCCTGTTCTCGAAAAGGTCCGGAAGGAAGAACAGGAGCGAGAGGCTGTCCAACGAGTCTTCCAGAGCATTGAAAGAACCCTGCCGGAGTTGCGGGGGCTCGTTGAGAGTCGGTTGGACGAATGGGCTTCTTATGTTTTGGAACTCGCCCTTCGCTTGGCTGGGGAAGCTTTGGGGAGGGAGTTGGAGGCAGGGAACTACGACCTTGTCGCGACCATCCGGGACTCGCTCTCCCATGCCGTGGGCGTGGGGAGCGGGCAACTTACGATCTATTTGAATCCTCAGGACCTGGGCCTTGTGCTCGAACGGATGGGAAACGGAAAGGACGATGGGGCAGAGGGTTCCGTGGGCCGTGTCGAATACCAGGTGGATCCAACCGTTCCTGTCGGATCTTGCAGGATTGAAAGCAACCATTGCAGGATTGTTCAGGACCCTCGTACGGTTTTGGAGGGGATGGTCCAAAAAATCCGTGGAGAGTTGGGCGCATGAATCTTCCCGGCTGGGAACAGGTCTTGAGCTTGGGACAGGAGGTCCCTCGGCGGGAGCAGATCGGCAAGATTACAGGGCTCTCCGGTATCACGATGGAGGCCGTGGGCCTGGAAGCTGCCTTGGGCGAGCTGTGCCTGGTTTCTGCCAAGAGTGGAGCGGTCCCCGCGGAAATCGTAGGTTTTTCCCGTGGACACGCGGTATTGATGCCTATCGGGAACGCTCTGGGGGTTGCCCCGGGAGACCCCGTCAAGCAGACGGGGAGCCCTCTCTCCATCCGGGTGGGGGACGAATGTCTCGGGAGAGTATTGGATGGGTTGGGAAGGCCCCTGGATGGGGGGCCCGCCCCTCGGGGAAAGGAACTGGATGTCCAGCGGGATCCTCCCTCCCCCATGGAACGTCAACCGATTGTCGCCCCCATTGAAACAGGGATCTCCGCCATTGATGGGTTCTTGACCAATGGACTCGGTCAGAGAATCGGGATCTTTGCCGGCTCAGGTGTTGGCAAGTCCACTCTCCTGGGGATGATCGCCAGGGGCGCAAGTTCAGATGTCAACGTCATCGCTCTCATCGGAGAGCGTGGCCGTGAGGTCAAGGATTTCGTCGAAGGAGTCTTGGGACCCGAGGGGATGGCAAAGTCGGTTTTGATCGTTGCGACAAGCGATGCCTCGCCACTCCTCCGCTACAAGGCGAGCTTCTCTGCCGTCACGATCGCCGAATACTTTCGGGATCAGGGAAAGAACGTTCTCTTCATGATGGATTCCGTAACCCGGTTCGCCGCTGCCTCCCGGGAAATTGGGTTGGCGGCGGGAGAGCCTCCTACCCTTCGAGGATATCCGCCTTCCTTTTTCGCCACACTTCCACGGCTTGTAGAGCGCCTGGGGACAGGGGGGAGGGGTACGATAACCGGGATGCTCACGGTCCTCGTCGAAGGAGACGACCTCAACGAGCCCGTTTCAGACACCGTTCGAGGGCTCCTGGATGGGCACATCATCCTGGATCGCAAGATCGCCTCCCGAGGGAATTTCCCCGCGATCGACATCCTTGGATCGGTGAGTCGTCTTATGGATCGGATCGTGCCTCCCGAGCTTGTTTCCAAGGCACGGCTCCTTCGTAAGGCCCTCTCGATCTATGAGGAAAACCGGGATTTAATCCAGGTCGGCGCTTGGAAGAGGGGGGCCGATCCCGAACTGGATCTTGCCATCGATCTCATGCCGGGGATCCAGGAGTTGCTCTATCAGGGATCCGAGGACCGGAGCCTGGCGGAGACCCAGCAGCTCATGGAACGGCTGACGTCGGGCCTGGGCTCATCCTAGACCTCCTATTTTGCCGATAAGAAGGGGCAATGAAGCGTTTCGTCTTTCGTCTGGAGAAGGTTCGGAAGTTGGTCTCTCGTACGGAGAAGACCAAGCGGATCCAATTTGCGCGGGCTCAGGCCGAGCATGAACTCCTCCTGCAGCAAAGGGAACGTCTGGAAGCAGCCCGAAAAGAAGCGGAGAGTGAAATGGCCCGAATGGGGGCGCAAGCGGGAATATGGAAGACCTATTGGATGCGCCTCGGAGATTCTCTCCGAAACTTGGGGCTCCGGATCCGGAGGTCCGAAGCGATCCTGGCAGAGATCGAGTCGGATTGGTTGGAAGTCTACAGGGAGCGCAAAGCCCTGGACCGCCTCAGGGAGATTCGGCGGGATGCTTGGATGTCTGAGCAAGCCAAGTGGGAACAGAATCAGATCGAGGAGCTTGCCTCCTTGTCGAGGGGAAGACCTCCCCAGGAGAGAGACAGTTCTCTTTTTCAATAAGGATGTGAGGCATGAAAGGTGTCATTGCGGGCATGGGATTGGCGACCGCCGGGGTGGCGGTATTTGGAGCTTCTGTCGTAGGACTCCTTGGAGTCGCCGGGAGACTCAACCCCGAAGGAGTTCGTTCTGTTCCTGTCTTGAACCAATTCCTGAAAGAACCCGAACCCCCCGAATCCGATGAATTCGGGCCCATCGATGCCTCGGCAGTGAAAGAAAAACCAAAAAAGAAGGAGCCTAAGCAAGAGCAGGAGAAGCCCGCAAAAAAGGATGTTCATATCGTTTCAGCGGACCGCGTCCGAAAAAAGCGGCTCTTCACTCTGAAAAGCTTTGTCCCACAGACCACTAGAGAGGAAATCCTGGAGTTCTATCGATCGGCGGAAGAACTCAAGGACCAGCTCCTCGCGAAGAAGGCCTCCATCAAGACCAGGGAGTTCGAACTCCAATTGCAAGAGTCGGACATCGAAGACCGAAGGGCGTCTATCCGAAAGGAGATGGACAATGTTCTTCGGAAGATGGAAGAAGTGGATCGAAAAATCCAGGATTTGAAAACTCTGAAGACACGTTTCCAGGCTGACATCACAATTCTCAAGAAGAGCGAGCTGAAAAACCTGAAGCGCCAGGCTGTTTCTCTTGCTCTGATGAAGCCACAGAAGGCTTCGGAAGTCCTTCTTGAGTTCCTTCCGGACAAGGAAGACCTTGCCGTGAAAATCCTTGTTACCATGGACCCCGAAGCCGCGGCCAAGATCCTGGAGATCATGGATACCCAACGAGGCGCTCAACTCATCCAAAAAGCCATCAAATTGATCCGCCCCAAATGAGAACCCGCGGGGGTTTTCAGCAGGGAATGGGGACTTCCAAGTAGAGCCGAAGCCCCCATGAGGCTGGGCTGTTGTGGTTTTGAACAGTCCGGATGGGGAACAGCCGATTTCTCTCCTATGGGAAATGGGGACTTCGTCTCCATTGGGATAAGTCGTATCTGGCCAAGAAGGGGGGAAGGACCGCATGGATCTCGCGTCACTGATCGGGGTTATCCTGGGTTTGGTCCTTGTGCTTGTCGCGATCATGATGGGGGGCCCGATCTCCATCTTCTGGGATTCGCCTTCGGTCATGATCGTCATGGGGGGCACGATCGCTTCGGTTTTGACCTGCTTCAAGCTCTCCGCCGTCCTCTCGGTCATGGGGGTGGTGAAAAAGGTTCTCCTCTATCCTCTGCCCACTCCTACCGAGGAGATCGAAAGGATCGTCTCTTACTCCAACCTTGCTCGAAAGGAAGGGCTCCTTGCGCTCGAGGAGAAACTGGAGGAACTGGACGATGAATTCATGAAAAAGGGGCTCCGGTTGATCATCGATGGTTTTCCGGGCCCAACCGTCCGGGAGATTCTCGAGATCGATCTGGTCAATCTCATGGGTAGGCATTCGCAGGGAAAATCCATCCTCGAAACCATGGGTTCCATGGCCCCAGCTTTTGGAATGATCGGCACCTTGATCGGGTTGATCCAAATGCTCCAGAACATGTCCGACCCCAGCGCGATCGGGGCAGGTATGGCGGTGGCCCTTTTGACTACCTTTTACGGAGCTTTTACAGCGAACCTCTTTTACATCCCCTTCGCAACCAAGTTGGATAACCGTTCCAAGGAAGAGGTCGCTCTAAAGGGGCTGATGGTGGAGGGAATCATCGCGATCCAAGCGGGAGACAAGCCAGCCCTTGTCAAAGAAAAGTTGAAGTCTTTCCTGTCACCCAAAGACCGGGAAGCTGTCGAGTCGAGTTGATCGGGCATAGTCCTGGAGGATGCGATGGACGTACCTGAAGAAGACCCACCAGAGGGCGCGCCCGAATGGCTGGTTACCTTCTCGGATCTCGTCTCCCTCCTGGTGACTCTGTTCATCATGATGCTGACCTTTACCACCCAAGAGACTGACACCCTGAACAAGGTGATGGACATGGTCAAAGGCGGCTTCGGGATCATTGGGAAGGACCAGAAGAACAAGCCCGATTTGATGGAAACGCCCACCCTGGAATACCGGGCGGATTCGGGGGTCTCTCGACCGGATGACAAAGCCAACCCCGACTTGGAAAATCAGATCCGGAAACTGGATGGTTTTGTAATCTCGGACAAGACCCTGGATGGAGGGGTGAGGATCGTTCCTACCACGGTGAGTTGTTTCGCACCGGGGGATGATCGGCCCTCCGCCAGCTTCGAAGAGGAGATCCGAAAGCTGGGGCGTCGCCTTCGATTGCATCGGGGACGCCGCTTTGTGATCGAAGGACATTGCGACACGATCTCCGATAAAGATTCCAAGCTGGGAGGATACGACGCCCTCGCTCTTGCGAGGGCGAGACGGGTGGCCCGCATCATGGGGTTGGAAGGAGTTCAATTCGAGATGGTGACCATCCGTTCGGAGGGGGATCGGCACCCGAGAACCCGGGGAATCGGAGACGAGGAACAGTCCCAAAACCGAAGAGTGGAGCTGTTGGTCCTCCCCAAAGAATCCGCAGGGAAGGAAGGGCGCTGATGGCGGTAGAAGTCAAAGAAGAAAAAAAAGCCGGGGTTCCCGCCTATATGGCGACTTTTGCCGACCTCATGACCCTGTTGCTGGTGTTCTTCATCCTTCTCAATGTTTATGCTCAGCAACAGCAGGCGGGGCTCCTGGAGGCCATGAGAGGGTCCATGGCCAATGCGATCTATTCGACAGTGGGCAATGGGGGGCTCCTCGAGGGATCCAAATACCTTGCCAAGAACAACGCCCCAAGACCCCAGTATCTGAAGCAGGACAAGACTCCGGGGGAGTTGACGGAGGAGGAAAGGACGGGGGACGAGGTGGAACTCCACAAGAGTCGAAGCGAAAAACTGGAGGCCACCGAAGAGATCGAGATGACGGCCCCCTTTGTCTTCGCCCACCATTCGGCCGAGATCCCCCAGAAGGGCCTGGCCTATCTGGACGAGTTATCCAGGAGCCTCAACGGCGGGGATTTCACCGTGGAGTTTCGAACGTATGCCAGCTTTATCGAGAGCATGATTCCCCTGGATCTGGCGGCTCAGCGCTGCCAGAACGTTCTGCGGTTTCTCCGGGAGGTGGGATGTACTGCGGAGCTGCGGCCCTCTGCCGGCGTTTTGCGGGCCAAGCAAGCCAAGAATGGCGCCTGGAGGACTCTATCGATTCGAGTGATCCGAAAACGCTAGCTCCTCTTTGTTCGGGATCCCACGCAAGTCGTGAGCCCCAAGTGCCGATAACAAAGGGAAGTGGCGCGATTCGGGCACCTTTTTTCCCGACTGGCACGGATGGTTCGAGACCATGGATCGTGCGAGCCAGAGCCAATCCGATTTCCAGATGTGAAGGAATGGACAGATGGCCGACGACAAGGAAAAGAAAGACGGCGAAAACGAAGGTGGGAAGTCCAAGGTACTTCCAATCCTTTTAGGGGTGATCCTCGTGGTTGGCGGGGCGGTGGGTGTTGTTGCCATGACCGCACCCAAAAAACCAGAGGATGAGAAGAAGTCGGTCGACTTGGATAGCTTTCCAGCCAAGGTTTGGCCCGATAAGCTCTCTTGGACTTTCAATCCGGGGACCCGCAGGAATGTCGCCAAGATCGGGATCTCCTTCGAGTACAAGGCAGAAGATGATCTCAAGGCCCAAGGTATCATTCTTGAGGGGATGCCCAAGGCCCGGAGCAGGATCCAGATTCTCCTGTTGGGAAAAAAGGTGGATGAACTCACGGGGGGGGATAACGCCTTGCAACTCAAGTTGGAGATGCGGGACATCCTGAACGAGACCTTCTTCCCCAACCCCGAAGAAGCCCACGCCAAGGTGACCGACGTTTACTTTGACGAATACTTGATCAAGTAGGCCGACTGCTCGGAAACGCCCGTGGAAGAGATCCTTTCAAATGCCGAGATCGACGCCCTCCTCGATCTTTTTCAGAACGAGGGAATGCCCGAGGAGCTGGAGGAGGCCGAAAGCCTCGATTTTTCGGGCGGAGAGTCCCAGGGTTCTTACAAGGTTTCCGAACTTGATCTCCTGAAACCGAACCGGTTTACCCGGGCTCAGCTCCAGGTCCTCGCCCGGATCCAGGAGATGGTCTCGCGGAAAATGGGGTCCGCGATCGCGGAGCGGCTCCGGCTGGATGCGAGCTGCGATTGCGTGGGCGTGGAGCAGCTCCGTTTCTCGAGTTGGCTCTCCCTTTTGGACAATCCAACGGGAACCTACGTCCTCCAGATGGACCCGCTGCGCTTTCCTTCGATCCTGACCGTTTCTCCTGAGCTTCTTTATGGCGCAGTGGATCGGATCCTTGGTGGGACGGGAGAGGTCCACACCTGCCCTCAGGATCTTTCGGAAGCGGAGTACGAGGTCGCGGACGCCCTCTTGCAGCCTCTACTCGTCCACATCCAGGAGGGGCTCGGGGAGATGGTGCAGGTCGAGCCCAAGGTCATCGCTCGCTACACCAACCCGACGCTCGCCCAGGTACTCCCCGCCCAGGAAGTCATCCTCGCTCTTCATTTCCAGGTGTCGGGAAACCCTCTTTTCGGGGATCTTCGGCTGGCTGTCCCCTACGCCGCCCTGGAGCCGCATCTCGGAGCCTTGGAGAGTTCTCGTTTCCTTTCGGATGGTGGAAAGGAGGGAGCTTATCGGAACCTCTTGACCGAGACGGTCTTGAACATCCCCATGGGCCTCAAGGTTCTCCTCGGGGAGATGGAATTGAAGCTTCGGGACATCCTGGCCTTGAAGACCGGCGATGTCCTTTCACTTACGACAAAACCGGGAGATCTCCTGAACATCCCGGTTCAAGGGAAAACGAAATTCCGGGGTGTGCTGGGCACCCGTGGAAGGCGGTATGCCACCAAAATTCTTGAGGTGGTGCACAAGGGATAACGGTGGAGGAAGAAATGAGCGAAGAACAGGCAAATCCCGAAGTAACAGCCCAAGCTGTGGACTTTGGCCCTCTGGAGGGCGGTGAAGGGGCTCAGGCCGAGCGCCAGAATCTGGACCTTCTCTTGGATGTCCCCATCCCCATTTCGGTCGAGGTGGGCCGGGCGGAGATGAACTTGGATCAGGTCCTGGAACTGGGTCCCGGGAGCATCCTCCCTCTCGACAAGAAATCCGAAGAGCCCGTGGATCTCCGGGTCAACGGCAAGCTGATTGCCCGCGGTGAAGTCGTCATGGTGGATGACTGCTACGGCCTCCGGATCACCCAGATCCTGGACCAGGCTGGGCGCATCGAATCCCTCCGCCAGTAGAGGACTGTCGCCTCCCCCCTGCAAGCGACCCTGTCAGAACCAATCCTACAGGTAAACCTGTCAGCGGATCTGTTGCGCGACCTTGAGCAGGTCCGCCTCCCATTGGTCCACGGTTTTTTTGGGGGCGACCAACTTGAAGTAGAAGGGTCCCTTGGGAGTGCGAGTGATCCAGGCGAAGAGGCGGCTGCGGCCCTGGATCTTTTTTCCGCTCATCCCACCCCCATAGATCCCATCCAAACTCAGTAGGGTGGTCTTGAAGCGGGCACCCTTGATCTCCTTCTCCTGGACGTTCTTGGGATCCTGGAATTGCCCCTTCCATCGGTCCAGGTTCATCCGGATGGAACCACTGGAAGGCCCAAAGTAATATGCCACGAGGACTCCTTCGCCGTCTGAGCCTTTGAGGTGTAGCTCAAGAAGCCGCATGTTGTTCGAAGGTTGGCGTTGGACCCAAGCCTTGGGGAAGAAGAGGGTCAGGTCCATGACCTTGGTCCGGTTCCAACCTTTGGGTTGGCCGCTGATCGGCTTGGAAGGAGCCACGCCACTCTTCGAGGGCCGGGATGCGGTAGGGCCCGGGGAGGAAAGGCTGGGCATGGAGCGGGGCTTGGCCGGCTCGGGATCGGGAAGCCTCTGAGGGAGGGGCTTGCCCCAGCCTCGGAAGGTAAAGAGTAGGCGTTTGATGGCAGCCCGCTGGCTCAAAAGGAGGTCTCCATCCCCTGTGGCGACGAAACGGATTTTCTTCGAGCCCGGGCTGAAGACGGCGATGAGAGTCCGGGTACGCTGGTCTTTTTCTTTTCCCGCGTTCATCAGGAACTCCACCCCGAGGTAGGGAATTCCCGAGGAGTCGCCTCCATAGTACTTGGGCGTCGCTTTTCCTCCGAGTCTACCGAGTCGGTCCACCAGGTATTGTTGCGGGCTGAGTCTGGTTTCCAGAGTTCCCATGCTCATGGAGAGGCTTTTTCCGTTTTTTCCAACCAGGACCCAGCGGAGCGTTTTTCCTTGGGTCTTGGCCTTTCTCCACTCTTTCGGAATCTGGAAGGCATAGTTTTGAAACCTGGCGGTTTCCTCCTGGGCGGGCTTGGAAGCCTTTCCGTTCTGAGGAGTGGGGGGGAGAGCCCCGTTGAGGAGGAGGGGGGCGGTGGAGAAGAGGATCGCGAGCATTGTTGTTTTACCTTTGGGCCAATTTCTGATCGATGCTTCCTGCCGCCTCGAGGAGTGCCTGGCCAGAGGCGCGTTCCTTGAGGAGGTTGTGAAATTCGGGGTCACGGACCGCGAAGGAGATCCTGGAGAGGAGGCCAAGGTGCTGGCGCACTCCGGGGCTGACGAGGGCGAAGAGGATTTCAACCGGTTTGTTGTCGATGGCTCCCCAGTCCACCGGGGATTCGAGAAAGAAGAGGCCGAGTGTGGGGACGTCCACATGGAGCACCAAGGGTGCCCGGACATGGGGGATGGCAATCCCTTCTCCGATCCCGGTGGAGGCGAGGTCCTCGCGTGCCAAAAGGACATGGTGGAAAAAGACGCGGTCGATGGGGTCGGGGAGGTGGAGCAATCTGGAGACCTGTTCCAGGCATTCCTCGACGCTTTTTCCCGGGACCTGGTGATGGATCCCGCCCTGTTCCAAAGCCTCTTGGATGCTGGGAGGAGTGGCGTCTTTTTCGCCTGGGACCTCCTTGGCGAGATGAAAGCTGTGCGCGTCCGCCCATTCGATCAGTTCCCTGCGGTGGAACTCCGGCCCATCTTCTCCCTCGGTGGCGGGGAGGCCGAGGATGTCAATCCACCGACGGATGGTCCGTTCGGAGACTTGGAGGAGGTTGGCTGCTTCGGAGACGTTGAGCTTCATGCTGGAGAGTGTCGGGCCGGGATCACTGGCTGTCAACTCAGGGCTTGGGATAGCGGTGGGAGATGCCTTCGCGGAGGACCCAGATCTCTCCCTCGGGAGCCTCCTCCAGCTCATAGGCCGCCTGGATCGCCTCCTGGTAGACGCGAAGCTGCCACTGATAGCGGCTTGCCAAGGAGAGGATCCCATCCTCTCCCAGGCGGTTTGTTTTGAAATCCACCACCACAAGGTCCCCCCCCTCCTCCAACAGGAGATCCATCGTCCCCCGCCAAGTTTTTCCGTCCCTGCCGCGGTGGAGGATGGGGAGTTCCTGTTCCAGGACGCGTCCCCCATCGAGGCGGTCTTGGAGGGGGGATCCTTCGAAGGCGTCGAAGATCATCGCGCACTCGGCCAGGAGACGCTCCCTGTCCTCCTCCCCGGGCACCTGCCGGACCCAATTGCGGGCGACGGCCATTCTCTCCGCCAGGCCGCGCTCGATCCTTTGTTGAAGGACCCAGTGGCAGAGGGTGCCAAGGTTCTTGGCAAAAGCCTCTCCCTCAGGATTCGGGGCATGAGAGGGGCCCTCCCGGACTTGCCCTCTCTCTTGGGGCGTGCCCTGATCCTGACTGCTGGGAGGGAGCAAGGATGCCCGCATGGAGGCGAAGGCCCTGCGCGCCGTCTTTTCACGGAGCTTGATCCAATGGTCCACGGTATCCAAGGAGAGTTTGGATGAGGGACGTCCCCGCGCTTGGGGCTCCTCCTCTTCGGCGGTGAAACCTTCGATCCGGTCTTCCAGGCCCAGGCCTTCCAGCAGGTCGGGGAGTTCGAAAGCTGCCTTGTTGGTGGGGACCGAGTTCCAGCTCAACCAGAGTTCGCTCCGCGCCCTCGTCATCGCAACGTATTCGAGGCGACGTTCCTGGGCTTCTTCGTGCTGCTTCCGGCGTTCTTCCATCAGAAAGAACTGGGGAGAATTGCAGGAGCCGATGTCGAAGACTGTCCGCCATCGCCCCGAAGAGGTCTTGAACCCAAAAGCGCCCTTGCTGGATTTGTGGTTCTTTCGAGCGGTGAGGTCCGCCAGGATCGTGAGGTCGAACTCGAGCCCCTTTGCCTTGTGGATGGTCATGACGCGAACCGCCCTGGTTTCGGGATCGAAGAGGGATGCCTCGTTGAAGTCGGTCGCCCGCTGGGCCTGGCGGATGAGGTTGTCATAGGCCGCGTGCAGGTCCCCTCCCTCCTCGCGCAGCCTGGTCGCGCAGTCATCGATGAAGAGTTGGAGGTTGGCGAGGCGCTGATGGCCGTCGTAGCTTGCGGCCTCGGCCACCTGGAGCCCCGAATCCCAGAGGAGGCGCTTGAGGGCAAGATCGCTGGGGAGGTCGAGAATCCTGGCTCGCAGGGTTTGGAGGGAGAGGATCGCTTCTCGGAGCGGCTCAGGCAACCCGCCCAGAGCCTCTTCTCCCAAGAGGAGCAGTTCCCCGAAGGGGGGCGCATCCCCACCTTGGACCTGCTTGGCATAGCGGAGCAGCTCCCCATCAGGGACCGCAGCGAGGGGGCTCCGTAGGATGGCGAGAAGGGAGGCTTCGTCATGGGGGTGCACCATGAGCCCAAGGAGCGCCAGAAAGCGTTGGATCTCGAATCGTTCATAAAACTTCTTTCCGCCCTCCTTGAGAACGGGGACACCCATCTTCCGCAGCTCTTTGGCGAGGGTTTCCCCGGTGTTCAGCGTCCGGACGAGAAGTCCGACCCCCTTCCAGGCCTCATCGCTTCCGATGCGTTCTCTGCGGGCCAGGAGCTGGGCGCCAAGGATCCTTGCTTCCTGGATGCGCCGCTCCGGGGCGGGGGTGCGCCGTGGGCATTCGCTGCGAAGGAGGCGGATGGCGGGCTGGGATGGAGGGGGAAACTCTCTTCCGCTGCTGAGTTCTTCATAGGGAGGCTGCAGGCCCGGACTTGGGCTGATTCGGACTGCGCAGATGCGGTTGACAAAGTCGAGAATCTCGGGCCGGCTGCGGAAGTTCGCGCTGAGCTTGCAGGTCGATCCCTGGGCCAGGATGCGGGTGGTGGCCTCCTCGTAGGCTTCCATGTCGGCGCCGCGGAAGCGATAGATGCTCTGCTTGGGATCACCGACGACGAAGAGGGATCCCGCCCTGTCTCCGAGCTGGAGAAAGAGTTCGTTCTGCGAAGGGTCCGTATCCTGGAACTCGTCGACCAGGATGAGACGGTAGCGTTGGCGGAGGAGGTCGCGCACCCGGTCTCCGCGGCAGACGAGCTGCCGTGTCCGCTCGATCATGTCATCGAAGCTGAGTTTCCCCTGGATGGCGCAGAACTCCTTGAAACGGTTCGACAACTCGGCAAGGAGGATCCCCAGAGCCTCGAGGGTCTCGGAATCGGGGATCTTGCTGATGGACTGGAGCATGCTTCGGCAGGTTTTGAAGAGTCCTTCCAGCAGTTCTTTTTGCGCATATTTCGAGGGAACACCGGGGGTCCTTTCCATGCCGCTCGGAAGCATGGCCGCGATCGCGAGCCACTCGGGAGTCTTTCTGCAGTCCAAACCCTTCTCCACGAACTCCCCCAAGGCCCGGTGAAAAGGGACAAGGACGGTTTCGAAATTGCAACCAGCTCGGAGCGAACAGGTTTCGTAAACAGCCGCGATTTGATCTCGCATTTGCGCATGCAAAGCCCGCCCTCGTTCCTGTAAAGGAGCCAGGTCCTTGTCGAGGGGCAGGGCGGCCCATCTTGGATTGGAAAGCCACTTTTCCAGCAGTTCCCGGAGTTCCTCCATGCTGAGCCATTGAAAACAACGGTCCCATTGCTCCTCGCTGAGGATGGGTTTGCCCTCCCCGAACTCCGAATCCAAAAAACCTTGAAAAAAGGCCGCGAAGAGCTGGTCGCGGGCCACCTCATCCAGCAGATCCAGGTTGGGAGGGAGCCCCGCCTCACGGGAGAAGTCCCGGAGGACGCCGAGGCAGAAGGAGTGAATCGTCTGCATGGGGGGAAGGCCCACTTGCAGAAGGCGCTGGGCGAGGGCTTGGACCCCTTCGGGAGCGAGACCCAGGGCGGCGAGGGCGCGGGCAGCGTCGCCGCCCGGGGGGAGTTCGCCCTGGCTGCAATGGCGGAGGGCAAGCTCGATGCGCTCCGCCATCTCCTGCGCCGCGGATTCGGTGAAGGTGGTCACCAGGATTTGTTCCGGTTCAAGTCCCTGCCCGAGGAGTGCTGTCAGGACCCGGCCGGTGAGGAGGCTCGTCTTGCCCGTGCCCGCCCCTGCGATCACCAAGGTGTTCTCGCTGAAGGTGCGCAGGGCTTTTTCCCGTTCGTTCTGATCCTGGATCACAGTTTGGGCCTCCGAGAAGAAGCTTTTTTCCGGGGCGCCCGCTTGCTCTGGAGTTTTTGGTATTCGGCGGCCCTGGGCTCCCGGGCCATGCGGTCCTGGCTGGGGCTGTGGTGCCGGGGGCAGGCCTTTTGGAAGTCACAGTGGCTGCAGATTCCCGACTTTGCTTCGAAGGGGAAGTTCCCACGATCGCAAAGCTCCACCAGAGTAGCGAGGCTGTCCTCGAGCTGGCTTTTGAGGGGATCCTCCCAAAAGTCTTCATCCAGCCCTGCCTCGGGGAGAGGACCGTTCTCCTGGACGAGGAACTTGGGGCCGACGCCCCGAAGGGCGGCGAGGGGATGGAGGAGGTCCGAACCCCCTCGGCTGGGATCCGATTCGAGGAAGAGTCTCTGGTAGAGGTAGAGCTGGGTCTTGTGTCCCTGGAGAACTTCTCTGCGCGAGATGGACCTGGCACTGGAACCGGTCTTGTAGTCGAGGATGCGAAAACGCCCACTCGGGAGCTGGTCGAGACGGTCGTACTTGCCCTTGAGAAGGATGGGGCGGCTCTCCTTGGGGCCTTGTTCGCCTTGCTTGCGAAAAACGAGGGCGGCCTGCAGCTTTTTCTCGAGGTCCACGGGGCGGCTGTGGGTGGCGGCGAGGTCCTGCAGATCGAGCCTGAGCTGGCCTTCGAGACTTTTTCCCCAGAGGGCCAGGACCTCCTGCCGAAGCCGGGGGAAGCGAAGAAACTGGCGAGACATGAGTCGGTCCGCCTCCGCGCGCAGGAGGCGTCCCATCTCCTGGAGCCCGACATCCAGGCAGGCTTCGAGGGGGAGGGGGTCCTCATCGAAGAGGCCTTTTGCGATCAGGGTCTCAAAGACCTTTTGAAGGATGCGGTGCACGGCAGAACCACGGTCGAGGGCGGAGACAAGGTCGATGCTCGGCTCCGGGGGAAGGGGGCGAAGGCCCAGGATGTGCTGGAAGAAAAAACGAAGAGGGCAGGTCCCCAGGTCTTCGAAAGCGGTAACCGAGAGGGGCTGGTCCTCCTGGAGGCTGGGGCCGAGCCCGAGAGCGTCGAAGGGGCCAGCCTCCTCGCCGGGGCGGAAGCGGTCGCGCTGGGCGATGAACTCGGCGCCCCGGGGAGGAACACAGGGGACCCGCCCTCCGAAGTGGCGCAGGGCGGTGTCCTTGCGCTCAAAAGCCGCCAGGGTCATAGCCTCCAGTTCGGAGAGCCCCATCCGCTCGACCTCTCGCCGCCTCAGCCGCTCCCGGGGCGAGGCGCTGACGGGGCGCAAGGGATGGGTGTCCCCCTTCAGCGCGCGGAGTTCTTCGAGCCAGGGGGAGGGGGACTTGGGCCTGGCGCGGAGATCGACGCCGGGGTAGGAGAGGCAGAGGGAGCGCCGCGCTTTTCGGAGGAGGAGGTGGAGCCTTTCCCGCTCCTGCTCTTCTTGAGGCCTGGCTCCCAGGAACTCGAGATCCTTGGGGGACAGCCATGGATGGGGGCGCTGCGCCCTGGGCCAGCTGCCCCTCAGGCAGCCAAGGACGAAAATATGGTCGAAATCGAGGACACCCATCCTTTGAAGGGGGAGGACGCGGATTCCTTCCTTCGCGGTCTGGGGGAGGGGGAGGGAGCTTTCCTCGAGCAGCTCCTCGAACAGCTGCGCCATCGTTTCGAGCGACCAGGGGGCATGGTCCGGGGGCAAAAGCTCCCGCGCCTGTGCCAAGGATTGGAGCGTCCGAAGGAGGGGGTCCTCTTTCCCGGTGGGGAGGAGAATCTGGTCTCGCATGCCCTCGGCCAGGAGCTGGCAGCGCGCGCTCGTCCTGGGAGCTGCGAGGAGGTCCTCGCGGAGCGCCAGGCAGTCGCGGAGGAACTTCCTCAGGGCGGCATGCCCCTCCACCTCTTGCGGGAGTTCCGTGAACAAGGATTGGAGTTCCTCCAACCCGCCTATGAACCCTTCGTCCCGCGCCCTCCGGTCGAGGGCGGCCGCTGCCGCATTGCCCGTCCCTTTGAGCAAAGGCTCCAGGAGAACCTTGGCCCTCAGCTCCGAAGGCGCGTCCAGGAGCACAAAGCGCAACCAGTTCCTTCCTGCTCGACCCCGCCCCGTCAAACGGACCGCCATCCCCTTGGTCGGCCGTAGCGGCAGTCCGATTCGATCCGCCCGTTCCTCGATGAGCCGCAGGTAGGGCTCCCCCTGGACAAAGGACAGAGCAACCCGGTCCGGGCGCACTCCTTTCTCGAGCA
This sequence comes from Planctomycetota bacterium, assembly GCA_011321845.1. Classification (GTDB taxonomy): domain Bacteria; phylum Planctomycetota; class UBA1135; order UBA1135; genus HyVt-539. The sequence goes on along the minus strand of DROQ01000096.1, from coordinate 56,346 downwards.
GCCCCCGGATCCGCTCCAGCGCTTCCTCGGTTTCGACCTCCTCCCCCTGCGCCGAAAAAAAATGAAGCTCCGGAAGGATTCTGGGAAACGCCTCCGCCCGTTCCTCCTTCACAAGCGCTCCCCCAGCTCCTTGCAAGCATTCCGCGTAGGCCAAAAACTCCGGACTCTGCGCCGCCGCCGGAAAGGCGATGAGGGACACCCATTCTTTGGCGGCGAGCCAGCCGGGGAGCTGGGCCAGGCCGGCTTCCAGGCGGCGGGCCGGATCGGCCAGGCCTGCCTGTTCCAGGGCTTGGGCGAAGGGTTCGAGAAAGAGGCCCAGCAATCGACCCCCTCGGGAATCAGGGAGGTCGTTCTTGGATCGGCAGCCATGCAGGCGGGTGAGGAGGAGAGCTTCCACGAGCGCCCGCCGCGCCTTGGGAAAACGCTTTATGTAGGCCAGGTCCTCCTCCAAAACCTTGGAACGGTGTGCTCTCTCATCCGCAGGAATCGCTCCAAGCCGATGCTCCATCCAGGCTTGGACCGCCGCCCGCCCAACCGCCGGAAACATGGGTGTCCCGCTTTCCTCGGAGAGGATACGGGAGAGGGAGTTGGGGGTGTGGAAGGCGACCCCGGCGGTCGAGCCGCAGCGTTCGAGAAGACGGTGGGCGCATTCCTCGGCGAAGAGGGCCGAGGGCACAAGGCAGAGAAGCCTGGGGTCGCCGGGTTTCTTGGGCCTCCTTCGGCTTACCGTCTGGAGGAAACGATCAGCAAAGCTTTCCAGGGAAGGCAGGGGCTGGGTCCGTTCAGGGCTCATGAATCATGCGGGTCAGCGCCCGGAGGTTTGCTTCTTGGCCTTTTTCCTTTCCTCGGGGCGCCAGTGCTTTCGGATCAAAGCACGAATTTCCTTGGTCGCCAACTGGAAGTTCCTCCCCACCGGGTAGGGCTCCGGGAACCACTTCCATAAAAAGGCACCCAGGACGCAGGGCTCTCTTTCGATGGCTCGCAGGGCCGCACCCAGGCAGCGCCGCTGCAAGGGCTTGGCGTCCGCTCCGTCCGTCCGGTAGGTCCATGGCTCCCGGGCCGCCTTGTGACTGCGATTGTAACCGATCTCGGTGAACACGATGTTGCGGTTCGTTTTCTTCGCAAAGGCCCTCAGCTTTTTCATCCGCTCTTCCCAAGCCCGGTCCAGTTCCCGGTCGTCGGGCCTCCTCGCCTCGGTCAGAGGGAAATAAGCCTGGATCCCGACTACATCCAAGGCGTCCCAAAAAGGGACACGTTCATAGTCCGTCCAGTTCGCTGCATAGGTCAGGGGTGCCTTCGTCCTCTTGCGCACTTCCGCGATCAGGGCCCTCCATTCCTTTTCCCGCCCCAGGGTCTTGTCCAGTTCCGTCCCCACGACAAACCCGTCCGCATCCCTGGAAGCCTCGGCGAGGGCCAGGATCCAATCCCGATATCCTTGAAAAAAACGCTCCCACTCCGCTTCCGTCTTGAACGCGATTTCCCCCCGCCAGGCGAAGCGGGTACCCCAGTAGGCGATGTGCGGCTTGATCAGGATCTTGAGCCCAGCTTTGTGGGCAAGCGCGATCGGTTTGCTCCAATAGGAGGGTGTCCCCCCATTTTTCCGCCTCCTCCAGGTGACGCGCCCATCTTCGTGGATCCGGGCATAGGGATGCAAGGCGATCCATTCAGCCCCGGTTTCCAGGATTTTTTTGAGCGTGGGCTGCATCACCTCTGGGTCGGCCCATTCCCGACCCATTCCATGGGTGGAGATCGTGATGCCCCGGACCGCTTCTCCCTTGGGAGGGCCGGGATCCTGCAAGGCCATGGCGCTGAGGGAGCAGGTCAGAAGAAGGCTGAGCATGCGCTCAATCTACCCCAAAGCGCAGCCATCCAGGCCATGTCTGGAGTTTTTCCCTCGATAGGTGCTTGTTCCCCCCCTGGAAAGATCTCCCATACCACTTATGCTGATTCGTTCTGAGAAAACCCATTTTCTCGGTGCCCTTGAGAGGGAAGGGCCTGGCCCACCCGGCCCTTCCCTACTCTTTTTCTTTTTTATGGGCTTTTCCTCCTCTCCCCCTCCGAATCCACGTCGCCCAGACCACGGCGGCCCCCCGTGACATCTTCGAGAACGAGGTAGAGGCAGGGCACGAGAATGAGGGTGATCACCGTCGAAAAGACGATGCCGAACCCCAGGGACACCGCCATGGGGATCAAGAACCGCGCCTGCAGGCTCTTTTCGAGGAGCATGGGGGTCAGCCCCGCGAAAGTGGTCGCCGAAGTCAAGAGAATGGGGCGAAAACGCCGCGCACCCGCTTCGCGGACCGCCTTGTGCAAGTCCAGGCCCTTGCGCCGCGCCCGGTTGATGAAGTCGACTACGACCAGGCTGTCATTGACGACCACCCCCGAGAGCGCGAGGAGTCCGATGAGGGACATCATGGTCAGATCCATCCCCAGGAGGAGGTGCCCCCAGACCGCTCCTACGATCCCGAAGGGGATGACCGACATCACGATCAAGGGTTGCAGGTAGGAGCGGAAGGGGATGGCGAGGAGGATGAAGATCAGGATGATCGAAAAGAGCGCCTGCTTCTTCATTCCTTCCATGAAGGAGCGCTGCTCCCGCTGCGTTCCCTCGAAGGAAAAGTTGAGCCCCGGATATCGAAGCCTCATTTGGGGAAGGATGTGCTGCTTGAGATCCGAGAGGATCTTCTCCTGGTCTCCCTTGTCCTTGTCCACGTTCGCCTTGACGAGCACGGCCCGGTTGCGATCGGATCGTTTGATCTCTGCGAGGGTTCTCGCGAAGGAGACGTCGGCGACTGTGCTGAGGGGGATCTCGTCTCCGCCGGGAAACCGGAGCCTCATGTCTTCGATGGCGTAGAGACTCTTGAGGTCCTTGTCGGGATAGCGGACCATGACCGGGACGTCATCCCGCCCCCGCTGGACACGCTGGGCCTCCTCACCATAGACCGCTTGCCGGACCTGCCGCGAAAGTGGAACTTGTCTCAGGCCCAGAGGCTCCGCGCTGGGTTTCAAGCGGAGGTGCATCTCCTTTTTCCCCACCCGGAAGGAGTCCGAGAGATCGTAGACACCCGGGTAGGAGGCGAGGACCGCCTTGACCTCCTTGCGGGCCTTACGGAGGATGGCGATGTCAGGGCTGGTCAGCTGCAGGCTGATGTCCGCTCCGCTGGAGACGAGGTCTCCTGTAAAGCTGAGTTCGAGGGCGTCGGGGATCTTTCCGACCAGCTCCCTCCAGCGGTCGGCGATCTTGCGGCTGCTGATGTGGCGGTTTTCGGAGGGCGAGAGTTCGAGGGTCACTTCGCCGAGGTGGGAGACGGGCCGCGATTGGAGGAGTCCCCCTCCCGAATTCCTCGACTGTTGGATTCGATAGGGCTGGGAGCCCAAGGTGGAGAGGGTGTGCCGGATGATGCTCCCCGGGGTTTTTTCAAACTCCGCCTTGAGCTGGTCCACCGCCTTCGTGATTCGGTCCAAGGCTTCTTGCGTCGCTTCGGCGGGAGTTCCGATGGGCATCGTCAATGCGCAGGAGACATTGTCGGCGTCGATCTTGGGGAAAAAGGTGAACTTGAGCCAGCCGGCCCCGACCATTCCCACCGTGAGGAGAAAGGTTGCAACCCCCGCCGCAAGAGTCAGGTAACGCCAGCGCAGGAGGAAGTCGAGACTGGGCCGGTACACGAAGCGGATGAACTGGTCGAGTCCCTTGGTAAAGATGGATTGGAAGGCGAGCCAGAGCCGGTTCCACCCAAGGGGGTCCCTGGTCTCCACTTTGAGGTGTCTCAAGTGGCTTGGAAGGACGAAGAGGGATTCGACCAGGCTGAAGCAAAGGCAAGCGATGACGACCAAAGGGATGTTGCGCGAAAACTGCCCATAGGTACCAGGGAGGCCGAGCATGGGGAGAAAGGCGGCGATGGTCGTGAGGACGGCGAAGACCACGGGGACCAGGACTTCGGTGGTTCCGTCCTTGATCGCCTGCTTGATGGGTTTGCCACGGGCGAGATGGGAGAAGACGTTCTCGCCCACGACGATTGCGTCATCGACCACGATCCCCAGGACGACGATGAAGCCGAAGAGGGAGATGAGGTTGATCGTGACCTCGAGTCCGGGAAGCAGCCAAAGGGCGCCCAGAAAGGAGACCGGGATGCCGAAGGCGGTCCAGAAGGCAAGCCTGAGCCGGAGGAAGAGGGCCAGGGTCAGGAACACAAGAAGGAGCCCGATGCGCCCGTTGCGCATGAGGAGGTCGAGGCGCCCGTTGAGCAAGCGCGCGTTGTCGAGCCAAACCGTGAGCGACACTCCTTCGGGGAGCTGCTGTTGCTTGCGCTTGAGGTATTCCTTGGTGGTTTCCGCGACGGCGATCGCGCTCTGGTCTCCCACTCGGTAGACCTTGATCAGGAGCGAGTTCTTGCCGTCGAAAAGCGTTCTGGTCGCGATGTCCTCGAACCCGTCCACGACCTTGGCCACATCGCCAAGGAGGACCCGCTCCCCTCCGGGTTGCGTGAGAACCGGGATCTCTTCGAACGCCTTGGGGTCGTAAGCCTGTCCGATTCCGCGGATCAGGACTTCACCTCCTCGCGTCTTCAGGGTCCCCGCCGGGAGATCCAGGCTCGACATCCGGATCGCATCGGCGACCTGGCTGAAGTTGAGACCCCACTTGCGAAGGTTCTCCTCCGAAACCTGGATCTTGATTTCGAAGGGCCGCCCCCCGATCAGGTCCACCCGCGTGATCCCGTCCAGGACGGAGATCTCGTCACGAATCCGTTCCCCCAAGCGGCGCAGGCCCATCTCGGAGGTAGGTGCCGCGAGGGCGATCGTCAGCACCTCGGTCTGCACCTCCAGTTGCTGCACGACCAGCTCCTTGGCGTCCTCGGGGAAGGTGTCGATGGCGTCCACCCGGTTCTTGACCTCTCCCAGGAGCTTGCCCATGTCGCTCCCTTCGAGGGCTTCGATGACGACCACACCGACCCCCTCCTGGGAGGAAGAGGTGACACGCTTGATGTCCGCGAGGTCCTGGACCTCTTCTTCGATCTTGACGCAGATGGATTCCTCCACCTCGCTGGGAGTCGCGCCGGGGTAGGGGACCGTGATGGTGATCCGCTCCGTGTTGATTTCAGGGATGACCTCCTTGCGCAACTGGAACATCGTCAAAAAACCGCCGACGACAACCAGGAACATCAAGAGATTGGCCGCAACGGAGTTCTCGGCGAACCATTCGACCCATTTTTTCATTTCTTCTCCTCGCCGCCGTTCGTTTCCCCTGGAGCCCCTCCTTCTCCTGTTGTGCGGACCTTCATTCCTTCGACGACGGTCTCGATGAAGCTGAGAAGAAGACGCTGTCCCGCCTGGATCCCGGAACCGATGATCACGCTGTCCCGGTTCTTTTTCAGGATTTCGACCCTCTTTCGGTGGAGCCGGTTTTCCGAGTCGATGACGGTGACGAAGCGTTCCTCCTGGATCGCCATCCGGGGGATCTCGAAGACCTCGGCCACCCTGCGCCCGTGGATCCGGGCTCGGACGAAGAGTCCGGGGAAGAGTGGGGGCGCCTTGGCGAAGGGCTCTTCCACCCTGGCGATGAGGTGGGCCATTCGGCTTTTGGGGTCGATCTTGCCTTCCATGCGGACGATATGGCCTTCCCACCAGACCTCCTTTCCGGCGAACTGCGTGGACAGGCGGACCCTCGGCAGGCTGGTCCTCTCCACGGGAGCGGGACCGTTGCTCGGGAGATCGATCCAAGCCAGGTCCTCGGTTCGCACCGGGAGCCGCACCTCGACCGCATCGGTGGAGAAGATGCGGAAGAGGGGAGTCCCGGGTCCCACCCAGGTGCCGAGGTCCACGAGTCGGCTATCGATGATGCCTTCGAAGGGGGCCTTGACCTGGGTGCGTTCGAGGTTGCGCTGGGCCTGCTCCAGGTTGTTCCGGGCGGCGTTGAGGTCTGCCCGGGCCTCTGCGATCTGGGGTGTTCTCAAGAGGAGGGGGTCGGGTTCCCCCTTTTGCTTGGATCGTTTCCACTCTTCCAAGGCGAGCTGGGCCTCCTTCTTCTCCTCGGCGAGGCGCCTCTGAGCCTTGGCCACCCCGGCCTTGGCGGCTTCGATCTGGGTGCGGAAATCGCGGGGGTCGATCTTGATGAGGACCTCGCCCTTGTGCACCTTGAGTCCGGCCTCGAGCTTTTTGGAGATCCATTCGATCTGGCCGGGGACGAGGGCGACGATGGAGGATTCGTGCGCCGCTTGAACCGTCCCGTTGGTGGAGATCTTGAAGGTGTGTTCCTTTGCCTGGGCCGTGTGGAAGCGCACAAGAGGGACGAGCTTTTTGGGAGGGATGCGCTTGGGAGGGGTCCGGCTGTTGATCAGCAGGATCGTTCCAAAGACCCCGATCCCGAGGACAAGGACCGGCAGGACCCAGGCGAGAAAGAGGGAAAAGGCGCTACGTTTTTCTGGTTCGGTCATCGTCGGCTCACCTCGGGGGCGGGACTGGAGGGCTGCTCGCCCTGTTTGGGAGTTTGGGGACTCGTCTCAGGGGGGTCGAGGCGTCCACCCATGGCGAGGCAGAGGTCGACCCGGTTTTGGAGGAGGTTGCGGCGAACGGCGCTCAGGGCGGATTGGGCCTGGAAGAGCGCCTTTTTCGCGTTGAGAGTTTCGAGGATGGTGGCCCGGCCGCTGCGGTAGCGGTCGCTTGTGGTCGCTTCGGAAGCCTTGGCCGCTGAAACCCAGGCGAGGCTTGCTTTGAGTTCCTCGCGGAGATGTTGTTCGTTGCTGAGAGCCTGCTCCACCTCGAGGAGGGCCCTCAACACCTTGTCGGCGAAGTCCTGCAGGCTCGCTCCGGCCAGGGCCTGGTTTGCGCGCAGCTGGGCGCGAAGGGTCCCTCCCATGAAGATGGGCTGGAGGATGTTTCCCGCCAGGCTCCAGACGCTGAAGTCCCCGTCGATGAGATCCTTGAGCTGGTTGGACCTTGTTCCCGCGCTGGCGGTCAGGGAGAGGCTGGGATAGAGGGATGCCTTGCTGGCCTTTTGGAGTTCCTTGCGGGAGAGGAGGGCGAGGCGCGCAGCGCGCAGGTCGGGCCTTCGGTCCAGGAGGCTGGCAGGGAGGCCGGCGGGCGGAGCGGGAGGAAGGGGGGGCAACCTCGTCGCGCTGCTGAGCGTTCCTTGCGCGGGTCGCCCCAAAAGATACTCGAGCTGCCGCGTCGTCAGCGCTACCAGGCGCTTTGCCCGCGCGAGGGTCGTCTCGGAACTCATGGCCCGCTCCTTGGCGAGCTGGACATCCACCAGGCGGCTTTTGCCCGAGCGGTAACGCCCTTCGATGAAACCGAGGATCTGCTTGTCCGTCTCCAGGGTCCCCTTGGCGATCCTCTCCTGCTCCTTGGCTTCGATGAGGGCGAACCATGTTTTGGCCATCTGGCCCGAGAGACTGAGGGCGGCTCCCTGGTACAGCTCTTCGCTCCGTTTGGCTTCGAGGGTGGCCGAACGGGCTTGTGCGGAGAGCTTGCCCCAGAGATCCAGCTCCCAGGAGAGGTTCAGCGAGAGGCCATAGCTGTTGGTCCGACTGCTCAGGGGGCCGCTCCGGCCAGGGATGGGAAAGCCCACGAAGATCTGCTTGGTCCGAGAACCCGAGAGACCCGCGCTGACCTGGGGATAGAGGCTGCCTCCCGCGGCCTCGGCCTGGGCGCGGGCGGCGGCGATCCTTTGTGCGGCGGCTGCGAGGCTTCTGCTCCCTTCGAGTCCTTCCCGGATGAGTCGATCCAGTTCAGGGGCGCGGAGGCTTTCCCACCAGCGCTGGCCTTCCCAGAGAGCCTTCCTGGAAACCCTGGGTGGATCGCTCGTGAAGCGCTCGGGGAAAGAGAGGTCCAGCTCTCCGGGGTCGAAGTCCGCCTTGCCCCAGCAGGAGGCGAGAGCGAAGACTGTGATCAGGGCGAGCTTGGAGGGCGCTTTGAGGGGGGGATTGGCCTTCATTCTGCTTCTCCGAACACTGCTTCGTCCACGCGGTAGGACTCGAAATCATCCATGGAGAGGTCCAAGCTTTCTGGATCCTGCTGAATCCCCGCGAGGGCGAAGGCGAGGATTTGGCGTAGGGATTGGGCGGGTTTTTCTGCGGGGTGGTGGTCCAGGAGACTCAGGGGAGGAAACTCGGTGGCCAACATGGTGTTGACCAGGATCCCGACCATGAAGTGCAGCTTCCAGATCAGTTCCTCCTTGGGGCGTCGTCCAAGGCTCATGCCTAGCTCTTCGAGGAAGCGGGTCTTCATCTTGGAGAATTCCTCGTCGATCATTTTTCGGATCAGGTCCGGCGCATCGCTGAACATCCGGCCGATCAGCCTGGGGAGGTGGGGGCGGGCGCAGTGCTCCTGATAGCAGATGAGGAGCGGGGGGATGAAGAAGATCTTGACCAGTTCGGGGAGGGGGATGGGATCCTCTCCAGCGGAGGCCCGGGCCTGGTCGAGGAGGGAGAGCCTTTTTTTGTTCACCGGGCGGATCAGTCTGCGGTAAACCTCCAGGACCAGTCCGTTCTTGGAGCCGAAATAGTAATGGACTCCAGCGATATTGGCCTCGGCCTCGCGCGTGATGCGGCGAAGAGAGGCGGCATCCACCCCTTGTTCAGCGAAGATCCGTTCTGCTGCGTCCAGGATGCGCGTCCGCGCCGAAGGGGTGGACTTGCCTCCCGGACCGCTCCCGCATGTTTTCTCAGAATCTCCCATGGATGGAGAGTATATCTGAGTCCAAGCGATCGTTTCAAGCGATCGTTTGATTTATTCCTGGAGCTTCCTCAGCCGACTCCGGCTTGGGGAAGTTCAATAGATGAGCCAGTCCGAAAAGGCCCTTTTCCCCTGTTTCGAAGCGATCCAAGCCAGGATGCGCATGAGACTTATGCTGTTTTTTGCCTGTTCGTTGTAGGCGAGGTAGATGGAGACCTTGAGGGGGTAGCGCTCCAATACGAGGTTGTCCCGGGTCGGGAGGACCCCATCCACCATGGAGTAGAGAAAGCCCTTGTTTTTGCGTGGGAGGGGAATGAGCGAGTATCCCTTCCCCCTTAGCGCCTTGTCGATGGAGTTCAGGCGCAGCGGGACCCGGCTCGAGGTCGCGGCCGGGAAGAAACGCCCTTTGAGCAGCCCCCCCGCGAACCAGGGAGCGTTGTAGGCTTGGAGATTCAAGGGAGCCGGGGGAGCGACTGGCCCGGTCGCGCCGAGTGCGGGGGCTCCGATCAAGAAATCGTAGATCTGGTTCCGGGCGATCCGGGGGGGCAGGCCAGCCTCCTTGCCGGCCGCGATCACGGCAGCCACGTAGCCCAGCTTGTTCTCCCGGATTCCCCTTTTCTTGTCCCGGTGGCGAAGCCCCCAGCTGCTGATCAGGATGCTGCCCGTTCCCCCATAGAGCCTCTGCCTCCCTTCCTCCACGCGGAGCCGGACCCTTGGGAAATGGAAGCCGGGGAAACGCTCCTCCAGACTCCGAACGAAGTCGGGACGCTGCATTCCAAAGGTGACCGGGTCCAAGAGGATGCGGATCTCCCGCTTGCTCTGCTTACGCCTCGGGGCGCTCCGTCTCTCGAGCCCGGGAGAGGAAGGTTTTCCGGGCTCCTCGGGCATCGGAACGCGGAGCTGGAGCCGTTGCCCTTCGGCCCTCCCACGGTCCAAGGCCGGCAGCTCCTCCTCGAGCTGCCGGGTCGCTCCTCCCAAACCGATGATTCCCATAGGCAGCACGAGGAGTCCGATCCCCGCGATCATCCCCAAGTGGACTTTGTCCATTTTCCCCCCATTCCCCGGTGAGTGTCCGATTTATCGGCAGGGATGGGGGGGGAGGCGTGCTCAATTTGTCGAAAATTTCAGCACTGTTTCAAATCCCCATAGGAGGGGGAGAAGGCTTTCCGGCTTCAGGCGGAGGGGGATGCGGGTTCCCGCCGTTTCAGCCGTCGTTGGAGAAAAGGTAGTCGTCCCCGTCGGCTTGGGAGTGGCAGCTGATACATCCCTTGGAGGAGCCCTTGGCCACCCTGCCCGCAAGGGGGACACCCTTGGGGTTGTTCACCAGCTTCCCGTCGGGGCTGAATTTTGCCCAGAACCAGTCCTGGTTCTCCTTGTCATAGCCGGGCTTGCGTTTGAGCATGATGGTCACGGCCTTGAGCCACTTGCCTCGATCCTCCTGGATTCGCTTGGGGCTGACACCACGCCCCCGGAAATTGTCCTTGACGAGGATGGGAAAGAGCTTGCCGTCCACCCGGATCCAGGAGGAGTAGATCTTGACCCACTTTCCATGGGGGGTTTGCCCCTTGATGACATCCGAGTGAAGCTCCCAGTCGGGGTAGTTCTTCATCCGGGTCCAGACCTTCCTGGCGAAGGCGACGTCCTTCGGGCCGCCAAAGGGTTTCTTGTCTTCGCCCTTTGGTTGAGGATAGGCGAAGAGGGCCGCAGTGAGACCAACGAGGCCTGCCAATGAGATCCGAATCATGTCTGTTCCTCCAAAGTGGTTGGTGTTGGGGCTCCTTCCAGCCGGGGCGCGCAGAAGCCCTCGTAAAACTCATTTGAGGGTCTGGAGGTAGCGGACGATGGCGTCCAGCTCCTCCTCTGAACCTTCGAAGTTGGGCATCTCGGTGTCGGGCCGGAAGGACCCGGGTTTGCGAATCCAGGGTTTGAAAAAGTCCCGGCGAATGCGCCTGGCGACCCGCGCGAGGTTGGGTCCCTTGTCCCCGCCCTTCTCCTTGCCGATGCTGTGGCACTTGGTGCACTTTTTTGTGTGAAAGAGCTTCTTCCCCGCCGCGATCGGATCCCCGACGATGGCGGTCTCCTTTGGTTTTTCGCGGGATTCCTCGACCAGGCCGGTGATCGTGAGGCCCACCACCCCGAAAAGGACGAGGCCTCCCAGAGTGAACCTCAGGCGGTCGGTCAAGAGCCCCCCGCTTTTGCGGTCGAGGAGGGGGAGCAGCACCAGCGCTCCTCCCGCGGCTGTGGGAAGAACAAAGGTCCCGAGGAGTTGCCAGCCCGAGGGGAGCATGCGGAGGATCTCGTAGTGGGCGAAGAAGTACCACTCGGGCCGCGGGACGAAGCCGGTGGCCCCCGGGTCGGCGGGACCACTGTCCCCGGGAGGCATGAACCAGGCTACGAGGAAGAGGACGAGCGCTCCCAGGGCCGCCACGCTGAGATCCTTGAGGACCTGACCGGGGAAGAAGCTGCGGTAGGGCTCGGGGCTGCCATGAAGCGGCCCAGCGGAGCCCACCTTCTGGAGGAGGGCCAGGTGGAGACCCACCAGACCAAAAAAGACCAGGGGCAGGACAGCGACGTGGAGGATCATGAAGCGGCTCAAGGTGGTCGCTCCAAGATCGCCGTAGCCCCCGGTCAGGAATTCGCGGATGTAGGGTCCCAGCACCGGAGGCGCCGAGGCGATTCGGATCCCTACCTCGGTGGCCCAATAGCCATGATTGTCGAAGGGGAGGAGTTGGCCCGTGAAGGCGAAGAGGGTGAGGAGGAGGAAGAGGACGAGGCCGGACCACCAGAGCAGCTCCCGCGGCGCTCGATAGGCCGCGAGGAAGAAAGAGCGCATCAGGTGGAGGAAGGCCGTGATCAGGATGAAGGCGGCCCCGTGGTGATGCAGGGAGTGGACCAAGGCCCCCAGGCGCAGCTCGGTGTCGATGTAACGGATGCTCTCGTGGGCCTGGTCGGGGGAGGGGCTGTAATACAGGCCCATCAGGATCCCGGTGATCGTCTGCAGGACCAGGTAGAAGAGGAGGAGAGCTCCGAGGGTGTGGAGCCAGCCCACGTTGCCCGGGATGGGCTTGTTCAAAAAGGTTCTGGTCTTGTCGGGGAGATCGGTTCGGGCTTTCAACCAATCGAGGGTGGCACACCAGAGCTTCATGCCATCCCCTCCCGTTTCTCGGGAAGGAGGATGAAGAAGTCTTCTCCCTTGATCCTGGTCTTGAGTTGGGTCAGCGGGCGGGGGGGTGGCCCATCGACCACTTCTCCCTTGGCGTTGTACTTGCCGCCGTGACAGGGGCACTCGAAGAGTTTGCTCTTGTCCTTCCAGGCGACCGTGCAACCCAGGTGGCTGCAGGTCCCCAGGTAGGCGATCGGATCCTTGGGATACATGTCCTTGACGAAGATGGTCATCGGGACCGATGCGTCCATCCAGGCGTGCCTGTGTTCGAGGGTCAGGACGATCCGCCCGAAGGTGTCGGGACTGAGATCTTCGGCCTTGCCGACTTTGATCCAGCCTTTCGCCCGCGGCCTGCCGAAGGCGTTGCTGATGAAGGCCGCGATCAGCCCGGTGATCGAGCCCCCGAGGCCGACAAGGAGAGCCAGGATGGTGGCGAGCGCCCCGCGGCGATCCATGGCTATTCGTCGTTGACGAAGAGGAAGTCACCTCCACCCGCGTTGGCGTGGCAGGCGATGCAGCCCTTCTTCATGCCTTTGGCCACCTTACCCGCGAGGGACATACCCATGGGGTTCTTCATGACCTCGCCCCTGGGGTTGAACTTGACCCAGAACCAGTCGCCGTCGGCGGGGTCATAGCCGGGGATCTTCTCCATCGCGGTCACGGGGCCGAGCATGGAATCGCTCTTTCCCATGTAGTTCTCCTTGACGACGATCGCGCCGGGCGCGAGCGGGTCGCGGGCGGCGATGGAGTTGAGGTAGTACTTGAGGTACTTGCCGTGGGGGCTGCGCCCTTTTTGGAAGCCCGACATACCGGCGGGACTCTGCCAGGTGCGGTAACCGCTGATCCGGCTCCAGAGGTCATTGGCCTGCGCCACGTCCTTGGGGGAGCCGAAGGGGGGCTTCATCATGCCCTTTTTCCTGTTCGACATGCATGAGCTGACGGAAACACTGAGAACTGTCAACAGCGCGAGAGAGGCTGCAATCGAGGTTTTACGCATTCTTTCTACTCCAGACTTGTGTTGAGAGATCCACTCAAAGGGAGGAATCGAGGTAGCCGGAGTGGAAGCCGCGCAGGTTTTCCGGCGGCAGCGAGGGGGGTATACGGGAGGGAGGGACCTGCGTTCCGGACAGCTGAGAAAATTGCGTGGCTGTGTAAAGGACGGGCAGCATTCCGCGAGCCCTTCGGGCAAAAGGGGGCGCAGGTGGATACGAGTCTCGGAAAACCCGCTAGATGTCCAGCCGCTTGAAGAGCAGGGAGGGGATGCTGCGGATCACGAGGGAGACCAGGCCCCAGCGGGCGGGAACGTAGGCGGTGGAGCGGCCGCGCCTCACGGCCTTCCAGATCATCTGGGCGGCTTCGTCGGCCGTCTTGAGCCAGAAGAGCCCGTCCATTCCCCGGGTCATGGGAGTGTCGATGAATCCGGGTTTGATCGTGGTGACCTGCACTCCGTGCTGGAAGAGGCGGTTCCTCAGGGACTCGAGAAAGGTGCTGAGCCCTGCCTTGGCCGCATGGTAGGAGGGGAAGGCCCGCCGCCCCCGGTCTCCCGCGATGGAGGAGATCCCCACGATGGTCCCTTCGCCCCGGGCTTGGAAACGGGTCGCAACCTCGTCCAGCCAGGCCATCGCACCGGTCAGGTTGACGTCGAGGACCTTCTTGTCCTTGGCGAAGTCATACTCGTCCTTGCCGACCTCAGCCATAACCCCAGCCGCGTAGCAGAAGAGCGAGACCTTGCCCATGTCCTCCTCGATCTTGGCCAGCAGGGCCGGAGGCGCCTCGTAGTCGCAGACATCGTTCTCGTAGACTCGGGCCCGCCCCTCCCCCCAGCCCGTCTCGATGCCCCGCTGGACCTTCTCCAGCTCCGGGATCCGGCGAGCGAGGAGGGCGACCCTGTATCCCTGAGAAGCGAGGGTCCGCGCGAAAGCCGCCCCGATCCCCGACGAGGCTCCTACCACAATGGCGTTTTTGCTGCTGCTCATGCCCCGGAGGTTAGCCGCCGCGACCAGGGACCTCCAGCAATCAGATCTCCCGATTGCCCCCGCCGAGGCGGGGCGGCGAACGGGACACCCATTCTCCGAAGAGGGACACCCTACCCTTGGGCGCATGCAAGCGGGACACCCAATCCCGGAAGGGGGTGGTCCCGGAAGAGGGACACCCTACCTTTGGGCGAAGTTGGGGCTACGATTTCGGGGGTGGCGGCAGTCCTCTCGACCATCCTGATCCTCGCGAACCCCAAGGCCGGTGGTGGCCTTGCCGGGGAACTGGTCCCCTATCTGGCCAAGGACCTTCAGGAGATGGGGCACCCCGTCGAGCTTTTCCTCAGCTCGGGGCCGGGGCAGATCCGGGAGCGAGTCCAGGGGCCCCTTGACGCCTACGAGGCCATCTGCGTGGTGGGGGGTGATGGAACCATTGCCGAAGTGGTGGAGGCGGATCCGGGTCCCGGCCTTGGAATCGCTGTCTGCCCCTCGGGGACAGCCAACGTCCTGGCGAGCGAGCTGAAGCTCCCCAAGTCCCCCCGCCAGACCGCCGCGATGATCAAGGCCGGGCACCGGCGCAGCTTCGACGCGGGAAAGATCCGCTCGGAGGCCGAGGAGCGACGCTTCTTCCTCTGCGCGGGCCTGGGCATTGACGGCAGGATCGTGGCCGAGGTCCACGCCAAGCGGGGTGGGGGGACGCTGGGCAAGCTCAAGTACTTGGGTCCCATCCTGGGCTCCCTTTGGAATTACGAAAAGGGAAGGCACTTCTTCGTCCTCGAGGACGGGGAGCGGCTCGGTCCCTTCGATGAGGTCCTGGTGACCAACGTGGCCCAGATCGGGGGGTTCTGGAAACTTCCGAGGGGGATTCGCTGGGATGACGGGCTTCTGGATGTCCTGGGCTTCTCGGCCGGAACGGCGACCTCCATGCTTGGACACGTGGTCAAGGGGGTATTCGGCGGGTTGCAGGAAGGGGATCGTCTCGTGCGCCGGCAGGTCTGCAAGGTGCGGATCGAAACCGAGAGCGGAGGAGAGATCCAGGTGGATGGGGATCCTGGCCCTGCGGCCCCCCTGGAGATCGAGGTCATCCCTGGGGCCCTCTCTTTTTACGTCCCGGGTCCCCGGGGCGATGCGCCTGGATCCGGCTCCGGGGAGGAGCCAGGAGAGAAACGATGAAAGAACGGAAAGCTGCCAATCCGATCCAAGTGGGACAGGTGCGGATCGGTGGGGGAGGCCCCCTCGCCATCCTCGCAGGCCCCTGTGTCCTCGAGGACCTGGACCACGCCATCCGCCATGCCGAGACCATCGGGGAGATCTGTGACCGCCATTCCCTTCCCTTCGTTTTCAAGGCGAGTTTCGACAAGGCCAACCGGACCTCCATCGACGCGTACCGAGGCCCGGGGATGGCCAAGGGCCTCGAGTGGCTTGCGGCCGTCAAGGAGAAGACCGGAAGGCCCATCCTCACCGACATCCACGAACCCGCGCAGGCCGCTCCGGTTGCCGAGGTCGTGGATCTCCTCCAGATTCCGGCCTTTCTCTGCCGGCAGACGGATTTGCTTTTGGCAGCCGCCAAGACGGGCAAACCCGTCAACATCAAAAAGGGCCAGTTCCTGAGCCCCCAGGACATGCGGCACCCTCTGAACAAGGTCCTGGCGGGCGGCAACCCGCAGGTCCTCCTGACCGAGCGGGGGACGAGCTTTGGCTACAACCGCCTCGTTGTGGATTTCACCGGGCTGGTGGAAATGCGCAGCTTGGGGGCTCCCGTCGTCTTTGACGCAACCCATTCCGTTCAGCGTCCGGGAGGGGCGGGGGCCGCGACCTCGGGGGACCGGAGCATGGTTCCTCCCCTTGCCCGGGCCGCCGTCGCCGTGGGCATCGACGCCCTCTTCCTCGAGGTGCACGAGGACCCCGACCATGCCCCCTCCGACGGCCCCAACATGCTCCGACTCGCGGATTTGGAAGCCCTTCTCCTGGATCTTTTATGAGTCCCAGAGTCCAGCCGATATAAGAGAAGCATGGATCTGATCGAAATCGCAGCGAAACTCGGGATCGTCCCGGAGGAGGTCGAGGGCTGGGGTATGTCCACCCGTTCCAACTCCGTGGTCGTCCATCCCAAGAGCCAGGAGGATGTCGCCAGGATCTTCGCCTTCGCGCGAGAGAACGGAGTGGCCGTGGGGTTTCGAGGTGCGGGATGCAGCTACGGGGACGCCTCCCAGAATGGAGACGGCATCCTCCTGGATCTCAGTCAGTTCGACAGGATTCGTTCCTTCGACGAGGAGAGCGGAATCATTGTCATGGAACCGGGCGTCACGATCGAGAAGGTCTGGCGCAGTGTGATCTCCAAGAGCTACTGGCCTCCCGTCGTGTCGGGAACCATGTACCCCACCTACGGCGGTCTCCTCTCCATGAATGTGCACGGCAAGAACAACTGGAAGTACGGCACCGTCGGCGAGCACGTCCTCTCCTTCAAGTTCATGACCTTGGACGGGGAGGTGCACCATTGCAGCCGCGAGGAGAACGAAGAGCTGTTCTTCGCGGCGATCTCCGGCTTTGGGATGCTGGGCTGCTTTTTGGAAATCCGCATGCGTCTCAAAAAGATCTACTCCGGCAAGGTGGAGGTCGAGGCTGTCTCAACACCGACGCTGGAACACATGGCCTGCTATCTGGACGAGCATCGGGATGACTATGATTACCTCGTGGGTTGGATCGACTGCTTCCCCCGGGGAAAGCGCCTCGGTCGAGGCCTCATCCACGCAGCCCGCTACCTCGAGGAGGGCGAGGATCCCAACCCGAGGGCCATGCTCGACGAGCAGGCCCAGGACCTGCCCAAGCGCCTGTTCGGGGTCATCCCCAAGGGATGGATGTGGCATGGACTCAAGTTCTTCATGAACGACTTTGGAATGCGCCTGGTCAACGCGGCCAAGTTCCACATGGGCACCCGGGGGCAAACCCGGGGCAAGCCCTACCAACAGGGCCACGCTGCCTTCAACTTTCTCCTCGACTACGTCCCCGATTGGAAGAAGGCCTACCTCCCCGGCGGTCTCATCCAATACCAGTCCTTCGTCCCCAAGGAGAACGCCACCCGCGTGCACACGGAGCTGCTCCGCATGTGCCATCGCGACGGCCTCATCCCCTACCTCGGTGTCTACAAGCGCCACCGCCCCGACCCCTTCCTCCTCACCCACGCCATCGACGGCTTCTCCTTCGCCATGGATTTCAAGGTCACCGACCAGAACCGGGAACGGCTCTGGTACCACTGCCACAAGATGGACGAGGTCGTCCTCGAGGCGGGCGGTAAATTCTACTTCGCCAAGGACGCCACTCTGGAGCCCTCCAGCGCCCATCGCTTCTTCCCGAGGGAGAACCTGGAGGCCTTTCTCGCGCTCAAACGAAAACTGGACCCCAAGGGACTCCTCCAGACCAATCTCTCCCGCCGTCTCTATCCCGAGTTCGTCCCGGACTCGGTGCCCGTTGCATCCACACCGGTTTAGGAGTCTGGGTCGTGCCGCAAATCCTGGTGACTGGAGGAACGGGCTATCTGGGCCACGAGGTCCTCAAGGCCCTGGAGAAACGGGGACTCGCCTACGAACTCTTGGGAAGGGCCCAAGGATTCGATCTGTTCTGGCCCTTTCAGATCGAGGAGCGTTTCCTGCGGAAATACGGGAGTGAAGATCAAGACCTCCTTCTCCTGCATCTCGCGGCCATGAGCAAAGTCTCCGAATGCCAGGAAAAACCCGAGGACGCCTCTCGGGTCAATGTGGAGTCCACAGGAGCCCTCGCCCAATGCATCCGCTCCCTCGGGGGGCGGATGGTCTTCACTTCGACCGACCTGGTCTTCGATGGAGAGCACCCTCCCTACGATGAAAAGGCCCTCCCCAAACCCCTGATGGTCTATGGCGAGACCAAGGCGGCCGGGGAGGACTTCGTTCTCGAGGACGCAAACAACCTGGTTCTGAGGCTTCCTCTTCTCTACGGTCCTTCTTTCGATGGCAGGCACGGGGCAAGCGACCCTTTGCTCCATTCCCTCAGGAAAGGAGAAAGGGTCCGACTCTTCTCCGACGAAATCCGAACTCCTCTCGAGGTCTCTACCGCTGCCGAGACTCTGGTGGACCTGGCGATGAAACCGGAGCGCAAAGGGATCCAGCATCTCCCCGGCCCCAAGGCGCTTTCGCGGTTCCAGTTGGGGTGGATGCTTGCCGAGAGGGCCGGTTGTGATGTATCCCTGATCCAGGAGGCGAGCAGGCTCGACTGGCCCGGAGCCCCTCGTCCCAAGGATTGTTCCTTGGCAACCCTGGTTTCACCACTGGATGAGCCCAAAGAACCAGAGAAGGGCCAGGGGACTGCATTGCCTTGAAGTTTGATCCGGCATTCATGCCTCATCCAAAGTAAAACCGAGCCTGGGGAATGCTTCTGCGCTTTATCGCCTCGGAGTCTGATTCCGCATCCATGTCTCATTCTCGGCCCAACCGAGCTTGCAGTATCGAAGCGAGCGGAAACGCCTCGAAATGGGATCCGGCATCGATGCTCGCACTCGGGCCTGTCCAAGATCGCCTTTCTCCAAGCGCCAAGACTTCATGTTGAAGCCCCAAAACTTGGACAGCGGAAAAGGGGAACCTGATTTCGGAGGGTGAAGTTTTGGCCTTAGAATGCGGATTCCCAGGAGGATGGAGGGGGGTTTCAGAGAGAGGGGTGGATGATCTTGGACAGCACTGGTTCGCAGTGGGAGGGGATTCCCGCTTTTTTTTTTTCATCTCCCTGTGACAGTCTCTTCGGGATTTCGCTTTTTCCTGTTGTGGGAGGGATTCCACCCTTCCCTCTCGTTCCATCCCTCATTGTTTCAAAACAGGAAAAAAGCATGATGAATCTCCGTTTTACCTTTCTTGGTCTTTTCTTGGGGGGCCTTCTTCCCCAAGCCATGGGGCAGACAGTCCACGTTTTTCCCAAGGATCACGCCAACAGAGAAGGCTATGCCGCCAATACCTGCCCCCTCACCGCGGGAGTCAACCGCACCCTTTTTGTTTTCGACAAATGGGGAATCACCATCCCCAATGGGGGGATGATTCAGAAGGTCGGGTTCCGGCAGGATGGGTTTCAAGCGGTTTCCGGAAAGAAAATTCAGCTCCAAATCTTCATGGGGCAGACCATCAAGCCTCTTGCCAAGCTTGACCAGAATTTCGCTGCTGCCTACACCACCGCTCGCCAGGAGGTTTACCGGAAGAAGATTTTCAGCCTTCCCACCTTCTCCGTTCCGCCCAAGGCCCCTTCCAAGAAGATGATCCTGATTCCTCTGGACAAACCCTATAAATACGACTCCACAAAAAATCTGGTCCTCGAATACGTGATCTACGCGAATTCCAATGGGAACAAGAAGTTTATTTATCCTGTGGACTATGCAGGCGTGTTTTCTCCGGTTTCCACCTTTGGAAAGGGCTGCCCCGGCTCCTCGAAAAAGAGCCCGTTTCTCCGGATGTCCCCCGTCGCCATTGGAGGAAACCTGACAGCCAGCCTGTCCAGTGCTCCCGCTTCAAGCGGCGGCCTCATTTTCTATGGGATTTCGAAAACAAAACTGAATGGAAGCATTCCCCTTCCTCTTTCCTTGGACTTTTTGGGGGCGAAGGGTTGCAAGCTCTTTGTGGACATCCAACTTCCCCTCTCCTTCACCACGAACACCGGGGGGAATGGAACGAAAAAACTCCTCCTTCCGAAGGATACAAGGCTCTATGGAGTGGAAGTCTTCACACAGGTGCTCAGCCTGGATCTATTCGCGAATGCCGCTGGGTATGTGACTTCCAATGGAGCTTCGGTAAAGATCGGGGCTGCACCACCGTCTTTCATGATTCAGACCAGCATCCTGAGTGCTTCGAGAGGTTCTTACTACAGGAATAATGGGAACATCCAGATCTTCGAGGTCAAGTAAGAGGGGGGAGCCCTTCTTCCTCCAAGAGGAGGGCCAAGCGTGCGAGGCCTCGATAGACGAGGTTTCGCACGGCCCCCTCGCTCCGGTTCCATTCCTGGGCCAACTCCTTGTAGGATCTTCCAATCAGCTTGGTTTGAAGGATCGCCTCTCGGTAGTCCTCGGGGAGGGCGTGGAGACAGGCCTCTAGTTTTTCCAAATGCTCCCGCTCCATGGCGATTCGGCTAGGGCTCAGGGAATCCATGAGCCCTCCCTCCCGGGAAGAGAGAGACTCCATTCGGGATGCATCCCCGTTTTCCTGTGGAACCAGGCTTTGTTCCTTGTTTGGATCTCTCTTTTCCGCTCCATGGTAGCGGGCCTTGTCCACGATCTTGTGGAGGGCTTTACGAAACAACCAGGCTCGGAAGGCGGGAAGGCCCCTGAACTCGAAATCCTTCATCTCCTGGAGGACTTCGCGGCAAACCGATTGTACGAGATCCGAAGTGGATTCCCGGCTCAAGAGTTTAGGACCCATTTTGGCCTGGACGAAAAGATGGAGGTCCGCGAGGTTCTGTTGGAGGAGGGTGTCAATCGACTTGGGATCCCCTCTGCTGGCGTCCAGAACGGTTTTTCGCATGTGGTCCATGTGCGGCCTATCATAACAATCCGAATTTTCCCAAGGGACCCGATGTCGTGAACCCTTCTCCAAAGATCGAAGAATTGGTCTTTCAAGCTGTATCCAAGCTTGAAACCGAGGGTGAGAGTGCGTTCCGGGCCTTTGTGGAGGAACACCCCGGGGAGAAGAAGGACCTCCTCCGGATGGTGCGCCGACTCACTGGAATGGGCTTTGTGGGAGTTGGCTCCTTCTCCGAGATCCCCCATGAGATGGGAGAGTTCGAGCTGGTGGAGCGCCTGGGCGATGGGGGAATGGGGGTGGTCTTCGCAGCCCGCCAAAAGGGCCTCGACCGCTGGGTCGCCCTCAAAGTCGTGCGGCCGGAGCATTTGTTCTTCGAGGGGGGGAAGGAGCGCTTCCGGAGAGAGATCCAGGCGGTTTCCAAGCTCCACCATCCCGGAATCCTTCCTGTCCTCTCCGTCGGCGAGGAAAAGGGGATCCCCTTTTTCGCGATGACCTTGGTCCACGGAGCTTCTCTGGCGGAGATCCTCGCCGAGCTTTCCGAGAGCAGGGTTTCGGATCTCGGGGGAGAGACCTTGTCCCAGACCCTCCTCCGGCTGACCGAACAGAAGGCCCAGCGTTTTTCCTGGGGGGAGGACGTAGCCCTGGAGCCGGGACCCGAACGTCAGGGTCTCGAGGAGGAGAATTGGCCCAGGGCGATCGCCCATGTGTTCCACCGGGTTTGCCTTGCTATGGATCACGCGCATTCCAGAGGGGTCCTCCACCGGGATCTGAAACCTTCCAACCTGATGCTTACGGTGGATGGCCGGGTCTTTGTGGTCGATTTCGGCCTGGCCCGCGAAGAGAGGTCCAAGGATCTCACCGTCTCGGGGGCGGTCTTGGGTTCGCCTGCCTATATGCCTCCGGAGCTTCACAAAGAAGGTTCCAGGGCTCTGGGAGTGCAGAGTGACATCTATTCCCTTGGGATCACTCTCTATGAAGCTCTTTCTCTGCAGCTTCCCTTCCAGGGGAAGAGTCCCCAAGAGATCCAGAAGTCCATCGCCGCGGGAACCCCCTCTCCCCTGAGAACACTCGCCCCAGGGATCCCCAGAGATCTCGAGGCGATCACCATGAAGGCGATCGATGTGGATCCGGAACGGCGCTATTCCTCCATGAAGAGCTTTGCCCAGGATCTGGGTCGCTTCCTTCGGAGGGAGGGGGTTCGGGCCCGCCGGCCCAATCTTGCGCTCAGGCTTTCACGTTGGTCCCGAAGGCACCCGTCCCGCGCTTTTGGAGGCCTGGCCGCCTTCGTTGCCTTTGGACTCCTTCCCATGGGGCTGCTCTACCAAGAGTCCAAGGCCAGGGAGCAGTTGGAGCATGAAAAACAACAGGCCTTGAAGGCCTTCGGGCTGGCCAAAGGAGCAGTGGACCGTTTTCTCGTCAAAGCGGCCAAGGAGGATTTTGCGCGAACCCCCCAGACCAAGGCGATTCGCCGGGCCCTCCTTCAGGAAGCGGATCGTTTTTACAGGGGCCTCCAGGATTTCTCTCTCGATGGGGAGTTGAAGCTTTCACGCCTCCAGGTCCTGAGCAGCTTGATGTCCTGGGCTCAGGAGTTGGATCCAAAGAAGAGGGACCAGTATTGGGATGAGGCCAGGCGGTTGGTTGCGAGTCTCCTACCCAGGGCCAAGTCTTCCGGGGAGAGGGATCGCATCCTCTTGGAGGGGGCGACGATCCGAAGCCTTCAGGGAGAGGGACTCCGGATCCAAGGGAAGGAAGGAATGGCCCGGCGGGAGTTGGAGGCCGCCTTGCAAACGTTTGAGCAACTCCCGGAAAGAACGGGAAGGGCAGGTGAACTCTATTTCCAGACCATGCTGTCTCTGGCCTATCTGGAGCGGGAAGCCGCCCACTTCCCCGAAGTCAGGAAATGGTTCGAGCGGATCCTGGAAGAGGGGAAAAAAAGTCCCAAGACTCTTGGCGTTTTGACGGTTCTTTCCAAGGCCAACTTGCTCTTGATGGGGATGCAGGATGGGGCCACCGAAGTTGCCAAGGGGGTCACCTATGGGCGGAAGGCTTTGAAGCTTGCAGAGCAGGCGAAAAGACTCGCGCCCGAGGATCCGAATGTCGGAATGATCCTGGCAAGGACTCTTTATTTCCTTGGAAGGTTTCTGCATCGGACTGCGGGTGACAAGGAGGGGGTGGGGCTGGTGCGTCGCTCGATCGCTGAGAGCCGGGCTATTTTGCGAAAGTATCCGGACACACCGAACTGTTTGATCCATATGTGCGAGGGAGCTTTTTTCCTCAGTAAAGTCGCCAAGGATCGAGGTGAGGACGATCTTTGGCGATCCCATTTGGAATTCGCCCGAAGCGAGCTTGAAGAGTGGTGCAAAACCCATCCCCAAGACTTGGATGCAAAAGAGCTTTTTCTCAAGGTTATGGGAGGCTTAGGAGGGTACTGGCTCCGAAGAAAAAAAGACAAGGCCAAAGCCCTCGTCGCCTACAAGCGAGGGCTCGAGTTGGCTCGAGAGATTTCCAAGGCGGCTCCCTCCAATGCCGGATACCGCTATGAATGGGCCAAGATCCTGAATGATACGGCGATCCTCCATGCATCAAGGAAGGAATGGGCCGCTTCCCGGAAAATGGTCGAAGAGGCGATTGCGATCAAATCCGAACTCCTCCAGAGAGAAGTGGAGCACACCCCCTACCTCTTCAGTCTTGCAAGCTCTCTGAACCTTCTTGGGCGCATCCATCGGATCCAGGGCAGAAGGAAGGAAGGTCTGGAGGCTTTCCGAAAAGCCTTCGACATCAAGAAGAAACTCCTCCAGAGGAATCCAAGGTCCACCATCGCGATGCGGAAATTCGCGATTGGCGCCCAGAACCTCGCCGCAGCTCTCCTCAGCGATGGGAGGAAAAAGGAGGGACATGAGGTTCTGGAGGAGGGGCTCCAGCAGGTTCGAAAGCTGGTCAAGGCTTATCCCCGGAACTCCCGTTTTCGGTCGCTTCTCCAAAAACTCGAGGCTTTGAAATAGTCCTTCCGGATCTGGTGTCCGCCGGGAGACTTGGCGGAAACACCTTGGAAGGGGGGCAAGACTCTCGATTATTTTCGTCGTTTCGGGCTGAAGCTCGGGCCTTTAATTTTTTTTTGACCCTTCCCCATGCTTTCGATGGGGTTCTTGCTGATCCAGCTCTCGTCCAAGGTTCCGTCCTCGAGGATCAAGGGAATCTCGAACTGGAAGCGGAAGGCCGAGGGCTTGATCCGTGGCCCCCCGCGATAGATCAGGCTGTTGTTGCCGGCGTTCATCTGGAGGCTGGGAGGATTGTTTCGGGTCGCCTGGCGGATGATCGCCTTGGAGTAGGGCGTCCAAGCCACGTATTGCCCATTGTTGTCCCGGAAGAGGAGGATGGCCCGGTCCGTGGGGACCCGCAGGTTCCCCGGTTTTAGGACCATGGTCTTGGGGAGCTTTTTGGAACCATAGTTCTTGATGTCCTCGTCCGTCATGCCGTAGCGGTCGACAACGGGCTCCCAATTCTTTGCGATGAGCTTGAGGGTGGCGCTGATCTCCTTCTTGCTCTGCTTCTTGGATTTCTTCTTGGACCTCTTCCTTTTGGGTTTGCGGGTCTTTTTCTTGCGCTTCTTAGGAGCCTTCTTTTTCTTGGCCTTCTTGCTGACGGACTTGCCCTTCTTCTTGGCTTCCGCTTCGGCCTTGGCCTTCTCGGCGGCTTCTCGAGCCTCGACGCTGGGGCGTTTCTTGTGGAGCTTGAGATACTTGGCTCCGGCGCCCAGGGCGACCTCCAACTCCCGGGGGAGGCCCGCGCCACGGAAGTGAATGGAGTAAATGCCTTTCTCGAGGGCCACCATGCTGGGTTTGCCCACGGGGAGGGTGGGTTGCTTGACCTTGATGGTCTCGGAGCTGAAGACCACCGCGATGGGCGCACCGACGTGCTTCTTGTCGCCGATCTGGGAGGTTCGAACCAGAAACTCCTTTTCCTTGGTGTAGGGCAGCTCGCGAACGGGGACGATGGAGACCATGTGGTAGGACCGGATGATCTCCGGGTTCTCCTGGTCCAGATCCCAGCGCTCGATTCCACGCTGCTCGAAGGTCAGTTTCTGGCCACGCTCCAGGCGGGAGAGTTCACTGCGCTTGGGCAGGTCGATGTCCCGTTCCCCGATGTGTTCGGAGTTGAGGTCGAGCGCCCAGATGATGGAGGCGTCGAAACCCGGTTGCGGGGACTTGGCAACGCGGAATCCCAGGTCCTCGAAGAGAACGCTCTGATCCTTGGCGAGACGAGCCGTCGTGGTAAAGGCGAGGATGGGCTGGTGTAAGGCTGTGACGTAGGAGCCCCCGAGGCAGACTCTCTTAGTGGGGTCGAAGGTGGGGGGGAAGAGGACGGGGTTCTTGCGCCTCTTCAGCTCGCGGTTGTAGGAGCGGAAGGCGGAATCAAAGCCGGAAAAGGGTTTGAAGGGAGACTGGGTCCATTCCCATACCCCGCCCAGGAGGTCTTCGACGCCGAAGATCGACTTGGATTCCGGCGCGTGACAGACAGGACGGAGTCTCCGGTTCCGTTTCTTGTCATAGCCCAACCTCTCCAGGGTCTTGGCGGACTTCCAATCCTTGCCCCAGAGGAGGCGATCGCTTTTGTCACCCCGCAGTGCCCGGTTCCACTCGGGTTCCGTGGGGAGGCGGAGTCCAGCCCAGCGGCAGTAGCCAAGCGCTTCGCGGTAGGAGATGTAGCGCGCCGGATAGTTCTCCCTGCCCTTGGGCATCTTCCATTCCAGTTCCTGGTAGTTGGTCTTCCAGAATTCGATGGGGCGGAAGGGGGGTGCCTTGCTCACCTTGTTCTTGGCGTAATACAGCTTGCGCTGTTTGTCCTGGTTTTTTCGGGGCCACCAGTCGAAGGGGAATCGGACCTGGTTGATGGTGATGGTGACCTCTTTGCCATCCCGCATGACCTTCTTCTTGGTCTGGTGGGCCAGGACGTAGGCCCTGAATTGGGCGTTGGTGACCTCGTGCTTCCCGATGAAGAAGGAAGGTAGGAAGATCCTCTCGTCCCCCAGCTCCCTGGCCTGAATCCTCCGGGCCTTTTTGAGTTCCGCTTCACGACCCTTGGCATGCAGTTCGGCGATGGGCTCCAGGTCTTTTTTTCCATCGATTCCGAGATGGACAGGTCCACCAGGAATCAGGACAAGGTCTCGGGGATACCCCTTGGGGAGTTCGAACCTGTATTCCTTCTTCTTTCCTTGGGCCCAGGCAGGGGTAGGAAACACCACCGTGGGGAGGGTCGCGGCCAGGAGCAGCGTGGAGCAAAGGCCTGTCAAGGGGGCTCGAATGGGGAAGACCGAGGGAAGACGTCGGACCATGATTCGTTGGATCTCGGTAAGAAGGTTTCTCCCTGAATTCCCGCTGTTTGCCTCGTGGTCGCCTCTCCAGGGAACCTCAAAAGAAAAACTTCCAGGAAGAAAGTCTGAATCCGACCATCTCCTGGAGGAGGTCTAGGGGAAACGTTCTAAGGACACGTCAGAGCGGAAAAAAAGGGCTCTTAATCCACAGCCTTGGAGGGGGGGCAACCCGACCGAATAGCTAGAGAAGGAAGCTAGGTTACAAGAAGGGTCCCGGCGGGTAAAGACCGCAAGGAGGTCATTGCGCCGGGGAAGAGAGGGTCTGTCCCCCTTCCTGCTCAGAATTGCCAGAAAAGGCTTGAAAAAAATCTTGACCTTTCTCTCGGACTCCTTCGGCCACAATTTTTCCCAAATCGGGATCAAAGTGGTGGCCTGCCTCCTCCTCGAAGAAGTCGGCGATCTTTTCGTTGCTCCAGGGTTTCTTGTAGGACCTCGTCGTGGCGAGGGCATCGTAGACTTCGGCGAGGATCAGGATGCGTCCAGGGAGCGCAACCTCCTCGCCCTTCAGACCTTGGGGGTAACCCCTGCCGTCCCAGCGCTCGTGGTGCTGGTAGACCCAATCCCGGACTCTTGGGAAGTCCTTGAGGGGTTCGATGATCTTGAACCCGATCTCGGGATGCTGCTGGATCACAAGGCGCTCCTCGCGGTCCAGAGGACCCGGTTTGGTCAAAATGGCCTCAGGGATGCCTATTTTTCCTACATCGTGCAGTCTGGCGGCAAGGCGCAGGTCCCGGCGCTCCTCTTCCCCGACCCCAGATTTGATGGCGAGGGTGTCCGCGTAACGGACCACCCGGTCCGAATGCCCCCTTGTCGTGGGGTCTTTGGCCTCGATCGCGTTGGGGAGAATGGCCGAAAGGAGCTTGTTGTCCCGCTCCAGCTCGGAGAGTCGGGCCCGGAGCCGCATTTCGGTAATCGCTTTTTGGGCTCGCCTCCATAGGGTCGGCATGTGCACGGGTTTGGTCAAAAAATCGAAGGCGTGCGTCCGGATCCCGGCGATGGCGAGATCCATGGAGGGCTTGCCTGTCAAGAGGATGACGGGGAGGTTGGGGCGTTTCTCGGCGCAGTATTTGGCGAGAATCTGTCCCCCCGGGGTGGCCCTGCCCGCCTGCAGGTAGACATCGGTGATCAGCAGGTCCAGCTCCGGGAGGGCTTCCAGGGCGCTGAGGGCCTCTTCGAGTTCAAAAGCCGTGTGGACTCGGCAGCCCTTGGACTGGAACCATTTTCCGATGTTGCGGGCGAGGTGTTTTTCGTCGTCGACCAGAAGAACGCTGATCCCTTCCATTCCTTCCAAAAAGATCCTCCCAGGTTGGATATGGGCTTTGGAACTCCGCGTTTTCTCGCTGTGATGGAGTCTCTGGCCTCGACCCCAAACTCTAACCGAAAATGCTATACCCGCAAGCTCTGTCTGAATGGTCCGCCCGATTGGGCTGGCCCCGGAGGGCGAGGGTTGTTAGCGTTCCCGGGCTGGTGCATGAGACCTGAGGACGCTGTGAGCGAGGACAAGCAAAAGGTGAGCTGGGCAGGGGCTGTCGGGATCCAGGTGGGTGCCGAGGAGGCTGGGATGCGCCTGGACCAATTGCTGGCTCGGAGATTCGAAGAGTCCAGCCGCGCCTGGCTCCAAAAGCTGATTCGGGAGGGGCGGGTGGAGGTCGAGGGCCAACCTCCCCCTGCGCCTTCGACGCGACTGCGGGAGGGGGAGGTCGTTCGGGTTGCCTATTACGAGTCCAGTGAGCTGCCCCCGGAGCGCGTGGGGGACATCCCTCCTCTGCAACCGCTCTACGAGGATGAGGACATCCTTGTCATCGACAAGGAGGCGGGGCTGGTCTGCCATCCCGGCGCTGGGGAGCGTCGGGTGACGGTCTCGGACATGGCCTGTGCCCACTGCGGTTCGGTCCTCCCTTCTCCACCCGGGGAGGCGCGGCCCGGGATTGTGCATCGCCTCGATCGGGAGACCTCGGGGGTCATGATCCTCGCCAAAACCATTCCCGCCATGCGCGCCCTGCAGCGGCAATTCCACGACCGGGAGGTCCAGAAGGAGTATTTGGCCATTGTCTTCGGGGAGCCCCGTTTCTTCTCGGACTGGATCACGGCTCCTTTGGAGCGGGACCCCAAGCGGCCGGAGCGCATTCGGGTTGCCCCTAAGGATGGGCGGGCTGCGGAAACCTATTACGAAGTGAGGGAGCGGTTCCGGGATTTCACCTTCCTTCTCTGCCGCCCCAAGACGGGGCGCACGCACCAGATCCGTGTGCACCTGGACTCGGTGCATCACTCCATCGTCGGGGACCGGGTCTATCGCTCCCGCAAGGTGCAGGGGATCCGGCTTCCGGAGGAGGCTCCGGTGCCGGGGCGGCAGGCCCTGCATGCGGGGCGCTTGGAGTTGGCCCACCCCGTGACAGGCGAACGGATGGCCTGGGAAGCGCCTCTGCCCGAGGACATGAGGCTGTTCCTGGACTGGTTGCGGGAGAACCGGGCGATCCCCGAGGAGAAGAGGCGGGGACGGTGAACGAGCGGGTGGAACGGTCCCATTGCCCTGCCTGCGGGGGGAAGGACTTCTTTCCTCTCTTCGCCATGTGGGATCATACCTACGAGGAATGTCGGGGCTGCGGATTCCAGCGCATGGCAGACCCCCCGGAGCCCGGGGAACTGGACGGGTTTTACTCGCAGAGTCGGCAACACGCGATGGAGGCCTACCAGGAGCACGAAAAGAACCTGGGGCGTTTTCACAAGATCCTCGAACGGATCGAGAAAGTCGTCCCACGGGGGCGCATTCTGGACGTGGGTTGCTCCATGGGGACTTCCCTGGTCGCCGCCCGGGAGCGAGGATGGGAGGCGGTGGGAACCGAACTCTGCGTGCCGGCCGCGGAGTATGGGCGGGAGGAATTGGGGCTGGACATCCGGGTGACGAGTCTGGAGGAGGGAGCCTTCGCCCAGGAGGGTTTGGAGGCGGGGAGCTTTGACGCGGTGTTGATGCACCACACCTTCGAGCATCTGCGCCATCCGGACCGGGTGGCCGAGCTGGTGCGGGGGCTTTTGCGGGAGGGTGGGGTTTTTTACACGGCCCAACCCAACCATGCCTGCCTCAAGGCCCGGATGTTCGGGGCCTGTTGGAGCTACGGGGTGACCCCGGAACACCTCAACCTGTTTTCCCCCCGCTCGCTCAAGATGCTTCTGCTGCGCCGTGGGTTCAAGGTCCTCGGCTATGAGACCTGGTCCGACCGGAGGGATCCCCGCCTCATCTACGATCTCATGCGGCGCTTGGGCCAGGAGGAGAGACTGCTTCGTTGGTGCGGGATCGAGGGGGGGGACTTCGACGCTAAGGCGCAGGAAGCCTATGTCGCCTTCTTGACCCATCGCCGCATCCCTTTTTGGATCAGCAATTGCATTTGGCCGGCAAAACTGGTCTCCGCCCTCCGAATGGGGCAGGATCTCCACATGCTGGCGAGGAAGGTAGGAGGGGGCGCGTGAGTGGAGGAGGAACGACCCGGGTGGTGTTGGTGGCCATCCTGGCCAATGGAGCCATTACGATCGCCAAGTTCATCGGGTGGCTCTTTTCGGGCAGCCCCTCGATGATGGCCGAGGCCATTCACTCTCTGGCCGACACGGCGAACCAGGCTCTTCTGATGGTCGGGATCCGCCAAGGAAATCGGGGTCCTTCGGCTGCTTACAACTACGGAACAAGCAACGCGCGCTACCTCTGGAACCTGATATCCGCCATGGGGATCTTCTTCATCGGTTTCGGGGTGACCACCTACCATGGAGTGCACAGCCTCTTCCTCGAGGCCGGCGAAGGGGGGTACAACGGCCTTGCGGCGTTGATTCTCCTGTTCGCCCTGCTTCTCGAGGGCAGCTCCCTGCTTTTGGCGATCAAGGAGGTGAATCGGCAACGGGAGGGGCGCCCCTGGAGGAGGATCTGGAAGGACGCCGATGATCCCACCAGCCTGGGGGTCCTCTTCGAGGATGCGGTCGCGGTGCTCGGCATCTTGTTGGCCCTCCTTGGACTCGGGGCTTCTTCCTACCTGGGCTGGGCCTGGTTCGATTCGATGGTCTCCATCGTCATCGGGATCCTCCTGGGTTTGATGGCTCTGTTCCTGGCCAGGCTCAACGGACGACTGCTCCTGGGCAAGGCGGTGCTTCCCGCCGATGAAACCGAGCTGCGCTCTTTCCTGGAAAGCCGGCCCGAAGTCCAAAAGATCGCTTCCCTCAAGACCGTCGTCCTCGGCCCCGACCGAGTGCGACTCTCTGTCGAGATCGAATTCGACCCTTCGGCTTTGATCGACCGGGAGGCCCTGCGCCATGATGCCAAAGAGCTGGAGCACAGCCCCTCGAAGGAGGAGGTCCTCTTTGCCTGCTCCGCACGGATGGTTCGCATTGTGGGCCGGGTGATCAATGAGTTGGAGCGCGCCATTCAGGAGCGCTTTCCCGATATCGTCGAGATCGACTTGGAGGTTGACGGATGACTGTCTATGGCCGCTTTCCCGCTTTTCGGGCCAGGCGCCTGCGGCGCGAGGCCTTCTCACGGGCCCTGGTCCAGGAGAACCGTCTCCATCCCTCGGACCTGATCTATCCTGTCTTCGTGCTCGAGGAGGGCCCATCCGTCGACATCCCATCCATGCCCGGCCAACGGCGTCTCGACCTCGAAGACCTCTGCCGGGTGGGGGAGCGTTGCATGGTCTTGGGCGTGCCCGCCCTGGCCCTCTTTCCTGTCGTCCCCGACCGCAAGCGCAGCGAGGACGCCTCGGAGGCCTTCAACCCGGACGGCATCGCGCCCAAAGCCGTCGCCCGTCTCAAGGCCGAGTTCCCCCGACTGGGAGTCATCACCGATGTCGCCCTCGACCCCTACACCAGCCACGGCCAGGACGGCCTCATCGACGAGAACGGCTATGTCCTCAACGAGGAGACGATTGCGGTCCTGAAACAACAGGCCTTGACTCATGCTCAGGCGGGGGCCGACATCGTCGC
This sequence comes from Planctomycetota bacterium, assembly GCA_011321845.1. GTDB lineage: Bacteria > Planctomycetota > UBA1135 > UBA1135 > HyVt-539. The sequence continues at coordinate 25,683 of DROQ01000096.1, read as the reverse complement.
TCCCTCCGACATGATGGACGGTCGCGTGGGCTGCATCCGTTCCTACCTCGACGAAAAGGGGCACAAGCTGACCAGCATCCTCGCCTATTCGGCCAAGTACGCTTCTGCCTTCTATGGCCCATTCCGCGACGCCGTCGGTTCCGGGGCCAAGCTCGGCAAGAGCGACAAATCCACCTACCAGATGGATCCCGCCAACGCCGATGAGGCCCTCACCGAAGTGGCCCTCGACCTCGACGAGGGCGCCGACATGGTCATGGTCAAACCCGGCCTCCCCTACCTCGACATCGTCCGTGCCGTCAAGCGGCGCTTTGGCCGCCCGACCCTGGTCTATCATGTCAGCGGCGAATACGCCATGCTCAAGGCCGCTGCCCAGAACGGCTGGATCGAGGAGAAACCCTGTGTCCTCGAGGCCCTCCTCTCCTGCAAACGTGCAGGCGCCGACGCCATCCTCACGTATTACGCCCTCGAGGCGGCCGAATGGCTCCAATCCTGACGCCTGCCGACGATTTCCAACAACCTTCCCGACCCGAAAACCTCATGGGTGGGAACCTAATGGGTGCGCCGGGGCTTCAAAAACTTGATGGAGCGCTCGATCCGTTTGAGATCCTTCTCCCATTCTTTTTTCTCGGAGGGTAGGACGCGAAATTCGAGAGCCAGGAAGACCCCTCGATGGAGAAAGGCGATGATCCGGGTCGACCAGCGATCCTCCTTGAGGAGGTCTGTTCCGCGGAAGGCGAAGCGGAAGGCAGGCGCCTTGAGGAAGTCGGTCCGCTCGATCTTGATCTCCTCCATGGAATCGACCAGGAAGGAGAGGTAGTGCTTGAATTGGGAGAGGGCCTCGTCAAGGTCCCCGTTTCCCCAGGCGCGCATCCAGATACGAAAGGAAGCTCCCTCCGAGGGCGCTTCCAGACCGAAGCAATAGGGGGTTTTCAGCCCTTGGATGCGGCTCCACTTTTTTCCACTTGGTGAACGAAGGCGGAGACCCAAAAAGTCGTTGCGAAGCTCGCTTCCCCTCTTTTTCCAGGTGTTGGTGGCGAGTTTGTGGGCCTTGGCCTGCATGGGAGAATTGCTCCGGATCCTTTCCCGGGTATCTTCCAATTCGTCGTAACCCGAGATGGACTCGTAATACAGCTTGTTCGTGGGGGCTGTGACATAGGCGGCTCCATCCTTTCGTCGGACCAAATAGTAGATGCCGCCTTCTTGGGTTCCTTCGATGCGCCGAGTAAGCATACCGCCTCCAAGGAGGACCTTTTTTTCGGTTCGATGGAGAGTCTCCTCGCTGGTCTTCTCCTCCCATGGATCAAGCTGGGAAAAGCGGACCCTCTGATCGGAGTTCCAGTAAGGGGAGGAAGCGAGCAACAAGGTCAGCGAGCGGGGACGCTCCTTGGTGGGAATCGGTCGCCAGTCGGGAGGAGCCCCCTTCCTCCGTTTTTTCCGTCTCCTTTTCTTCCCCTTCGAAGACGCCTTCTCCGAAGGGCCCACATGTAAAAAGAGCCCCCCTTCCCGCCATCGGTATTCTCGATGAGTTTCAATCCCTTGGACGTTTTCAACCGCGTAGAGCACGATGAGTTCTTTTTTCTTGTTCCAATAGGATTCGCTTCGGTACTGGAGGATGCGTCCTCTCTCTTCGTCGGCAACCTCTTTCCAGATCGTGACCTTCTTGACTTCTTTGTCTCCCAGCCTTCCTGATTGGAGGCGAACCTTACGCCAGTGGTGGTATTCATTTCCTTGGGTCTCATCCTCCCCTCCCACCCTTTCGGCCAAAAAGTTGAGGTCGAAGACGGTCTTGACATGGGAAAAGGTTTGATCCTCCGGAAGCCAAGAGAATTTCCACCCTCTTTCCTGGGCAAGAGCCGGAGGAAGAAGCGAGAGGAGAATGGAGGCAAGAAAAAGACCCATCGCCGAAGCTCCTATACTCTATGCGCAGACCATCAACGACCTAAAACACAGTCCACCGGGTTGCTGAGATCGAAGCCTCCCCCTTTCAATGGGTGCAGGACCTGCGCCTGGAACAGGAGACCGCTGAGACTGGGTTTGTTGGGAACCGGAACGACCAGATTCCATTTGCCCAGCCTGGCCTGGACCGGCACAGGAACGATCAGACGGTAGGGATCGACGTGCAAGTAACAGCCGCCGGGCATGCGGAGGGGAATCGGAGCCGTTGGCCCGAGCATGAGCACCGCCACGGGTTGTTTTTTGGAGAGCTGTCCGACAAAACGCATGGTGCTTCCTAGGACGGGATCGCTCGCTTCGAGGCTGGGCTCGGTTCCGCATCCGAAATCATGGCCATGTGCGCTCGCTCCGGGGAACCAGGCCCAGGGTTCTCTCCCATAGGCTCGGGTTGCCCAAGAATAGAAGAGTCTCCCGAGGGCGAAGCGGGGGTTTTCCAGGTCGATGTTGGTGTCCGCATCCTTCAAGGGTCGGCTGGCCGGTTTGGTCCCGGAAGGGGTCCCATCAGTGACCCATAGGCGCTTTCCAGAGGTTCCATCATTCGCGAGGAAGGCCACATGCCTCGAGCCAATGGGAATGATGTGGAGGAAACGCAGCAGGCCGCTCTTCTTCCCTGGCCAGATGTCCTTGAGGAGCTTGGTGCCCTTGGCTGTCCCATCACTGACATAAATCTCCCAACCCAGGTTGGGAGAATAAGCCGAGAAGACAATTCGGTTCCCCACCCGGGTCATGGAGGATGGGAAAGAACTGGCGGGTCCAGGAAGGAGATCTTTGAGGAGCTTGGTCCCCTTTGGGGTTCCGTCTGAAACCCAGAGTTCCATTCCTGTGTTTCTGGCATAAAGGGAAAAGAAAAATTTGCCCCCAAGAGCCTCGATCCGCGGAAGTCTGTCTTGAGCCAAGGTCTTGATCAGCTTCGTTCCGGCTGGCGTGCCATTTGTATGGAAGAGCAGGGTTTTGGATGCGTACCGGGAATCGATCATCTTGAACGCGAAGACAAGATCGTTGCCCCATTGAGCATAACCTTGAGGGAAGATGAATTTGAGGGGGATGGGCGAGGTGATGGTGGCAAGAGCCTGGGTTCCAGCCTTGCTCCCATCCGTAAGCCAGATGGAGAAGGTTTTTTGAGGCAGGGTGCGATAGATCGGGCCGATGAGGAGGGCTCTTCGTCCAAAGGGAATGGTGGAATACCGAACATCAAGGGATCCGCTCGGGATCCAGGAGAGAGGTTTCGTTCCGGCCTTAGTGCCGTCTGTTACCCAAAACTTGAGAGTCTTCCCATTGAGGGGCTTCTCGGAGAAATACCACTTCTCTCCCAGGGTGTTGAGTTCGGAGAAGGCCCCCTGGGTGGTCAGGAGAGGGGTGATCTTTTTTTGCCTGGGATCGTACGCAAGGAGTTTCCACATTGGGTTTGCTCCCTCCATCCAGAGGATTCGATCGCCCGCTTTCTGGATCCTTGCACCCGTCCTTACGGTCGTGATTTTTTTGGCTCCAAGCCCGGCGACATCCGTTTTCCAGAGAGAATTGATATGCCCCAACTGGGCAGTGGAGAAGTAAAGGAGGTCTCCCAGCGCCCTGAAGTTTCGTGGATCCGAGCCTTGGGTAAGGGTGCGTTTCAGGACCAGGTCTACGAGGATCTTGGTGCCCTGGGGGGTCCCATCGCCGATCCATGGCTCGAGGCCGTGGGCGGAGTCCTTGTTAGGGAAAAGGAAGCGGTTGCCGTAAGGGGTCAGGCTGATGGGTTGGGGCCATTCAATCCCCAACTCGGTTATGGGTTGCGTTCCTTGTGTGGTTCCATCCGTCCGGTAGAGGGTGTAGGTCTTGGAGAGGTTCGGGATCACGAAGTAGGCGTGGGAACCCAAAGCCAGGATTGCTTGGAGCCTGGTCGATGCTGAGCCTCTTGTGAGGTCTTTCAAGAGGAAGGTGCCTTGCCTGGTTCCATCGCTGATCCAGGGTTCTTCCCCGGAGTCCAGGGTCGCTGCTTGGAACAGAAGCTTGTTTCCCAAGGCATGGAGCTTGGTGGGTTTGCTTGAAAAGGGAAACCCTTGGCGCTTTTTCGGCTCGATGTCTTTGACAAGGACCGTTCCAGTTGCGGTCCCGTCACTGCTCCAAAGCTCCCTTCCGTATTTGGGGTCTTCCGCCGCAAAGTAGATCTTGTTTCCGACGCGGGCGAAGTCGCTGGGTTGGGACCCATAGGTTCCTGGATAGATGTCTTTGAGAAGTTTCGTTCCCTTGGGAGTGCCGTCGGAGATGAACAGCTCTTTCCCGGTTCCGGAGGTATAGGTCTCCGCGGAGAAGAGTAGGAAGGATCCGAGGGTTGCGAAGCCTTTATTCCCTCTTCCGCTGTCCATGGAGAGGGGCCGGAAGATGACATGGGTTCCCGTTCTTGTCCCATCACTGATCGCCAGGCCATTTTGGAGCGAAACATTGCCCTGGATTTCGAAGACCAGCTTGTTTCCCAGGGGGGTGAGGTTCACCAGGTTCCCTTGGATCGAAAAGATGGAGAGGGTTCCCTTTGGAGTCCCATCACTCTTGAAGAGAGTCGATCCCTGTGCGGTGTCGGCGACGAAGAAGAGAGAGCCTCCACTGATGACGAAGTTGCGAGGCTCTGAAGAGAGGGGCTGTTGCTGGCTGCCGGTTCTTGGGTCGAGATCCTTGACGAGGCCTGTGCCCTTCAGGCTTCCGTCGGATTTGAACAGTTCCCAACCTCCCTTCGGATCCCAGCCCTTAAAGAAGTACTGGTTGTTCCAGGCAATGCCGGTGGGTGGCCCTTTGAGGAATTTTCCTGGAGTCTGTGGAAGCAGTTGCAAAGTTCCCAGCTTGGTCCCATCCGTTCGCCAGAACCCTTTTTCCAGGAATTGGCCGGCCCAGAAAAAGGCGAAGGCCTTGGTCGAGCCGAAACTGCTGGGATAGGAATCCCCCGGAACGGTGATGTCCGGTGCGGCGTTCACCAGGATTTTTTGGGCGGAGAGTCCGGCGCCGAGGAACAGGGGGAGGAAAAGGCTGGCCCAAAGGGGCGCGGCCTTCCTGAGTAAGGTGGAAGGACTGGGATTCATGGTTTGCTCCTCTGCAATGCGGGTCGGGGCTAAGAGCAAAGCTACTCTCTTATGCTTTTCCCGGCAATCCCCAATGCTTCAACTGCGAGTCCTCTTTGGTCGAGGTCCAGTGTTCAGGCTTAGCTTTTCCATTTCAGTGGACACGGGAGCCGGGGGCGATGGCGATCCTTCCATCGGGGAATCGGATCTGACACTTGGAGCCGCCGTCGTAGTCCTGGGCTCGGAGCATGAGGGTCACGGGTTTTCCGAAGGCTTCGGCGGGCTGCTCGGCGGAGGGGAGGAGGCCGCGCCAGAGCTGGACAAAGGGGTTGTGCTCCCATTCCTCGGCAAGGGTGCTGGGCTCGCAGTGGCCGGGGTGGATCGGGGTCTCGCGGGGAAGGGACATCAGGACCTCCATGATGGAGTGGTGGAGATCCTCGAAGCTTGTGTGGCCGGGCCCCATGGTGCCGCCCACGCTGCCGCGAAAAAGGGTGTCCCCCGTGAAGAGGGCCTGGGTCGCGGGGGGGCTGTTGGGAGCCTGGGCGAGGAAAGCCAACTGCCCGGCCGTGTGCCCGGGGATCAGGAGGCAGCGGATTTCGAGGCGGCCCAGTGGGAGGCTGTCCCCGTCCTCCAGAAGGGGGCCGAGGAGGGCGCGCTGAGCGGGCGGGAAGAGGGGAGCTTCGGCCTGGGCGGCGAGGACGGGGGCGCCGAAGCGATGGGCAAAGTCGGCGTTGTGTTCGATGTGGTCGTGGTGGTGGTGGGTGCAGAGGATGTAACGTAGTTTGGCTTCACCACTCTCGAGGGGAGGGAGCAGGGGCTCCATGGGCGCGCCGCTGTCGATAAGAGCCGCCTCTCCACTGGCCTCGTCGATCAGGAGGTAGGAGTTGGAGAGAAAGCGTGGATGGAGGGAGCTGAGGATGCGCATGGGGCCGTTATACCTCACTCCCCTTCCATCTGTGCCCGGTCAGGACTCTTCTTTGGGTTGTTCCAGGGCCTCGTAGAGCCATTGCGCGCTGGGGCGCAGTTCGTGGGGGAGGGCGAGAAGGAGGGAGGGATTCTGGTGGAGGCGGGCGCGCAGGGCTTCGACCCAGGGGAAAAGGGCTGCTGCTTCCCTGGAGTTTTCCACAAGATCCAACAGTTCGCCCCCGAACCCGGCCGCGAGCCCGGCGCGGAAGAGGGCCAGCCAGGCTCCCAGGCTCCGGCCCGGGAGGTCCGGGAGCTGGGTCAGGAGGGGTGGCAGCTCCTCGGCGGCCTGTCCCCAATTCTTTTCGCTCAGCAGGGTGGCCAGGCGGCCCAGCTCGCGGGGAAGGGCTCCACGAAGCATGGGTGTCCCGCCTGGATCCGCCCAGCTCTGTTGGGCGGGGAGGAAGGACTCGAGGAAGCGGGCCAGGGCGAAGAGGCGGGTCCGGCCGTCGGTTGTGGAGTCCTGGGCCAGGAGCCAGAGGGCGAGGCGGCGGTGGGCGATCTCGTAGCCTTTTCGACGGGTGCCGGGGAGGGAGCGGAGATGGACGAGACCGGCCTTGCGCAGGCGGTCGAGTTGGGAGCTGACGCTGCCCTTGGGGAGGGAGCAGGCCTTGGCGAGGGTACCAAGGGCGATGGGGCTCCAGTGGGCGGCCATGGAGACCAGGACGACCCTGGCCTGCTCGGAGAGGCTGTCCAACAGGGCCCCGTGGACGGGGGTCTCCTCGTCCAGGAGGTAGGCGAGGTCTTCTTCGATGCGGGTGGGCCTTCCCTGTGCGTAGAGTTTCCAGAGGCGGGTGAGACTCCGGGGGTTGCCTCCGGTGAAAACCTGAAGGGCGGCGCAGCGGCCCTCGCTCAGGCCGGGGCTCTTGGCCAGGCGGGGGCGCTCGAGGACCTCTGCGAAATGGAGGAGCAAGCCACGTGCCTGCTGGACGTTGGGCGCGGGGAGGTAGTGGGTCTTGAAGTGGTCGAAAAAGGCTGCCTGGTAGTCTTGGCTCCCGGCCCGGGAAGCGCTCGCGACCAGGATGGGGGCGCCGGGTTGGAGCAGGAGGGCCCGCAAGCTGCGCTCCTGCCGGGCGACTCGACCCAGGAAGAGGTCGAAATCTTCGAGCAGCAGGACGGGGCGGAGGCCCGCCTCGCTGCAAGCCTCCAGGATGCGCGCCGGCAGTTCCCGCAAGAGTTGTTCTTCGTTTTCCTCCTGTTCGGTCCCCCCCGGTGGGTGGAAATCGATGGGCAGGGCCCCCCCCACCCGGAGCCAGAGCTGGGAGAGCCGCCCCAGGGTCAGGGCGGTTGGTGAGAGGTAGATGGGGAAGAGGGGATGGCCGCCCTTGGCCTTGTGCTTGTTTCTTTTGTTCCCGCGCCTGGCGTATGTGTCCAGAAGCGCGCCTCTGAGCCTGGCGAGGAGGGTGGATTTGCCCGCTCCTTCCCCGCCGATGAGGAGGTGGTGTTGTGCCCTCGAGCGCGCCGTCTCCCTCTCCAGGTCCTCGAGCAGGTCCGCGAGGAGGGGGGCATGAAAGTAGAACAGCTCCTCGACTTCGGGGGCTGGGAGGGAGGCGATGTCATAGAGCGGAGGACAGGGTTTCATGCGCCCTCCCTCCTTCTCCAGTATTCGCGCAGCAAGAAGGAGCGGAAGGCGTGCCGCCCCTCGGCCGGGATCAGGTATCCATCCCGCACGAGAAGGTGGAGGGCCTCCCGGACGCGGTCTTTGAGTTCGCCGGGATCCGTGTGGGGATAGGCCTGGGCCACTCCCTGCAGGAGGCTGTCCCGATCGGCACCCTTGGGGTCCCGGCAGAGGATGCCGAGAAGCCGCTTGGCCAAGGCCGCGTCCTCCGCCCCCAGCTCCTCGTCGAGGCGGGCCCGCCAGGTGTCGAAGGTCCCCAACCTCTGCGGCTGCAGCAACTCTTCGAAGGCCTGGTCCACCCGCTCCCGGTCGATCTCCGCCTGGTCCGTACTTCGCATCGCGCTCCGCACTGTGTGGAAGACGAGCTGGAGGTGGTGGGGGAGGGGCCAGCCCAGCTTTTCGATGAGATAGCTGTCAGCATCGTCCACCCAGTGCATGCCATAGCCCTCCGCCAGCTTCTCGAGGAAGGCCTCCGCCTCCTCCCGGGGGAAGACTCCGAGAGTCTCGACTGTGAGATCGTTGATCGTCTTGGCCAGCCCGCGTTCCTCCACGAAATGGTCCAAGCCGATGGAGCCCAGGAAGATCCAACGGACCTTGTCCCGGTAGCTCTGCCGCAGCCGTCGCAGGAAGTGGAGGAAGAGGGACACCCTTGCCTGGCCGTCGGGGGCCTGGGCCAGGTGGAGGAGCATCTCCGGGAGTTCGTCGATGGCGATGAGGAGTTTTTGTTCTCCGCGCTCCACTTTGGCCAGGAGGTTCTCGATCACGGAGGCGACAGTCTCCTGGGAATCGTCCCCGAGGTCGGCGTTGACTCCGGCGGCGCCCAGCTTGACCCGGCCGAGGGCCTTGCGGATCCTGCGGAGGCCCTTGGCGATGGTGTCGAGGAGGCCGCGGCCGACCCCGCTTTGCTCGAGGCTGCTGAGGAGGCGTTCGGCGAAGGCCAGCTCGTCGGCACAGTCCTCGATGTCGAGGAGGGTGGCTTTGTGCCCTTCTTCTTCCCAGCGGCGGCAGATCTCGAGGACGAAGGAGGTTTTTCCGACGCGGCGGGGGGCAGTGAGGAGGATGTTGGCGTTCTCGTGGAGGAGGTCGAGGAATTGGGCGGCTTCTTCGCTGCGGCCGAAGAAGTCTTGGCCTTCGACGGGGGTGCCTGTGATGTTTCGCATTTGGAGTTCTCCGGATTTGTATTTATACGTTAGCGTATAAATCGGAGAGGGGAAGGGGTGGGCTTGGGTTTTTGGGGGGTGGGGGGGCGAAACGCCTGGAGGCGTTTCCTACGCAAAACGCCTGGAGGCGTTTTCTACCGGCGTTTCCTGCGCAAAACGCCTGGAGGCGTTTTCTACCGGTGTTTTCTACTAAAACGTCTGGAGACGTTTTCTACGTGAAACGCCTGGAGGCGTTTCCTACTGGCGTTTCCTACTGGCTTTTCTACCGGCGTTTTCTGCTGGTGTTTTTAGAGGACGCCGGAGGAGCCGCAGAGGTCGCACCAGGCTTGGATGCGGGGGTAGCCGGCGCGGCCGCGCAGTTCGCGGAAGGAGAGAGGGGCCTTTCCGCAGACGGGGCAGAGGTCGCCTTCTTCGAGGTCGACTTCATGGTCGGTCAGGGAGCGGCGGGGGCCGGTGTTGAAGTATTCGGACTCGAAACGGTTGCTGTCGACGAATTCCACATCTGCTTGCATCATGCCCTGTCATCGGACTTTTCTGTGGGGAACTTGAGCGCTCTCTCCATGAGGTGTTGTAAAAAGGGACGGATGGGCTGGAATGTGGACCTGCTTGTGTCCCAAAGGAGCGAGAGATGGTGGAAGGCAGCGAGGAAGAGTTTCCGCGGATGACCCAGGAGGAGTGGCGGACCCAGGTCTATGAGCCTGCGCGGGCGCGCTTTGGGGAACGGCGGGAGGAGTTTCGGACACCTTCGGAACTCTTGCTCGAGCCCTGTTACGGAGAGGGGGAGGGAATGCCTGGTGTCCCGCCCTACACTCGGGGGGTCCAGCCGACCATGTATCGGAGCCGCTTTTGGACGATGCGGCAGTATTCGGGTTTTGGCTCGGCTCGGGAGACCAACAAGCGCTTTCGCTACCTCCTCGAGCAAGGGCAGAGCGGGCTCTCTGTCGCCTTCGATCTGCCGACGCAGATGGGGTACGACTCCGACCACCCCCTCGCACTCCCCGAGGTGGGAAAGGTGGGGGTGCCGATCAACTCTTTGCTGGACATGGAGCGTCTGCTGGACGGCATCCCCCTCGACAAGGTCTCAACCTCGATGACCATCAACGCGACCGCGCCCATTCTCCTGGCGCTCTACCTCGCCGTCGCGAAAAAACGGGGGATCCCCATGGACAAGGTCTCGGGCACGATCCAGAACGACATCCTGAAAGAATACGCGGCTCGCGGGACATACCGCTTCCCTGTGCAGGGTTCGATGCGGCTCATCACCGATGTATTCGCCTTCGCCACGGAAAACGTGCCCAAGTGGAACACGATTTCCATTTCGGGTTACCACATTCGGGAGGCGGGTTCGACGGCGGTGCAGGAATTGGCCTTCACCCTGGCGAACGGGCTGGCCTATGTGGAGGCTGCGCGCGCGCGCGGTCTCGACCCCAACGTGTTCGGGCGGCGTCTGTCCTTCTTCTTCAACGCGCACAACGATTTCTTCGAGGAGATCGCCAAATTCCGGGCGGCGCGGCGTATGTGGGCCCGTTTCATGCGCGAGCGCTTCGGGGTGACCGACAAAAAGGCTCTCATGCTGCGCTTCCACACCCAGACGGCGGGTTCGACCCTGACCAGCCAGCAACCTCTGAACAATGTCGCCCGCGTCACGGTCCAGGCCCTTTCCGCTGTTCTGGGTGGGACCCAGAGCCTGCACACCAATGCCATGGACGAGGCGCTTGGGCTTCCCACCGAGCTTTCGGCCCGCACCGCCCTTCGGACCCAGCAGATCCTGGCTTACGAGTCGGGGGTTGCGGACGTGGTGGATCCCCTGGGGGGCTCCCCCTTCGTCGAGGCTCTGACGGACGCTGTCGAAGAGGGAGCCCAGGCCCTGATCCAGAAAATCGACGAGTTGGGGGGAGCCGTTGCGGCCATCGAGGCGGGTTTCTATCAGGAGGAGATCCACCGCTCCGCCATGCGCTGGCAGCGGGAGGTCGAACAGGGCGAGCGGGTCATCGTCGGACTCAACCGTTTCGAGGTCGAGGAGGAGGAGGTCGAGGTCTTCCGCGTGGACGACTCCCTGCGGGAGGAGACCTTGGAGGACTTGGAGGAATGCCGTCGCCGACGAGACCCGCAGGCGGTGGCCGCGGCCTTGGATCGCATCCAGGAGGTGGCCCGGGGGGACGAAAACCTGATGCCTCACATCCTCCACGCGGTGGGGGTTTTGGCCACAGTCGGGGAGATCTGCGACCGCCTGGAAAGGGTCTTTGGAAAATACCTCCCTGGGAGTGCTTTCTGAAACGGGGTTCTCGCGGCAGGATGTTGGACATGGTTTGGGGAGCGACACAGGAAGAGACCAAGACGGAAACCATCACGCGGACCAAGACTGCGCCTCCATGGAACGTGGTCGTCCATGACGATCCCATCTCCCTGATGAGTTATGTCGTGGATGTCTTCCAGAAGGTCTTCGGCTATTCGACGGCCAAGGCCCGCAAGCTCATGCTCGAAGTGCACAACCAAGGGCGTTCGGTCGTCTGGACAGGTGAGCGGGAGCGGGCCGAGGTCTACGCGAGCAAACTCCAGTCTTACCACCTCCGGACCACGCTCGAACGCGTGGGGGCCGGCAGGGACTGAGACATGGAAGGACCCTTCGTCGAAAAAAGCCCCAAGGGGGACTTGATCCTTCGCAACCTGCCGGCGTTTTACATCCAGTGCCTGCTGATTCTGCCGGAGATCCTGGATCGCGAGGAGGAGGACATCCGAAGCGCCCTCTTTCCCAACGCCTTCCAGCAAACGCCGGAGCATCGTGAGGATTGGGAGAAATACTCCTCCCCGGACTTGCTCCACCTCTTCGCCGACCGTGTCGAAATCATTCGGGGGGATCTGCGCAACTTCGGGATCGATGGGGCCACCTTGACCTTTGAGCTGAGGATCCCCGAAACCCATGCCAACGCGTGGCTCGCGGGTCTCAACGCTGCTCGTCTCTTGCTGGGAGAAGATTTTTCCATCACGGCTGAGGATATGGCGAGGGAGCCTATCCTTGAGGATCCTCCGGAGGACAAGGAGATCGCCCTCCTGCAGATCTCCATCCTCGGCCACGTGCAGCAGATGCTCCTGGAGCCCCAGGAGAGCCATGGATGGGCGGAGCCCGGGGAGGAGGGATGACCCCCGCCATCCAGGTCCGTGAGCTGGCCAAGAACTACGGCGAGGTTCCCGCCTTGGGAGGTGTCTCCTTCGAAGTCGCCCAGGGGGAGTTCTTCGGCCTTCTCGGCCCGAACGGCGCGGGCAAAAGCACAACCCTCAACATTCTCGCCGGCCTGACCCGTCCCAGCTCGGGTTTCGCCAGGGTCATGGGCTACGACGTGGTCTCCCAGTTTCGTTTGAGTCGCCGCAACCTCGGTGTCGTCCCACAGGAGGTCTCCACCGACCGGCTCATGTCCATCTGGAAGACTCTCAAGATCCAGGCGGGCCTCTTCGGGGTCCGCAAACCCGGCCCCTGGATCGAGGAACTGCTGCAGCGCCTCTATCTCTGGGAGCATCGGAACAAGCTCGGCCATGAACTCTCGGGAGGAATGAAGCGCCGCCTCCTCGTGGCCAAGGCCCTGGTGCACAAACCTCCGGTGGTGATCCTGGACGAGCCGACCGCGGGAGTGGACGTGGAGCTTCGCCGCGAGTTTTGGGCCTTCATCCGGGAGATCCACGCCGCGGGGACGACCATCCTGCTCACCACCCACTACCTCGACGAGGCCGAGGATGGCTGCGAACGCATCGGCATCCTCGGCCGCGGCCAAATCCTCGCCCTGGAGAAAACCGAGGACCTCCTGAAGCGTCACAGCGACCGCGAGTTGCGGCTGCGTTTCGAGAAGCCGCTGCCCCAGGTCCCTCTGAGCCTCCGCGAGTTTTCCGCCCAGCTCCTCGAAGGGGGAAGGGTCCTCTCTCTCCGGACCAAGGGCAAGGAGGACCGCGAAGCCTTCTGGCGGCGCCTGGCCGACCTCGGGATCGCCCCCGTGGACGTCGAGGTCAAGCGCCCCGACCTGGAGGACGTCTTCCTCGAGCTGACCCGCGGGCGGGGCGAGCGCCAGCCCAAGGAGCTGGGTGTATGAGTCCCCTCGCTCCCCAACCCAAGGACCGGGTCCTTCCCCTCTTCGGCTTCCCCTTTTGGACTCTCGTCCGGCGCGAGATCATGCGCTTCATGATCGTCGTCGTGCAGACCGTCGTCACCCCGCTGGTGACCGCGGGCCTCTACCTCGTCATCTTCGTCGGCGGGCTCGGCGACCGCCTCCACGACGTGCAGGAGGGGGTCAGCTACATGCAGTACCTCGTCCCCGGCCTCGCGATGATGGGGGCCATGCAGCACGCCTTCAATAACTCCGCCTCGACCATCCTGATCAGCAAGTTCCAGAACAACCTGGTGGACCTCCTTGTGTCCCCCCTCACCGATCTCGAGATCGCCCTGGCCTACAGCTTTGCTTCGGTCACCAGGGGCGCCCTCGTCGGTATCCTGACCTGGGCTGTTACCCTCCCCTTCGGCGGTCCCATCCCCGCGCATCCCTTCCTGGCCCTTTTCCTTCTCTGCATGTCCTGCCTCGGGTTCTCCCTCCTCGGCGTGACCGCCGGTGTCTTCGCGACCAAGTTCGATGACGTCGCCCGCATCTCCACCTTCATCATCCTCCCCTTCACTTACCTGGGAGCCGTGTTCATCCCGGTGGCCCGCTATCCCGACTGGATCGAACCGGCCGCCTTCTGGAACCCCCTCCTCTACTGCATCGACGGCCTGCGCCTCGCCTTCCTCGGCCGCAGCGAGGTCAGTCTGAGTTCTTCCCTCTCGGTCATTCTCGGCTCGGTCGTCGTGACCGCCCTGCTCTCCATGTACGCCTGGAAACGCTCGACGAGCATCCGGACCTGAAGGATCCCCCGGCCTGGGCCGGGGGGAGGGGTGGCCGGGGGGGAGCTGCCGGGGGGGAGCTTACCTTCCGAGCACCAGCTCCACCGGATTGCTCAGGTCGAACCCTCCTCCCTGGAGGGGGTGGAGGACCTGGGGCTGGAGGAGGAGAGTGTTCAGGCTGGGTAACCCCGGGACGCCGAAGGACAGCTTGAAGGAGCCTTGCTTGGCCTGGACCGGGATGGGGAGGAGGGCGCCGAAGGGTGCGATCTGGAGCCGGCAACCCTGTCCTACCCGGAGCGGATAGGGAGCGGTCGAGCCCAGGAGGAGGACACCCACACCTTGCCTCGGATCCAGCTCGCCTCGGAACTGGACTCTGCCGCCCAGGACGGGGTCGGTCGCTTCGAGGAGGGGTTCCGTGCCGCAGGCCCTTCCATAAGCCCTTGCGCTCGCGCCGGGAAACCATGTGAAGGGCTCCACCCCGTGGACGCTGTCGGGCCAGGAAAAGAAGAGCTGTCCCCGGAGGAGGGCGGGGGAGAAGGGGTTGCCCAAAGTGTTGCCTGGGAGCCGATTGCTCGCAGGGCGTGTCCCTGCGAAGGTCCCGTCCGAAACCCAGAAACGCAGCCCGGAGGTTCCATCGTCGCCGAGGAAACCGACATAGCGAGAGCCCAGCGCGAAGAGGGTTCCGACGCCGTCTTTGAAGCCTGGATGGACATCCTTGAGGAGGCTCGTCCCTTTTTGGGTTCCATCGGTGACGAACAGCTCGACTCCCTTCTTGGGGTCCCAGGCCTGGAAGAGGAGCTTCTGGCCCAGAGGGGTGAAATGATTGGGATTGGAACTCCAGAAGCCGGGCCAGAGGTCCCTGAGCATCTTGGTGCCCGCAGGGGTCCCGTCCGAGACCCAAGGTTCCAATCCGAAGCTTGAATCGTCAGCAGCGAAAAAGAGCTTCCCCTTCCAGGCTACGAGTTCCCTCATAAAGGTGCTCTGGAAGGCTTTGACAGGAATGGTTCCCGCGGGAGTTCCATCGGTCTTCCAAAGGATGGTCCGGGCCAAGGGACCCAGGTTCAGCTTGAGGAAGAAGAAGAGTTCCTTCCCCATTCGGACGGGGGCAAGGAGTTCGATGGAAAGGACGGGGGGTTGGATGGGGATGGTGGCCAGGAGGCGGGTCCCTGCCGAAGTCCCGTCGGTGATCCAGAGGGGGAGGACCTTGGATTTCGGGTTGGCCTGGTAGGGGCCCGCCAGGACCGCGCGCTTCCCGAAGGGGAGGGGTTGCGTGAGCATGTCCGCCCCGCTTCCGCTGGGGGGGACGAAGGTTTTGGTGCCTGCCTGGGTCCCGTCCGTGATCAGAAGGGTGGGACCCCTGCGGGGATCGGTCACCGAGTAGAGTTGGAACCCGGAGAAGGTGTGCCGGCTCCTGCGGATCTTCTGCGAGGAACGGAAGAGGGTGCGGGTCTTCCTGGTCCTCTTCTCATAGGAAAGGAGTACCGAGCCTCCGCCTTGTTTGCCCACCCAAACGAGCCGGTCTCCGAGCGCCGCCAGGCCTGTTCCGGCGAGGGGGACGGGGAGGGCTGTGGTTCCTTTGCTGCTGCCGTCGGTCTGCCAGAGGCCGGGAGGCGCTTTGTCAGGTTGCACTGCGAAGAAAACCCGGTCCCCCAGGCGGGTGAACTCCCGCGGACAGGAGCTTTTGGCCAGGATCTCGTCGGGGGCGAGGTCCTTGATCAGTTTCGTCCCCGAGGGAGTCCCGTCGCTGATCCAGGGCTCTTCCCCCGTTTTGGGGTCGTTGCGCTTGAAGATGACCCTGTTTCCAAAGGCAGCGACTTCTTGTGGTTCCATGGTTTTGGAAAGGGGAGGCAGGTCGATGACCTTCCTGGTCCCTCCTGGCGTTCCATCCGTTTTATAGAGCGCCTCTCCACCGGATTGGAAGTAGGTGAGGAAAAAGGCGAGCTTCCCGGCCTGGACAAAGGAGTGGGGATGGGAGTCGACGGATCCCGGGTTGAGATCCTTGAGCATGAAGGTTCCCTTGGCCGTTCCGTCGCTGATCCAGGGCTCTTCCCCCTTGGAGGGGGTGTAGGCCGAGAACAGGAGCTTGTTGCCGAAGGGCTTGAGGTCAAAAGGACCGCTCCCCCTTGGACCGGGGTTCATGTCTCTGATGACCTTGGTTCCTCCAGGAGTGCCATCGCTGACCCAGAGTTCATTTCCAAAATTCTTGTCAAAGGCCGAGAAGAAGAGCTTGGAACCGGCCACTGTGAAGTGGGTTGGGCTGGATCCGTTGCTGCCTGGCCAGAGGTCCTTGAAGAGTTTTGTTCCCTTGCTGGTACCGTCGCTGACCCAGAGTTCCTCTCCTTTTGTGGAAGTGATCGTTCGGGCTTGGAAAAAGATTTTCCTGCCAAGGACACCGAAGTGTTGGGAGGGCGTCAGGTTGTCCAGGAGGAGGAGCTTGGTGATGAGCTGTGTTCCCGCGGGTGTTCCATCGCTGATCCCCCCACCCCCTCCCGGAACGAAGGGGTTTCTCTTGTCGCGGAACACGACTTTGTTTCCGAAGGGGGTCAAGTCGGCGATGGTTCCCGGGCTGTGGTAGAGCGGGATCGTCCCCTTGGCTGTCCCGTCGCTCCGAAAGAGGGTGTCCCCCTTCGAGGTGTTGGCGTGGAAGTAGAGGAAGGTTCCTGTCGCCACGAAGTCGCGAGGCTTGGAGGAATTTGGCACCTGCGTCGAGCTTCTACCGGGGAAGAGGTCCTTCAGGAGGAGAGTCCCACGGGGGGTCCCATCACTGCGGAAGAGTTCGGTTCCCAGCTTGAGATCCTCACCTGAACAATAGAACTTGCCCTTCCAGCTGATCCCGGTGGGGATCTTGCCTGGGAGTCTTACGAGTTGTTTGTCCAGGAGTTGGATGGTTCCTGCTTTGGTTCCATCGGTTCGCCAGAGCGCTCCATAGCTGAGGTTGGTCCAGAAATAGGTCAGGGGGCTTCCGCCCCGGAAGTGGTAGGGCTGGGAGTTTCCCGGGACACTGGGGTCCGCTTGGATGTTTTTGAGAAGTTTTTGGCCTGGACAGGGTTTGGGCAAGGAGACGCCGGCCAGGAAAACGAGAAGAAGCAAAGGCCATTCCGTCGGGACAGCCCTCCCGCCGAGGGGATGGGAGGTCGTGCGCATTTTGGACTCCAATCGGATGTAGAGGAATGGCACGGAGGAGGAAGGGGGCCAGGTCGCCTAACATCAGGGAGGTTTCCAAGGTAACAGGGATCCTCGAGGGGGGCAAATCCCAGCTTCAGCGGTCCCTGGGACTCTCCCTGAAATCGAGGGGAAATCGAGCGTTTTCCTGCGGGAACGAGAGCAGTTTTTCTCCTGAGTCCACGCTCGGGGGGGCTATGATCCCGCCCATGATCAAGAATCTGCATCACATTGGCATCGCGGTTTCGGACCTCGATGAAGGGGTCCGTCGCTATCGGGATGGACTGGGGCTTCGGTTCGAGGGCATCGAAGAGGTACCTTCGGAGAGGGTGCGAGTGGCCATCCTGTTCGCGGGAGAGACGCGCATCGAGCTGCTCCAGGGGGTTGGGGAGGATTCGGCCATCTCCAAGTTCGTGGAAAAGAGAGGGCCGGGCATCCATCACCTCGCCTTCGAGGTGGCCGACGGGCAGGCGGAGATCGGGCGTCTCGAAGCCCTCGGGATGCGGGTGCTGGACGAGAGTCCCAGGCCGGGAGCCCACGGCTGCAAGGTCGTCTTTGTGCACCCCAAGTCGATGGAAGGGGTTCTTACAGAATTGGTGGAGGTGCCGCGATGACCCATGAGAAGGCCTTTGAACGCCTGGAGGAGATGAGGCGGCGGTCCAGGCTGGGCGGCGGAGAGAAGCGAATCGAAGCCCAGCACAAGAAGGGCAAGCTGACGGCTCGCGAAAGAGTGGAGCTGTTGGTGGATCCGGGGAGCTTCCAGGAATGGGACGCCTTCGTGGAGCACCGCTGCCGGGACTTCGGGATGGAGGACAAGGAGTTCCCGGGGGACGGGGTCGTGACAGGTTCTGCGACCATCGACGGGCGCAAGATTCTGCTCTTCTCCCAGGACTTCACGGTCTTCGGGGGGAGCCTCAGCGAGAGCAACGCCAAGAAGATCTGCAAAGTTCTCGACCAGGCGCTCAAGGTCGGGGTGCCGGTGATCGGTCTCAACGACTCGGGCGGGGCGAGGATCCAGGAAGGCGTCGTCAGCCTGGGGGGCTACGCGGATATTTTCCTGCGCAATACCCTGGCCTCCGGGGTGGTGCCACAGATCTCCGCCATCCTCGGTCCCTGCGCGGGTGGCGCTGTGTATTCGCCTGCGATCACCGACTTCATCTTCATGGTCGAGGGGACGAGCTACATGCACATCACGGGGCCGGACGTGGTCAAGACCGTGACGCATGAGGAGATCACCAGCGAGGCCCTGGGAGGAGCCAAGGTCCACAGCGAGGTCTCGGGGGTCGCCCACTTGACCGCTCCCGATGACGCGACCTGCCTCGCCTTCGTGCGGGAGTTGCTCTCCTATCTGCCGCTCAACAACGCCGAGGACCCGCCCTTTGTCGCGACCGGGGACAGCCCGGATCGGGAGTGCCCTGTCCTGGACGAGATCGTCCCCGCGGAGAGCAACCAGCCCTATGACATGCGGGAGGTGGTGGCCGAGATTGTGGATGACGGGCGCTTCTTCGAAATCCATCCCCGCTATGCCCAGAACATCATTGTGGGTTTCGCGCGCCTGGGGGGCCGGGTCGTCGGGGTGGTGGGGAACCAGCCGATGTACCTGGCCGGAGTCCTCGACATCAACGCGAGCATCAAGGGGGCGCGCTTCATCCGGTTCTGCGACGCCTTCAACATTCCGCTTCTGACTTTCGAGGACGTTCCGGGCTTCTTGCCGGGGACCGCCCAGGAGCACGGTGGCATCATCCTTCATGGGGCCAAGCTCCTCTACGCCTACTGCGAGGCTACCGTGCCCAAAATGACCGTGATCACCCGCAAAGCCTTCGGCGGGGCCTATGACGTTATGAACTCCAAGCACATCCGTGGCGATTTCAATGTCGCCTGGCCGATGGCCGAGATCGCCGTCATGGGCGCGGATGGAGCGGCCAAGATCATCTTCCGCAACGAGATCAGGGAGGCGGGACCGGCTGGATCCGAGGAGGCCCTCGCCGCCGAGGCCGCACTGGTCAAACGATACAAGGAACGCTTCTACAATCCTTACACCGCCGCAGCCTTCGGTTACGTGGACGATGTCATCTATCCCCGCGAGACGCGCGCCGCCCTCTGCAAAGCTTTGGATCGCCTCGTCACCAAGCAGGACCGAAACCCCAAAAAGAAGCACGGCAACATCCCCTTGTAGATCGGCCCCCTGTGTAGATCCAAGGGTTCCCCTCCTGCCAAAACGGGGGCGCCGGAGCGCCCCCGCGGGATCAAGAGACCGGTTCGGAAACCCTAACGCTCCACGCGTAGATACAGGCTGTTGATGCCGAACCCTTGGAAGGTGGTGAAGGCAGGATCGAACCAGGCGCTGTAGATGTAGAGGTTCAAAGGTCCGGTGAGGTGGACCCTTGGGAGGTTGAGCCCGGGGAACCCGAGTCCTTGGCTGTTTGTGCGGGTGAACCAGGCTGGGAACATGGGCGTATTGAGGAGTCCCAGGCCGAAGGAACTGAAGGAGTCGAAGACGAAGGGACGCCTCCCGCTCATGATGAGGAGATACCAGGATCCCGGCCGCCTTGGGGCGACTACATACATGGGAGCCGTTCCACCCCTGGAAGCATTGAGGCGGGCATTGGTCAAGGAATAAGCCCCGCTTTGCCGGTTGTAATTGGTGAAGACGGGATGGCGGTACTGCAGGTATTCACCGGAGCTGAGGCTCCGGACCGGAAGGGCCGGGATCCTCGCTCTCCCGTTGTTGCCCTCGAAAATTTCCGCGATGGATTCTCCCACGTCCGCGTAAGCTCCCAGGTAACGGGAGCTGCCGGGAATGAAGTAGGGAACCCTCACGATGAAGGACCTTGTATAGCTGGCATTGGGGGAGAGGCTCGGGATGCTGTATCCACCCAGGTAGTCATCGAAGGTCGTGATGAGGCTGTTGGTGGAGAGCATCATCCCGGTAACCGAAATCCCCGACGTGGCTCGCCCGATGTTTTTTGTGGTCGCTCTTATGCTCACCAATCCTCCGGCCTGGAGGTAGCTGGCCGAGGAGGTCACTGAGGTGATCGTGAGGTCCGGCCGGCCGATGCACCGGACGGCGAGTGCCTTGGTGTTGTTCGTTTCCGACCATTCGGCGATGCGACGGTCGCGGTCGGCGTAGACCCCCAACCAGCAATTCCCAAGGGGAGCGTTGTTTGGGATGACTACGGAGGCTGCGTAGGAGCGACTTCCCCCGATGCTCATAGAGCCGAGCGAGAAACTCCGGATCAAGAGGTCCGAAGTCGTGATGACGCTGTTTGTAGAGAGGTAGAACCCATTGTTGGAAGTGCCGACGGTGGCGGTTCCTTCGTTGCGGATGGTGGTTCTGAGGGTGTAGGCATTTCCAAGGTAGAAGACCGTGGAACTTGCCGAGAGGGCCGTTGGGACGAGGTCGGCGAGGGTTCTGTGGTCCCTTGAGCGCCCGAAGTGGACGTAGCGAGGAACGAGGTTGGAACCGCTGCTTCCCCCGATCATGGACATGGTCGTCGCAACCCATGTGGCCGTCATCCTGGAATGGGGGATGGAGGTGAAATAGTCTCCCCAGGCCTGAGAACTGGGACTGTTATTGCCCGCTGCGACGGTGGCGAGATTGAGGGGAGCGAAATAGGGAGACAGGTCATCGACGATCCAGGCTGCACCGCTTGGATAGTAGCTCCCTCCACCAAAGGCCAAGGAGCCTCCCAGGTGCCCCCGCGCGTTTTTGGAGGCCGAGGGATAGGAGAAGGCGAGGCGGGAGTTCCAGATGTCGCTGCTGCGCACAACCTTGTGGGTGGCCTCGCTGATCTCGATCACACGGACATAGGGATAGGGGAAGCTGCCTCCCTGTTTCGCGTTCCACATGACGCCGACCTTTCCGCCGCTGACCCAGGCCGCAAGAGGTCTCGAGTCCGCCCGGGCCATCCAGTTGCGACCGGAGGGGTCCTTGGCGATCATGGTCCCCCGGTTCCCCCAGTTCCATGAGGGGACAGTGACCGTATAGGTCTGGATGCTCGTGGAGCCATCCGCCCAGCGGAAGAGGGTTCCCCTGGTGTTGTTCACGTGCTGCCACCAATACATGACCGTTGTGGCCCCGTTGCTGAGCCTCCAGGTTCTCCCCAATCTTCGGATGTACCTGATGGGGAGGGCGGCTCCCGAGGCGAGCTTGTTCAGGGGCATTTGCCAGCAAACCGTGCCGGCGTACAGGCTTCCCTTGTAGATGTTGGAGGTCGCGTAGAGGTAGGTGTTGGAGTAGGCCAGGTTGGGGAAGTCCAACTTGTATCCTGCTCCCATCCCGAAGGTCCTGGGATTGAAGGTGTAGTAGTGAAAGATCCCTCGCCTAAGGTCGGATTCGTTTTTTGCGACTGCGATGCGCTGGCTCCCGTTCTGGGTCCTGGAGCTGTAAGCGTACTGCAGGAGCCAAAGGGTCATCTTGTAGGACGGTATGAACATCGTGTACTGGTCGCAGCAGAAACCTCCGTCTACTGTGGGAAATTTGGTGTAGGGATTGATGTAGGACCATGAGAGTCCGTCGTTCACCGAAAGGGCCGCGTACCAATTCCCGGTGTAAAAAGCCGTGAAGCGGTGATGAATGGCCGAAGGTTCCCCGATGACCGAGCGACCCGCGCCTGCCGGTAGGACGGCGCTGTTTTTGAAGACCGACACGGTGGCCGCCCTGGGCTCGAGGGCGCCGGGGACGGGGGTCGGCTTGCCAAGGGGGATCACCTTGGCGTCCACGGTCGGGAGGTCGGGCAGAGGCGGCCTCTGGTAGGTCAGGGATTGCCCCTTGGGAGGGCTGGGCATCTTGTCCAGAACGCCGGGTTGCGTGATGCCTCCGAGCGGCACCGTGACGAGTTTGCTCTCGATCTGATTCGAGGTTTGAGCAGAGAGGAGAGTTCCTGCAACCAGCAGGAGGCTGAGCGGGAGCAGACCCGCAAGCCTGGAGAGGGACATGATCGTTCTCCTTGTTCTTCTCAAGGACAACTGGAAGGGTCGATGAGGCAGGGTGGCCCTTCCAAAAAACAACAGGGAAGGATGAGACGAGGAGGTTGAGGCGGGTTCCTCGAGAGGACCGCCCAGTAGGCGACTCAATGAGAGGCAGGTCCCCCCGGCTGGGGTTTCCAATTGTACCATAGGGGCCATACATGAAAAACGATTCCGCTGTATAACTGTGCTGTGTTCATCGCTCCCCTGTTTTCTCTCACCCTGCTTCTCCAGAGTCCGGCTTTCCCAGCCCTCCCATGCCTGAGCCCGGAAGGAACTGGCAAGATCCATTCCCACTTGAAACAGCCCTTCGGCCCAGTCTTCGTTGCCGCCGAGCGGGGCCTTTTTGTCGCCGACCTCGAGGCCAGGACCTTGGACCTTCTGGATCTCCGGGACGGAGCACCCAGGGGAGAGATCTTCTCCCTGCGTTTTGAGAACCCTTCCTGCTTGCAGGTTCGTGCCAAGGACGGCATCTACAACATCCATCCCGCCTGGTTGTTTGGAAGAAAGGTCGCATCCAAGCATCGTAAGGAGAAAGAACCATGGGGGCCTCCCTCTTCTCTTGTGGCCGCCCGAGGGGGATCCAACCTCCCTCCCGGGAGCCGTTTGGCCACCGATGCCGCGGGAAGGGTGCGTCTGGCCCTGAAGGCCAAGGCTTGGGGGGGGGCGACCTTCAGATGGCGGCTACAAGGGCACCACCTCTGGAGGCCGGTGGAGCAAGTCGGCAGCCAGTATCTGCTCGGTCCGATTCCTCCAGGCAGACACAAGGTCTTCGTCGTGGCCATGGACGAAAACCTGCGCTTTTCCTCGCCATTCCCCCTGGAGCTTCTGAGGCCCTTGCCCAAGGGGCTCTCCAAGGCCGTCTTGATCCCCGTGGCGGGAGGACTGGTTTTGATGGTCTTTTTGCTCTCTGTGTTTCCTGTCCTGGGCAAGGGAAGGGGGCCCCTGCGCCGTGCCCTGCTCTCCGCGGTGGCCGTCTCGGTTCTTGGCTTGCAGGTTTTCGCGGCCATTGTGCCTCACGCCAAGGGTTGGCCCTTTGTGGGTTTTACCATGTACACCCAGACCTATCACGCCCAGTCCCTCCTCTATCGACCCGTGATCCGGGCCCTCCTGGAAGGCGGGAAGGAAGTCGAGGTGAGCCCCAGTGAAGGGGGGATCACGGTCCCATACACGACCTTTCGATCCCTTGTCCCCCTCCTGAACGGCGGGCCTTTGCGCCTCGAGGAGTTTCGGGAGACCCTGGGACGGAATCTCGGAGCCCCTGTGCAAAGGCTGCGGATCCTCGCGGAGCGTACGCGCTTGACTCCCGGGGGCCCCAAACCTGCGGGCGCGCTCCTCCTCGGCCTCTATCCTCCTCTCCACCGGCCCTCTTCTCCTGACCAGGGAGGAGGAAAATGAACCAGGCCTCCTTCCGCTCCCGCCTGACCGCCTATTGGTTTCCAAGCAGGGCTTCCCTCGTCCGCCTGGGAGGGCTTCGCCTCATTCTCTTTGCCCTTTTGATCTTCGACATCTTCAACTATGGGCAAACCGTCTTCGCCGATGCAGCGCGGGTTTCGAACGGGGAACTCCCCGGTCCCTGGCGGCCGGTCCTCTTCCTCGAGCTGTTGCACCTCGGGCCTCCCGACTTGGGGACGATTCGGATCGTCTTCGCGATCCTGCTCGCCTCGGCCTGCCTCGGTTTCGCAGGACTCCTCACGCGTCTCAGCTGCTGGGTGGCCGCTCCGCTCTCGGCCTATTGGACCGCGGTCGCCTACGCCTACACCCAGCCTCACCATGACAAGGTGGCCTTCAGCATCGCGCTCTTCGCCCTCGCCCTCGGTCCTTCGGGGGCGCGGCTCTCGCTGGACTCCCTCTTGGCTCGTTATCGGCGTGCGCGGCGGGGGGAGGACCCTCTCCAGGTCCCCAAGACCGACCCTTTCGCCATGTTCCCCATTCGGCTGATCCAGTGGACCCTGGTCATCGGGTACACTGCCCCCGGTTGGTCCAAGCTCCTCATCGCCGGTCCCCAATGGATGAACGGCTACACCCTGATGGGGATCATGATGGAGCACCATGGCCCCCTGGCACCCTTTTTCGCCTCCAGGCTCTGGCTCTGCGTCCTGGGGTCGGTGCTCGTGTTCTTCGTGCAGACCACCTTCGCGGCGGTTCTCATCTGGCCCAAGGCACGGTGGTTCTACCTGCCGGGGGCGCTCTTCTTCCACACCATGACCTGGTTGACCATGGATACCGGGCCCTACATCACTCTCTGGTTGGTCCTCTGCGCCTTTCTTCCCCTCGAGCGACTCCCCCTCGTTGCCCGCCTCTGGTGGCGAAGGAGTCGGACCATGCTGCGCACCCTTCTCCACCGAACCCTCCTGTTCCTCCTCTTCTTCGCGCTTCCCGCCTATGTGCTATGGATCTTTGCGCGGATCCTTCCTCTCTGGGTGGTGCTTCTGATCGCCTGTCCCTTTGTCGATTCCCTCGTCTTGTTCCTTCGCTCTTCCCGCTGGGATCTGATCTACGATGGAGGATGCGGGATCTGTCGCCGTGCCCTCGCCGTCCTGGCCGCCTCGGATTGGGGCATGCGCCTTCGGGTCTTGGATTTTCGAAGCTCCCGGGCTGTCTCCCTGCGCCATCCGGATTTGACCTACGAGGAGATGGACACCGACATCCACCTGGTTCTGCCGGGGAACCGGGTCTATCGAGGCTTTGACGCCTATCGCAAGTTGGCCTGGCTCATCCCTCTCTATTCCCCGCTGGCTCCCTTCCTCTACCTGCCCGGGGTCGCCTCGCTGGGCCGAAAAATCTACCGGCACGTCGCCGACCACCGCAGCAGGATAGGCTGCGGATGGGACCAGGCCGGTTGATCGGTTTTGACCAACCGTCTGATGGACTCAGCCCTCCCAACCCTTGCCCGGTGGAATGGCAGGTGGGGTGGCAAAGGGAGTGGCAGCGTCGGGCCCTTGGCGGAGCCCGACAGGTTACTGGCGCTCGTTGACCGGGACGTAGTGGCGGAGGTTCGAGCCCATGTAGATCTGGCGCGGCCGGGTGATCTTGGAGTCCTTGTCCCGGTGGAACTCGAGCCACTGGGAGATCCATCCGGGCATGCGGCCCATGGCGAAGAAGACCGTGAACATATCGATGGGGATGTTCAGGGCCTGGTAGATGATCCCGGAGTAGAAGTCCACGTTGGGGTAGAGCTTGCGCTCGATGAAGTAATCGTCCTTGAGGGCGATGTCCTCGAGTTCGAGGGCGATGTCCAAGAGGGGGGTGCTGCTCCCCAAGCGCTGGAGGACCTCGTGGCAGGCCTTCTTGAGGATCTTGGCCCGAGGGTCGAAGCTCTTGTAGACGCGATGGCCGAAGCCCATCAGGCGTACGCCGCTGCTTTTGTCCTTGGCGAGTTCCATGAACTGCTTGGCGGTCTTGCCACCCTCGTGAATGGCGATGAGCATCTCGATGACCTTCTGATTGGCGCCCCCGTGGAGTGGTCCCCAGAGGGCGGAGATCCCCGCGGAGACGCTGGCGAAGAGGTTGGCCTGAGCAGAGCCGACTGTCCTCACCGTGCTGGTTGAACAGTTTTGCTCGTGGTCGGCGTGGAGGATCAGCAGGAGGTCCAGAACCCTTGCCGCGACGGGGTCGGGCGTGTATTCCTCGCAGGGGTTGGAGAACATCATGTGCAGGACGTTCTCGGTGTAACTGAAGGAGTTGCGGGGATACATAAAGGGTTGCCCGATGCTGTGCTTGAAGGAGTAGGCAGCAATGGTGGGAAACTTGGCCAGGAGGCGGATGGCAGCTTTCCAGCGGTGCTCCTCGGGATCGTCGAATTTGACGTCGGGATAAAAGGTGGAGAGGGCCGAAGCCGTTGCGGCGCAGAGGGCCATGGGGTGCCCGTCCTTGGGGAGGCTCGAGAAGAAGCGTTTGAAGTCTTCGTGGAGCATCGTGTGGTAACGAATCTCATGCTCGAATCCTTCCAGTTGGTCGGCCGTCGGC
>DROQ01000095.1 GCA_011321845.1 Planctomycetota bacterium | reverse complement strand
TCGAAAAAAAATGGCTGCATGAACCCCAGCATATGTATCTCCTCCACAACCTTTTTGTCGCGCTGGGAACCATCAAGGATGTGCGCGAGAGTTTCCAGGGGGAGTTCTTTGGGGCCTTCTCCGCCGAGGGGCTCGAAGGTTTGATGGTCCTACGCCCGGGCTACTCCTTTGTCCTGGGGGAGTGCAGCCGGGATGCGGCCGCTTCCTTTGCTTCGGTCTTGCTCCATGCACCAACTCCTCCCCGCCTTGGAATCGGCCCTACTCAGGCGATGGCTTCTCTCCTCCGAAGCCTGGGGAGGAGGATGAAGGTCCGCTTCGAGCGGTCCCAACCTTTTATGGCGATCCTCCGAGGAACTTCCCTTGGTCCCGGCATCGGCCCCGAGACGGCCCTGCGCCGGGCGCGCGCTCAGGACGCAGAATGGCTGGTCCGGGCCAATCTGACCCTCAATCACGAGGATCTTCAATTCGATCCCAGGTTGATCCACATGGGGAAATTGAGGGAGCGTATTCAAGGTCGGATCGAAAGGGGGGAGACCTGGATCTTGGAGGTCGCGGACAAGCCCGTATCCAAGCTGGACCTGGGTTTCGAAGGCCCCGCCGGCGCCCTGATCGAGGGGGTTTTCACTGCGATGGAGTGGAGGGGAAAGGGGATGGGAACCCGTTTGGTCTCCGCTCTTTGCGCGATCCTCCTGGAACGAGTTGAGCGAGTCGGGCTTCACCACGCACGCGACAACATCCCAGCCCGCAAAGCCTACCTGGCCGCGGGGCTTGAAGAGGTCGCCGACAGTCGCCTAGTACTTTTTCACTGAAGCCGTCCCTCTCATTTGAGCGATCTTGAAGAGAATGAAGGATCGCTTGGGGGAAAGGAGGGGAGAGAGGCGGGGCTTGTCCATCCGGGGGGTCCAGAGCTTTTTCTCCAA
Organism: Planctomycetota bacterium; assembly: GCA_011321845.1. GTDB lineage: Bacteria > Planctomycetota > UBA1135 > UBA1135 > HyVt-539. Next base: position 34,921 of record DROQ01000095.1, on the reverse strand, counting down.
GTCTCCCAAGGAAGGCATGAACTCCTGGAGGTTTCCCAGCTGTTTCTGGATTTTGATGATGTCATAGATCAGAGAGGGGTCCTTGGTGTTTCCCGAGATGTCTCGGAGGAGGGAGAGGGCCATCTGAAAACGCCCTTCTTTTTCCAGTCGTAAGGCAAGGAGTCGTTTGTTCCAAAACCCAAGTCCCATGGAGTCGAGATCCCGGGCAACCGCTTTACCGACCGTTTTTCCCTGGGCGACATCGCAGAGGCTGAGGGCGACCAAGGCGGGAGCGTTTCTTTTTTTTTGTCTTCCCGGGTTCGCGGGAAGGGTCGCAAGGGCCTGGCGACAGCTCTTGGCCATTCCCATTTGGATCATGGTCCAGGCAAGGCCCGGGAGAAGGGTCTGCTCGTTGACGAGGTTGCGAGGTTGGCTCCGGAGTTGGGTGACGGCCTCCAGGAGCCTCCTCCCTGCCCGATTCAAGCTCTTGTTCTGTTCCCCTTCCTGGAGTGCCTTTTGGATCCAAAGGGATGCTTGCATCAGGCTGATCTCCAGACGGACTCGGGGGTGTTTTCCCAGAGGTTTCCTCCGCAGGTCTTCGAGCAATTGGTTGAGGGATGCATAATCCCCGCGGTGGAATTGGACCAGGGCCTCGAATCGTAGGGCAGGCCATGCAGGGAGCCGTTTTTGGATCTGGGGAAGGATTTTCTGCGCTTCGTCTCCTTTTCCCTGGGCTAAGAGAGCGTGGCCCAGGCAGAAGAGCAAGCCCGGCGACTGGGGTAAACGTACCCGGAGCCGCCTGAGGAGGGGAAGGGCTTCCTTCCAGCGGGCTTGGAGGCTGAGGGCGAGGGCCTTGGTGAAGAGGATGTTGGGGTCGTAGGGTCTCAGGGCCAGGTCCTTCTCAGCCAACCCCAGGAGTCCCTCATAGCTCTGGTTCGCCATGAGCCAAACCCTCGCGGCGCGGTGAAGAGCTGTGGGAGAAGCTCTACGCTCGAGGTCCTTCATTTTGAGGACAAGCTCGAGGGCCTTGCGAGGGAAGCCCAGATCCAGCCGAAGCCCTGCCAACAGACTGAGACCCAGCGCACAGCCTCGGTCCATTCGCACTGCCCGCTGGAGGAGCCCAAGAGCATTCAGCAGCCGTCCCCGTTTACTGAGCTCCAGGCTCTGCCCGACGGCCTCGGCCACCGCTTCTTGGTCGCTCACAAGGAGCCTGCAGGATTTGTCGTTCTTTCGAAGGGTCTCCCAGGGTTCTCCCAGTGCCAGCCGGGTCCTTCGGCAAAGCTGGTCCAAGGCTTGAAGGAGCGTATCCCCGGTAAAATGGACTCCCTTGATGGGAAGGGGGGGGGCGTCCATTCGGACGAGGATGGTGGTCAGAGTCCCCTGGGGGATCTGATCGCTGGGGAGTTCTCCTTGGACCACGAGCCGAAGAGGATGGTCTGGATCCCTCGCCACGTCCAACCAGGGGCTTTGGGCGAGAGACTCCCCGATCCAGGTGCGGAGCGCTTGGACTCGCCGGGATCGAGCTCCGGCGATCCGAAGGTCGAGCCCCAGGGTGGTCCCGGGGCTCAGATGGAGGAGGATGGCCTGCTTGGGTGGGGGAGGGGCGGGTTCCCTGGGGTTTTCCGGGTTGTGGGTAGAAACGCTGCAGGAGAACAGCAGGAGAAGAGCGGAGGGGCCGGCGATCCTTGAGAGCATGGCCCAAGCCTAACCTCGATTCCTCTCGTACTCGAGCGGTCTCGTCGCACCGTTTCCCGCCGAAAGGGTTCAGTCGGAGTCCCCAAAAAGTCGATGAGAAGGGGGCTTGCCCTGAATCCGGAAAAGGATGGAAGGAATGCGAAATCGATTTTGGATGGCTTTGGCCATGATTCTGCTGCTTGAGATGGGCCTTGGAGCACAGAAACCTTCGAGTCAACCGGGCCCCAAGCCCTCCCACCTCCCTGTCCATCCCCAACCGGGCGGCGCGCCCAAGGCCGAGCCCCAAAACCCGGTGAAGATCCCGGGCCTGGAGGCTCCATTGACCGAACCTCTCATGGTCCAAAAGAACCTGCGGGCCAGAATCAACACCAAGAGCGGGGGTGGGGTCGAGGTTCTAGGAGCCCTCAAGGGGCCGCTCACAAAGAAAGCTCCCGACCCCATCGCGGCTCTCCTCATGCGGATAGGAGGGATGGAGGCCTGGCTCCGGATGGGGGAACTCCAGGTCCATTACCTCCTCACGGGGTTCAATGGGAGGGGCGAGGAGTTGTTTTCAAAAAGGGTGGAACATCGCGCCAACCTGGACCCTGCCAACCCCCAAGACGAAGTGGTTTGGTTTCGGGAGAATTCCCGCGGTGGGCTGCGTTACGGGCGAAATGGGACGCGGGTCTGGGTTCGCACCTCCGGGGTGGACCGTCCGGATCTTGAAAAGAGGATGGAACCCGAAGTGGAGCGCTGGGGGGAGTTGCTACGTTTTCCCTTCCATTTCGCGGATCGAAGGAAATACAGCATTGGGAGGGAGGAAAGGGTTCGGCTCCTGGGTAAGGTTTTTCGGCGAATTCGTCTCTTTCCTCGCAAAGCCTTACAGGGAGGCAAGGTCGTCCCTGTGGGTCCCATCCCGAAGGAAATCCAAGAACGCAAGGATTGGATCGATCTCTACCTGGACCCCGAGACCAAACTCCCCCTCCTGATGGAGATGAAAGTGGATGGGCGCCGCCGGCGCGTGACCCTTGGGGATTGGCGTAAGATCCCTGGTGCCTCTGTCCGCATTCCCTTTGAGCGGACCTTTTTGGATGAAGATGGGGAGACCCCCGCCCTCAAGGTGAAGATCCAAGTTCGCAACCGTTGATCCCACCCTTGGATCTCGTGAATTCTACGGATCCAAGGTGGACAGGAAGGAGCGAATCGGGGAGAACGGTAAGGATGAATGTCAAAAAAAACTCTGGGCCTCTCCTGATGGGCGGAATGGTTCTCTGGACCCTCGGGCTGGGGAATCTTATGGCCCAGGACCCCGAGCTGTTGATCAATAGGATTCGAAGCAAGGATGCCAGGCTCCATTCGGCCTCCTCGGAACAGCTCGCGGCTATTGGGGAACGAGCAATCCCGCTGATCATCCGTACCCTTGAAAACAAAAAAGAGACTCCTGAGACCAGGATCTGGCTCCTGGAAGCACTCAAACCCAACGCCAAATATTTGGCCAAGTATGTCCGAACCCTCGCCAAGTTCCTCCGGGACAAAGATGTGGATGTCCGGGGCAATACCTTGGAGATCCTAGGGAGGATGGAGGCCAAGGCCCGTCCTGTCCTCGACAAGATCCTCGAGTCTTGGAACGATTCAGACAATCGGATCCGGAGGTTGGCCTTTTTTGTCACTCAGCAAATCGCCGAGGATTTTTCCGAGTACCTTCCGCGCTTGATCAATATCCTTTCGGACTCCGACCCCATTGTTCGTGAAGGAGCCGCCCTAGCCCTGGCGACCCTCAAGGAAAAGGCTCTCCCTGCTCTACCCCAATTGATTCTCCTGTACAAAGACCCTTCCCCCAGAGTGCGAAACGCCGCGGCCAAAGCCATTGGCTCCATGGGCAAGGGGGCTGTGAGCGAGGTTGTTGGACTTCTGGAGGAGGGAAAGCCTCGAGATCTCAAGTTCATTGCCATCAAGGCCCTGGGACGAATTCGTCCTGTTCAGAGGAAGCAGGTCAAAGCTCTTGTGGAATTTGCGACCGGCCCGGACAAGGGCCTTCGGGTCGCAGCGCAAGAGGAGTGCGTTCGGGTTGGTAGCCTTTGCGCTCCGGGTCTTGTCAAGGCCCTGGAGGAACACCAAGACAACCCGGCCCTTTTGAAGGAGATTATTTCCACGCTCGGGACGATGGGGGAGACCGCGAAGGTGGCCATCCCAAGCCTGACGAAATTCTTGAGGCCTTCGACACCCCTGGAAATCAGGTTGGCTGCTGTTCGCAGCCTTGGGCTCATGGGGAAGAGCGCCAGGAGGGCAGCTCCCTCGGTCGTCAAGCTTTTGGAAGATAAGGAGCCCAAACTGGTCCAGGCGGGGATGAGGGCTCTTGTGCGATTCCGAGCAATCCCGGACAAGGGGCTCTCCAAAATTGTGGAGTACCTCAGGGGGGATCAGCCTCTCCTTCGAACTGAGGCTGCAATGGCACTCAAGCAGTTGGGGCCCCTTGCCCTACCCAAGATAGAGGAGCTGATCGGCTTGCTGGGTTCGGAGGATCCCAACCTGAGGTTGTGGGCATCCTTCGCGATTGGAGGTCTGGGGACAAGCGCGAACGCTCCCCTTCGCCGTGCCTTCAAGAATGCAACCAAAAGGCAAAAGCTGGGGATCCTCCAAGCCTTTGGCGAGCTGGGAATAGGGGCTGCCCCTTCGGTGGAGTTTTTGACCAGGGTTCTTCACTCGGGAGATTCCGCCCAAATGATTCACGCTGGAAGGGCCCTCTCCCGAATCGGCCGCCTGGCTGCTCCCGCCATTCCCACCCTCCTCAAGCTGCTCAGGAACAAGGACAAGGACGTTCGCATTGTCGCCCTGACAGCACTGGGGAGGATTGGAACTCGGAACGAGTCTATTCGAAAGGCATTCGAAACTGCTCTGGCTGATCCCCAACCCGAGGTTGTGTACTCGGCTCTCGAGGCCATGGGAAAAATCCGGGATCCCAAATGGGCCCGAAGGCTCTTGACTCTGCTTCGCCACAAGGACGAGCATGTGCGCTGGAGAGCCGCCGAAGCGTTGGGCCTCATTTTCAAAGGGACGGGACGCAAGGAAAAAGAAGTGCTCAAGGCTTTACGAGCCCTCGAAAAGGACCCCTCCAAATACGTCGTTTTCGCTGGAGATCTTGCGATCCGTAGAATCCTCGGTTTGACCCGGAAATAATCGACCTATAATCCTTCCCCCAATTCACGGCTTTCATGACCTCGTGGGATCCCCCAGAGGTGCATGTCGGCAAGATTTCGTCGGTTCCTTCCGGAGTCCCTTTCATGGCTCAAGTTCGCGTTCGTTTCGCTCCTTCTCCCACCGGCCCTCTCCATATCGGAGGAGCCAGGACCGCTCTGTACAACTTCATGTTCGCGAGAAGCGTGGGAGGGAGTTTTATTCTGCGGATCGATGACACCGACAAGGCCCGTTCGACCGAGGAGAGTCTGGCCAACATCCTCTCGGGTTTGCGCTGGCTGGGCATCGACTGGGACGAGGGGCCCGAAAAGGGGGGAGAGTTCGGACCCTATTTTCAAAGCGAGCGGATGTCCAGGTATCAGGAGCGGGTGGATCGCCTCCTGTCCGAGAACAAGGCCTATCGATGTTTTTGCAGCCCCGAGCGCATCCAGGAAGGTCGTGAGCGGATGCGGGAGGAGTGTGGGCTTGCGATGTATGACCGCCATTGTCGAAGCCTTCCTCCGGAGGAGGTCGAGAAAAAACTATCGGAGGGCGTCCCCTATACCGTTCGTTTCGCGATCCAGGGGGAGGGGAAGGTCCGGATCCAGGACAAGATCAAGGGGTTGGTCGAGGTGGACCTGCGTCAGATGGATGACTGGGTCATGCTCCGGGCGGATGGGAGCCCCCTCTACAATTTATGTTCCGCTCTCGATGACGCGGACATGAAGATCACACACATCATCCGAGGGGAGGAGCATTTCATGAACGGGGTCAAACAGATGCTCCTGTTGGAAGCCTTGGGGGAGACCGTCCCCGAGTTTGCTCATCTCCCATTGATCCTTGGGAAGAATGGCAAGAAACTCAGCAAGCGGATGGCTCAGACGAACCTTCTCGATTACCGGGACCAGGGGTACCCGGCAAATGCCCTTGTGAATTTTTTCACCCTCCTCGGATGGGGTTTCGATGCGGAGCGGGAGATTTTTTCTGTTCAGGAGGCGATTGAGCGATTTCGGTTGGAGGACGTGGGCAAGAGCGGATCCATCCTCGATGAAGATAAGCTCGCATGGATGTGTGGTATGTACATCCGTAAGCAGAGTAGAGAGGAATTCCTTGCGAATGTGGCGCCTTGGCTGGTCAAAGAGGGATTGGCCACGGAGGAGCAAATTACCGAGTCCAAAGACTGGTTCGCGAACCTCCTCGCCTGCGACCAGGAGCGGGTTCGCAAGTACGAGGAGATCCCTCCCAAGATCGCGCATTACTTCAAGGACAGCCTCGAATACGACAAGAAGGCCTGGAAGAACCTGAATAAGTCCGAGGAAATCTCCGCCTTGCTGGAAGCCTGGTTGGAAAGCCTGGGGCGTCTTCGGCTCCCCCCCTCATGGCCGAATCGGCCCAGGGAGGCGGATGTCCAGGTCCTTCTCCCGACCGATAAGGACAAGCCCAACACCGGGGGGGGGGAGTATGCAACTCCCCTGGAGCTGGAGGAAGCCGCCCGGGCCGTTGCGGAGGCAAAGGGCGTCGGGTTCGGCAAGCTGGTTCATCCCATCCGGGCGGCTTTGACTGGGACCACGATGGGTCCCAGCCTCTTCGATATCGTCTACCTGCTTGGTAAAGAGAAGGTAGAGAAGCGGGTTGGCGCCGCCTTGAAAGCCCTGGCCCAAAAGGCGGACTGATCCAACCTCCTTTTCTTTATTGGGTGTTGATGCTGATCTCCGTCGCGTGGAATGTATCCGTCGAAGAGTCGAAGTATCCCGAGAGGTAGATATAGGCGGAGGAGTTGAGGGATGCGAGCTTGGTTGCGAGCCCTGAAATCGACATGTTGCTCCCCTTGCGGGTGGTCTCGTTGAACTCGAACGCTTCCGCATTGGTCGGAATCTGAACGTTCATGGTAAAGGAGGAGGTCTTCCCCAACTCCGTGAGGTTACTGGTTTCGGAGATGGTCATCGTAAAGGTGATGGGGTTCCCCGAGGCGTCGATGGAGCTTGTGTTGAGGTTGGAGAAGGCGACATAGACATTCTTTGCCCCTACCAACCCTTTGGTGATCTCTTCACGGTTATTGTCAAGGCTCCAGCCCGTCTGCACCTTGAAAGAATCATTGGCCTTGATGGTGGAGAAGTCGCTGGAGGTCATGAGCTTACCGGCCCGGAAGAGTTTGCCGTAATCCGTGTCCAGGTAGACATCGAGAGAAGTGAAATTGGTTTCGTTTTTGCTCCCATTGAGAACCGTGAACTTCCAGATCGTCCCGGAAACGTTGGTGGGCGGTCCTTGCAGGGTTCCTTGGATCGTTGAGATATGGTCGAGAACTCCGAGCAAGGGAGTGAGCTTTTGGGTGCTATTGTTCCAGATTCCTCCAAACCCGATGGGCATGCCGGTAACGACCTGATCTCCCGTGTTGGTTTTGGTGTTTCCATACTTGGTCAAGACCAACTGGGTCTGAGAGTCGGAGTAGGCGATGACGATGGTCTCACCGTTGTTTGCCTTGGTGGTGACCACCCCGCCGGTCTGATCTTGATCAGCAAAGTTGAGTTTCAGCGAGATCTCATTGGTGGTGGTGTCGATCCCGGTTACGATTCCTCCCGCAATCACGAAGTTTGTAGGATAGTTGTCCGCTCCCTTGAGGAGGAAGTCCGGGGTCAGTTTTCCTTGGTCGTATTCTCCACCTTGAATCGAGAGCTTGGTTCCCTCCGAAAGCACGCTGGTGATCTGAGAAGTTCCGATATAGATGTAGGTGTAGTCCACGACATAGGGAGTGGTGCTACTCAGCTTGACGGTAAAGCTCCGATAGGGAGTCGAGGTCGTCTTGGCGACAAAGGTTCCCGCGCTGGAGTCGATGGATTGAACGGTCACTTCAATTTGTTCCACAGGGGTGGCGGCGGGATCGGGGTCGGGTTTCATGACCGGATTCATGGTGAAGGTCGTGGACCCCGTCTCCGTATAGGAGCGCTTGACGTCAAAGTCGAGGAGGACGTCCACAGGGCTTCCGTTCTGAACCGTGACCGAGGATGCGAACTCCAGGGGGACGGTCATCGGCAGCTGGGCGGCGTCATCATAGGTCAGATCGTTGTTGGAAGAATCCTTGGCCGAGATCCCCGAGACAGTGAGTTCCAGGCCTGAGTAGGTCCCCTCGGGGACATCTCCGGAAGCGAGGAAGGAGCTGTTGATCGATAGCTGGAGCAGATCCAGGGTCTGATCGGTGGTAAAGAGGGTGTAATCACTGGTTCCACCGGTCCCCTTGAGGACCCCCTTGGAAAAGGTGACCTTGAACTCACCAAGGTTGTCATAAGTGGCGTCCTTGATCAAAAGGGCCGCGCTTCCATTGGTGGTCCCGGTGGAGACGGTGCCACCTCCACCACAAGCGGCCAGAGCAAAGAGACATAGGCCCAGGCCCAGACGGCCAAAATTCTTCAATTGGTACATTTTCCCCCCCATGGGATTTCTGTTTAGAAACGGATGGACCTTTATCGGAGAGCGGGTGGAGGCGCTTGAGATTCCCCCAAGATGCCCCTTTTATGGGTTTTTTCCCTGCTCCGGAATACCTGGAGATTCAGGGCTAAGGGTTACAGAGGTCCTCGATTTCGGCGATTTCCTTGGGGATGTCGGCGGTGAGAACCCTGTTGCCCGAACGAGTCACGAGGACGTCATCCTCGATGCGGATCCCGATCCCTCGAAACTCCTTGGGGACTCTCTTGTCGTTGGCGGGAAGATAGAGGCCGGGCTCAACGGTGAGGACCATCCCCGGTCGGAAGGAACAGGGTTTGCCGTCTTTGCTGGAATAGGGGCCGACGTCATGGACGTCCATTCCCAGCCAATGCCCGATCCCATGCATGTACCAGGGTTTGAAGGCCTCCTTTTCCCTCAGTTTTTTATAGTCACCCTTGAGGACCCCAAGTTCTACCAACCCCTTGGTCAACTCCAGCTGGGCCATTTTGTTCAGCCTGGCGAAATCGTACCCCGGCCGGACCGCCCGAACGCACTTCTTCTGGCAGCGAAGAACCACGCGGTAAACCGCCTTCTGGGCCTCGGTGAAGCTTCCGCTCACCGGGAAGGTCCTCGTGACATCTCCCGAATAGCCTCCATATTCTGCCCCGGCGTCGATCAGAAGGAGGTCGCCGCGGCGCATTTTTCGATTGTTCTGAACGTAGTGCAGGGTGTTGGCATTGTTGCCTGAGGCGACAATGCTGTCGTAACCAACCCTGGGAGATCCCTCGCTCCGAAAGACGGCTTCCACCTCGGCCTGGACTTCGTACTCAAACATTCCGGGTCGGGTGAGGGCCATGGCGACCTTGTGGCCACAGGCGGTAATATCCGAGGCTACCTGCATGAGTTCGATTTCAGCAGGAGTCTTGATCCATCGCATTTCATTGATGAAGGGTCTCGGATCCACCATGCTGGGGATCCCCCGGTTGTCTCTGGGCCTTCCCAAGTACCTCTGTCCAAAGAGCTGGAGGAGCTTCTGGTCGAATTCGGCGTCCTTTCCGAGGGCATAAGCGAGCCGGTCGAAGTCTTGGGAAACTTCCTTGAAGACCTTCCAGAATTCCTGGATCGGGTAGGCTTCGTCCGCTCCGAAGTTGCGCGTGGCCCCCCTTACTCCCTCCCGTTTTCCATCCCAGACTTCTCGCTGAGGGTTCCTGGGGGGGACAAAAAGAATGGTCCGATGGTTACCGCTCTTTCCGGGGATCGCCAGAAGAATGCTGTTCGGCTCTGGAAATCCGCAGAGATAAAAGAAATCGCTGTTCTGCCGGAAAGAAAAGTGGACGTCTCCATTTCGGAGGATTTGGGTGGCCCCTCGGAGGAGGAGGGGGGCTTTGAGCTTGCCGAGGAGGCGACTGCGACGTTCTTTCCAGGTCAGGGGACCCACGGAGGAGCTTGTTTTCATGGGAGGGGACTTTACGAGGAAAGAAAGCAAAATTCGAACTCGAGGAAGAATCGACAGGGAATTGTGGGCCTGTATCCTGGGGCCAACCCGAGTCATGATTTCTTCGGGCGAGTCTTTCTCGTGAGCAGGAGCAAACAATGTCCTACGGCCACAATGATCAAACCATTCTCCCTGACCCCAATTTCAGCAAAAAAGCCCATGTTTCCAGCATGGAGCAGTACCAGGAGCTTTATCAGCGATCCATCGAAAACCCCGAGGCCTTCTGGGCGGAGCAGGCCAAGAGGATCCAGTGGAGAAAGGAGCCGACCAAGATCCTGGATTGGGATTTTCACGAACCCAGAATCCGTTGGTTCGAAGATGGCAGCCTGAATGTGACCGAGAGCTGTCTGGATCGTCATGTCTTGGGTGGTAAGGGGGATAAAACTGCCATTCTTTGGGAAGGCAATGATCCCAAAGATGTCAAAGCGATCAGTTACAAGGAGCTTCTCGCCGAGGTTTGCCGCTTTTCCCATGTCCTGAAAAACTTGGGAGTGCAAAAGGGAGACCGGGTTTGTTTCTACATGCCCATGATCCCGGAGTTGGCGATCGCGATGTTGGCCTGTGCACGGGTGGGTGCGATCCATTCGATTGTTTTCGGGGGGTTCTCTTCGGACTCGCTCCGGGATCGCATCCTCGATTCCGAGAGCAAGGTCCTCATTACTGCCGATGGGACCTACCGCGGGACCAAGGAGATTTCCCTCAAGAAAATTTCCGATGAGGCTGTAGCCGAGACTCCCTGCGTCGATCACGTTGTGGTCTTTAAAAACAACAACGCTGCGGTCGAAATGGTCGAGGGTCGGGACCACTGGGCGCACGACCTTCTTGCTGCAGAAGGGGTCAGCGATGAATTCGAAGCGGTTGAGATGAACGCCGAAGACCCCCTCTTCATCCTCTACACTTCGGGTTCCACAGGAAGGCCCAAAGGGGTCCTGCACACCTGTGGGGGCTATCTCGTCTATACGTCATATACCCATGAGATGGTCTTTGATCACCGGGACGAGGATATCTATTGGTGTACGGCCGACATCGGCTGGATCACCGGGCACTCTTACATCGTCTATGGCCCCCTCGCCAACGGAGCGACCACCTTGATGTTCGAGGGTGTTCCCACATGGCCTGATGCGGGGAGGTTCTGGGACGTGGTCGAGCGGCACAAAGTGAGTTTGTTCTACACTGCGCCTACCGCGATTCGCGCCCTGAGGGCCGCAGGAGATGAATTCGTGACCAAGTACGACCGGAGCAGCCTCCGGCTTTTAGGAACCGTCGGAGAACCCATCAACCCAGAGGCCTGGGAGTGGTACTACAGGGTTGTGGGTGAGAGCCGTTGCCCCATCGTGGATACCTGGTGGCAGACGGAGACGGGTGGCATCCTGATCTCCGGGCTCCCGGGCGCGACTCCGATGAAGCCGGGATCCGCATCCTTTCCCCTCCCCGGTGTCAAGCCTTCCTTGGTTGACGAGGAAGGCAACCCCATCGAAGGCAATGGCGTCCAGGGCATGCTCTGCATGGACGCTCCCTGGCCAGGGATGATGCGGACCCTCTACAAGGATCCAGAGCGATTCAAGGAAGCTTACTTCAGCAGGTTCCCCGGTCGCTACTTTACAGGGGATGGCTGTCGACGGGACGAGGACGGTTATTATTGGATCATCGGCAGGGTGGATGATGTCCTCAATGTTTCCGGGCATCGCATCGGAACCGCCGAAGTGGAGAGCGCCCTGGTCAAAAACCACGCCTGTGCCGAAGCCGCCGTTGTGGGGTGCCCCCATGAAATCAAGGGAGAGGGCATCTACGCCTATGTGATTCCCACTGCAGGCTATGAGTTGAACGAAGAACTCAAAAAGGATTTGATTGCCACAGTCCGAAAAGAGATCGGCCCCTTCGCCGCTCCCGAGTTCATCCACTTCACGCCGGGGTTGCCCAAGACCCGCTCGGGCAAGATCATGCGCCGCATTCTCCGCAAAATCGCCCGTGGGGAGACGCAGGATCTGGGAGATACCACTACTCTGGCGGATCCCGAGGTCGTGGACAAACTGATTCGATCGATGCCCAAATAACCGGGCAAGCCGAGAACAAAGGCAGGAGACAGGTGGGGGAGATCCCGGGTTCTTTGCAAACAAACCGGGAGTACAAAACAGAGGGTCGGAGCAGCCTGCTCCAACCCTCCTTCCTTGAGCTGGACTGGATTAGAGGTGGTCCACGAGCATGACGTCGGCCCTATTGGTCCAAGGACCTGAATTGGCCGCGGTCTGGGTCGCAGCTTTTCCGGAGCCGGTCCAATAGAGGTAAGCGCATTCGAGTGTCCGTCCTCCTGTGGGAGTAACGATTCTTTGCCCGAGGGCCGTTGTCGCGATCCCCAATGAATTCGCGTTTTTATCGAGAACGAGGAACTGAGTGTTCAAAACGAGTCCATTGAGAGCTGCAAGATTGGGGAGGGGGATGGTCAAGTCGACCTTTCCGCTGACAACAGCCTTGGGGAGTACCACCAGCATGTCGGTCAAGAGGAAGCACCCCTTCGCTCCTAACGGAGCGAGATCGAAGGGAAGAGGAAGGGCTCCGAATTTCTTGATGGAGAGCCCCACAATGTTGATGGCGAAGCCCGTAGGACCAGTGGAGGAATTGTTGAGGATGTGCCTCATGGACCCTCCGGGCTTCATGTTGGAAGTGTAGATCGTGAGGCTGTTTTTCCCCGGAACACAGGTCGATCCGAGGAATCCATACATGGTATAGACGTTGCTTCCGCCATAGGTCCTGTCCACATTGTAGGTGAGGGAGGTGTTCGTGTTCTTGGGATCTTCGGCAATGATTTCAAAAAGCAGATTCCCTCCCTTGTAGATATAGGGTTTGGCCAGCTTGACCATGACCCCCTTGCCAAGCGTGTTTGTGCCTCCTGATGTGAAGGCGGGAACATTGACGACCCCTTTGAAATGCTGTGCCAAGGGACTGGATGCGTTCGTGGAGAAGGTCCGAGTGAGCTGAGACATCGTTTTGGTCGTTTCGCCAATCTTGATGGTCCAGTTCAATTTGCGGGCTGCAAACGTCCCTTTGAAGTAGCCTTCGTTCCGGAAGCCCACAGCGAAGATGGGTTTTCCTTTTGGAACTCCGACATGGGCTTTTCCGAAATAATGCTGATACCGCATATTGGAGTCCTGGAAGGGTTTGAAGTGCCAGCTCCGACCTTCCATGTTCTGATTCTCCTTGGGAAGGGCAGAACGTTTCAATTGGGCCGAAAGCGGGGAGATCGTGGCGAGGGTTGCAGTCAGCAATACAGCAGATTTGAACGTCATGAGAGGAACCTCACAAAGTAAGAGATAGGAAGAAGAGAAAGCAGATGTTCTTTCAAGAGGCCTCGAGAGAAACAAACCAGTAGGCCTTCGACTGAAAGGATTCTCAAATTTTGGCACCCATTTGCCAAGTAGGCAATCCCTCCTTTGTGGCAATTTGAGAAAAGGGGAGGTGGCGATCGGGCCTCGACTAGAATTCCCGGCGAAGCCTGGCGAGGATCGCCCGAGTGGCGGGGGATTTGTTCAGAGTATAGAAGTGCAGTCCACGGGCTTTGCGTCGTAGGAGGTCGCGGCACTGGTCGATGGCGTAGCTGATACCCACCCCCGCTACAGCTTCGAGGTTGTCCTTGACGGCCTCCAATTCCTCTTCGAGAAAGGGGGGGATCTTGGCGCCGCACATTTGGGTGAAACGTTGGATTTGGTGGTAGTTGGTGATGGGCATGATGCCGGGGAGGATGGGGAGCTCAATTCCGATCTCCCGTGCTCTTTTTTCGAAGACGAAAAAATCGGCGTTGTCGAAAAAGAGTTGTGAGATCAAAAAGTCCACCCCGGAATGAACCTTGGTCTTGAGGTGGGTGAGATCCTGGTCTCTTCCTTCGGCTTCGGGGTGCCCTTCGGGGTAGCAGGCGGCGCCCACACAAAGAGGTGCTCCCAGTTCATGGATGTAGCGGATCAGGTCGCTCGCGTGGGGGAAGTCACCCTGGGGGCCACCTTCCTCCCTGGGGAGGTCGCCCCGCAGCGCGAGGACGTTTTCGATGCCTGCGTCTACGAGCTTTTCTACAATATGCCTGATTTCATCACGGGTATGTCCAATCCCGGTCAGGTGGGCGAGGACCTCGACTTTGGTCTCTTTTTTGATCCTGGTGACAATTTCGAGGGTCTTGCGGCGGGTACTCCCCCCTGCTCCGTATGTGACCGAGACAAAGGAGGGCTCCAGGCGTTCAAGTTCCCGAATGGTCTCGAAGAGGGTTTCCGCTCCTCTGTCCGATTTTGGGGGGAAGAACTCGAAGGAGAAGACGGGCTGGTTCTTGTCGAGGAGGTCGCGGATCTTCATGAAGGAGGAGTATCCAGGTCTGGGATGTCTCTGGCGAGCCTCTTATTGAAAAGGAATAGGACGAGAAAGGCGAGGCCCCATTGCGCTAAACAGGTTCCGATGGAAAAGGTTTCGAAGGGGTCGAGAGGATTCTTGGCCCAATCGCCCTGAACCGATTGGTAGAACCACCAGGAGATCAGAACGAGGAACTGAAGGGGGATGAGGACCAGGGGGAAGATTTCGAACCAGCGCCCAATCCCATCTCCTTCTTCATTGATCCAATGCTCGCGGAAGCGCCCGACTCCAATCTTCATCACCGCGAGGGCGAATAAGAGGCCACTAAGGATAAGCCCCAACCCCCAAACCCAATCCTGGTTGGAGAATACCTCAAGACTCCAGGCGGAAGGCATTCCAAAGAGGATTCCGAAGAAGCTGATCAGGAGGATGGCTTTTTTGCGAGGGACTCCCAGGTCCATGACCGATCGAGTGGCAAGTTCCACCATGGCGATAAGGGAGGTCAAGGCCGCAAAGGTCAGGGCCAAAAAAAACATGGCGGAAACGAGGTTTCCCGAAGAGCCGATCTGGGCGAAGAGTTTGGGGAGCCAAACCATGGCGAGGCCTGTGTTGCCAGGTCCATTTGTTCCTAGGACCTGCACCGGAGTATTTCCGGGGGCTGCCAAGGGGGCAAGGGCGAAGACGGCTGGGATGGTGGCGAAAGCGGCGATGAGGCTCGCGCAGTTGTTACCGATTCCGGTGATCATCGCGTTCCCGAAGTTGTTCCCTTTTTTCTTCGCGGAGGCCGAAAGCACGAGGAGCAGCCCCCAGCCTGCTCCGGTGGACCAGGCACTCTGGCTCAAACCCTCGAGCCATGGTTGGTAACTGAGAAGAGCCTTTGCATCCACTTGGAACATCCAGGAAACGCCTGCGCCTGCCCCCTCCCTTGTCAGTCCGATTCCTACGAGAACGAAGAGAAGGACAAAGAGGGTAGGGAGCAGGATCCGGTTGGCGACCTCGATCCCCCGCTGCACTCCTCGGGCCACGAAGTGTCCTGCGACCAAGAAGGCAAGTACCAGGCCCAATGCGGAGACCCAACCCTGGGCCAGGTCCTCGAAGTGGGCCTTTGCGTCGGGGAAATCCATTTGTCCGACTTGCCCCTGGAGCGATTGGAGTACGTAGATCCCACACCATCCCGCGATTACGGCGTAATAGCACATGATCCCGGTGGTGCAGAGGGCAACGAAGGCTCCGATCCAAGTCTTTCCCCTGCCCAGCATCATCCCCAGGGAGTGGATCACTCCTCGGCGCGTCCTTTTGCCGATGGCCGATTCGATGGTCAGAAGGGGGATGGACCAGGTGAACAAAAAGACGGCCCATGGGATCAGGAAGGTCCCGCCCCCTCCCTCGAACTTGGACATGATCCGTGGAAAGCGCCAGATGTTTCCTGCACCGATGGCCATTCCAAGCGCAGCCAGAAGGAGCGCGAAGCGGGATGAGAACCTGTCCTGGCTTGGAGGCGGCGGAGAGGGGGGGAGGCCTTGGTTCTGGTCTTCCATAGGAGCATCTTGGTTTCCGGAGGCCTTCAGGTCGAGAATTTCCTGGGCTCTTCCTCCAAGGTGCTTGAACTCGAGGCTTCATCGCGAAATCCTGGGGGTGATGATGATTGCAAGAAGGAGGATGAGATGACTGAGATCGGCACGGGGCCTCGGCCCATGCGGGCACCCAGGGGGACGGAGCTGAACTGTGCGAATTGGCAGATCGAGGCGCCCTTTCGGATGCTGCAGAACAATCTGGATCCGGAAGTAGCGGAGGATCCGGATCGCCTGATTGTCTATGGGGGATCGGGTCAGGCGGCGCGGTCCTGGGAGGACTTGGACCGGATCCTGGCTTGCTTGAAGCGGCTAAAGCCCGACGAGACGCTCCTTGTCCAGTCGGGGCGCGCGGTGGGAGTCTTTCGGACCCACATGGACGCGCCAAGGGTTCTTATCGCCAACAGCAACTTGGTGCCTGCATGGGGGAATTGGGACGAATTCCGAAGGCTCAAGGCCATGGGCCTCACGATGTATGGGCAGATGACCGCCGGGTCCTGGATCTACATCGGGACCCAGGGGATCCTGCAGGGGACTTATGAGACCTTCGCGGCGGCGGCACGTAAACATTACGGAGAGGATAAGGATCTCGGGGGCAAGCTCGTCGTAACCGGGGGCTGCGGAGGAATGGGGGGAGCGCAACCTCTCTCCATTACCATGAATGGAGGAGTGTGCCTGATTGCCGAAGTGGACCGGGCGCGCTCCGAGAAGCGCGTGGAGACGCGGTATTTGGACGAGATCGAAGATGATCTGGAAACGGCGATCCAAAAAGCACTGGAAGCCAAGGAGGCCGGAAAAGCCAGGTCCATAGCATGGACGGGCAACGCGGTGGATCTCCTGGAACGTTTGCTGGCAAAGGAAATTACGCCGGACATGCTGACGGATCAAACCAGTGCGCACGATCTTTTGAATGGTTACGTCCCCGTAGGGATGAGCCTTGAAGAGGCGATTGGGCTTCGAAGCCGGGATCCCGAAGCCTATCTCGCGGCCTCCCGCAATACCGTGGCACGGCATGTAGAAGCCATAGTTGCGCTCATGGATCGAGGGGCAGTGACCTTCGATTACGGCAACAACATCCGCAAGCAGGCAGAGCAGGAGGGGGTGGATCGTGCTTTCGCCTTCCCGGGGTTTGTGCCTGCCTATGTGAGACCTCTGTTTTGCGAGGGCAAGGGACCCTATCGCTGGGTCGCGTTGTCCGGAGATCCGGCGGACATCGCACGAACCGACGAGTTGATCCTGGAGATGTTTCCGGACAACCGATTCCTCTGTCGCTGGATCGAGCTTGCCAAGGAAAAAGTCGCCTTCCAAGGGCTTCCCTCTCGGATCTGCTGGCTCGGATATGGAGAACGGGATCGCTTCGCTGTGGCGGTCAACGAACTCGTGCGTACGGGCGAGATCAGCGCACCCATCGTTTTTGGACGGGATCACCTGGACTGCGGCTCCGTTGCGAGTCCATTCAGGGAAACTGAGGCGATGAAGGACGGCTCCGACGCGATTGCGGATTGGCCCATATTGAACGCACTTTTATCCACGGCGAGCGGGGCGACCTGGACCAGCTTCCACCATGGCGGGGGGGTGGGGATCGGTTTCTCCCTGCACGCCGGACAGGTGATCTGCGCGGATGGGACCAAGGAAGCCGAGGAGCGTCTCCGGCGGGTTCTGGTCAATGATCCCGGGATCGGGGTGGCCCGTCACGCGGACGCGGGCTATGAGGAAGCCCTGCGTTTTGCCCAAAAGGAGGGGGTGGACCTGGGGGGGGATTGACAGGGATTTTGGCGCCAAAAGCGAAATTCTCTTCGTTTTTGCCGAAATTGGGACCGAAGAAAGGGGGGAAGGAGGCCAAGAGGGCGATACCATGCTCATGTTGGACATTCCTCCTCCTCCCGGAAAAATCAGGATCCCGAATCCTCCGGGTTATCGAACCAACTGGAGAATCACATGCCCTATATCCTCGCCGCAAACATCGGTCTTTGGGTTGGACTCGGTGTCGTCGTTCTTTTGGTCCTCATGTTCGTGGGGATCTACAATGGTCTTGTCGCGGGGCGCAACTCGTGCAAGAACGCCTGGTCCCAGGTGGATGTGCAGCTCAAGCGCCGCTACGACCTGATCCCGAACCTCGTGGAGACAGCCAAGGGTTATCTCAAGCACGAACGTGAGACCCTCGAGGCGGTCATCAAGGCCAGACAGATGGCCATTGACGCCTCCTCGATCAAGGATCAGGCCAAGGCCGAGAACATGCTGACTTCGACCCTGCGTTCGCTCTTTGCGGTTTCGGAGAGCTATCCGGACCTCAAGGCCAACCAGAATATGATGGCTTTGCAGGAGGAGCTGACCAGTACCGAAAACCGAATCGGTTTCGCCCGCCAGAACTACAACGATACGGTTCTGAGTTTCAATAACCGGGTCCAGCAGTTCCCCTCCAACGTGATCGCCGGGATGTTCGGGTTCAAGGAAGAGGAGTTCTTCGAGTTGGAAGACCAGGCCGCGAAGGAGCCGGTCAAAGTCCAGTTCTAAAACGGAAGTGGCTGGATTCAGGTCGACCTGAAGATTGCACCCTAACGAGGATGGCAGGGCTATGACCGCTACCGAGGTGAAACCCTACAAGCCCCCAATGCTCCGGGGACCCAGGAAGACCTTTGCTGAACTGCAAAAAGTCAACCGCAGGAGGAGTCTGGTCCTCGCAATATCCCTGCTCCTCGTGCTCGGTGTCCTCGGGGCTCTTGTCGGGGCCTATTTCGGAAACTGGCTCATTGGGGTTGCTGGTGGCATGGCCCTTGCGACCTTTCAGTTCCTGGTCGCTCGAAGCGCAGGAACCAAGATGGTCATGGCGGCCATGGGAGCAAAGCCTCTCGAACGCAAAGAAGATCCACAGCTGGTCAATGTGGTCGAGGAGATCGCGATTGCCGCAGGGATCCCCTGCCCCACGATTTACTTGATCGAAGACGAGAGCCCCAATGCTTTCGCCACGGGGTTTAAGCCCGAGGATGCCCAGGTCGCAATTACGACAGGGCTGCGCGAAAAGCTGAACCGCGCCGAACTCCAAGCAGTCATGGCTCATGAGATTGGGCACATTCGAAATGGGGATACTGGGTATATGGTTCTGATGGCGGTTCTAGTGGGTTCTGTGGCCTTGATTTCGGATATGGCTCTGCGGGGTCTTCGATATGGTTCTTATGGACGCTCCTCCCGCAAGAGCAAGGGGGGGGGAGGACAGGCTCTGATCCTTGTTTTATTGCTCGTATTCGCCCTTTTGGCCCCCATTTTCTCAAGATTGCTTCAAGCGGCAGTGTCCCGCCAGAGGGAGTATTTGGCGGACGCAACCTCGGTGGAGCTGATGCGGGAGCCGAGCGCGTTGATCTCAGCTCTGCAGAAATTGACCATGGACCCTGTCTCCATGAAGAACGCGAACCGTGCCGTTCAGCACATGTTCATCGTGAATCCTTTCAAACACCACAAGCTTGGAGGAAACGCGCTCTCTTCCCATCCCAAGCTGGCGGACCGGATTGCGCGCATTCGTAATCTGATGGCTTGATGGAAGGGCAAGCCAAAAGTTTCGAGGGGCAGGTCAAGTGGAGGGAGGGCCTTCTCGCGGTTTTGGAGAGGCGGGCTCGGTCGGCCCATCCTCGAGAAGCATGCGGGCTCCTGCTGGGCGAATGGAAGGAGGATCGACATCTACGAATCCAAGGGGAGATCTCTTCTCGGAATTTGTCAGGGGAGGAGGGGCGTTTTTTGCTCGATCCAGTCGCCTGGTTGGACGGCGAGGCGAGCGGAGCGGAGCTTGTAATCCCTTGGCATTCTCACCCAGGCGGGTGTCCGATCCCTTCCCAAGAAGATGCACTTCTTTTCCGATCCTATCCTCTGATCGGGATTAGCTATGGCTTGGGTGCGAATTTTCGCCTGGGGTTCTGGCAGGGTTATTTTACGGGGCTTACCGCAGCGTCGAACCGGATCCCCGGGCTCAGGTCGATCTCGTAGGGTTCGGAGAGGAGGGAGTTTCCCCTTTGCGAGGAGGGAAGGGTTTTGGGGCGGATTCTTCCAAGCGGTGAGGCGAGTAGGAGCATACTCGCAAAGTTGCGGTGGTTCTGTCCGAGGCCACGGGACTTCTCTTTCCCCAAGGCTCGAGCCAGGCGGAGTTGATCCAAGGGGGAGAGCGAAGCCTGGATCTTTCTCGCTAGGGGGGTTCCCAACAAGTCGGGATGCTTGTCGGCGACCCTCAGGATACGCCCGAGGGCAAGGTGCGGGCGGCCATTTTTTTGGAGAAGGTCCGCTAGTCTTTGAACCAAGGCGGGGTTTTCTCCCCGTTTTGCGATTACGCGGAGTTGGGTGGAGAGAGCCTCTCCAAGCGCTCCGCTTCCCTCTTGGACTCTTGCTAGGAGGCTTAGGGCGGCGGCGTTTCCCGGTTCGAGATCGAGAGCACGGCGAGCATAGGCTCCGGCTGTTTTCCAGTCTTTCCTGAGGAGGGCCTTTCCTCCTTCTGCGAGAGTGGCGTCGATATCTTGGAGTCGATGACTCTTTTGCAGGAGCCGGTTTTGTTCCAAAGCAAGGAGCCTTCCTCGCAACGAACCCGGGCCGGCAAGAAGCCTGGATTTGGCGATTCGGAACCTGGCTTGTTCGGGCCGGGCGTTGGTCGATACGAGCCTCCCCCGGAGCCTGTCCGCGATCCCCCGGCCCGGCCTGTAGAAGGCTGCGCTCTGATAGGCGAGCCAGGCAGCGTTCCGCCGGTCTGCCATCAATAGAAGATTACCCCGGATGAGCTGCCCCCGTTCCAATAGGTCGTCCTGGAGCGCCGAAAAGCCTGCGCCGATCGCCGCGAAAGCTGCTTGGACCCTGGCGCTGAGGACCTCGGCTTTTTCCTCCTGTTTTTCCTCGCAGACGTTCTCCATCCTGCTCACGAAATCCAGCAAAGGTTTGAGTCGGGGTAGAGGAAGTCCCTCCCGGTGGAGGAGGTTGAGGCTTGTCTGGATCTGGATTGTGGATCCTTTTCCCGCTTTGGAGATCCTCACCCGAATGGTCTCCTTGGCTCCAATGGGGCCGGAAACTTGGGGGGCTTTTACAAAGCGGATGGGACCCAAAAAGTGCGGCGGGATGGTCCTGTTTTGAACGATCCCCTTACGGAGCCGGAGAAGGTATCCGTTGGAGCTGGGGAGAAAGGATCCCTTGCCCCGGTCGTAACGGATCTCAAAGGCTTCAGGCCCGTAGCGCCATACAAGGGCGCGGGGTTGAGAGGGATTGCTCTGGGTTGCGGGGAACTCGTAAGCGAGGACTTCGGCGATGAGGCAGGCGGCTTCTCGGGGTCTCAGGCTTGTGTGGAATTCGCTGAGCTGGTTTTCGACCTTTTGGAAGGGGTCGGTGCTGGCGCAAGCGGTGAGGATGAGGAGGATTGCGAGCAGGAAGCATGGCTTCTTGGGTGAGGCTGGGCCTGGGTCGTGTTGTTTCTTTCGGCAGTTTTTTTGCATCTTCCCCCCGGAATGTGGATCTTTTCGTCAACTGTGGGAGGATCCTGCGGGGATGGGGGGAAGGGTCGGTGGGATGGGGGGGTGGGGGTGGTGGGCTGAAACGCCTGGAGGCGTTTCCTACACAAAACACCTGGAGGTGTTTTCTACCTAAAACGCCTGGAGGTGTTGTTTACTGGGGGGGATTGCCTTCGGCGAGGGCGAAGGCGAGGGCTTGGTTTCGGGTGTGGCTTAGGCTGATGTGGATGGTCTGGACGCCCTTGGTGGTGGCGATTTCGGCGGCGCGGCCGGACAGATGGACCGAGGGGGCGCCTTTGGCGTCACGTTGGATCTCCATGTCGGTCCAATTGATGCCATCCGCCAGGCCGGTTCCGAGGGCTTTGAGGATGGCCTCCTTTGCTGCGAAGCGGGCGGCGATGAAAGGAGCGGGATCTTGTTTTTCCTCCACATAAGATTGTTCTGCGGGAGTAAGGATGCGCCGCGCAAGACGATTGCCCTTGGCGATGGAATCGCGGATGCGCTGGATTTCGACGAGATCGGTTCCGATTCCGAGGATCATGGATCCCTCACTCTTTCTCCTTCCAGAGGGCGATGCCCCCCAGAAGCCCTGTTTCGTTTGGGACGACCTCGACCTCTTGGGGAAGGTTTTCGTCCTCGACAAAGAACCTTGCGTTACCGCCCCCCAGGTAGATGTGGTTCGGATTGAAGGTCCTTAAAAAGATTCTGAGTGTCTCTAGCACCCGCTGTTTCCAAGCTTCCTCACCAATGCGCTTGAGTTCCTGGTCCGCGAGGCGGTTTTCGAAGCTGAGGGCACGGTCGTTTTCGCTTCGGTAGCCCGAAGGGAGGTGCCCGAACTCGCAGTTGGGAAGGAGCCGTCCCTCCGAGAAGAGCGAGGAACCCAGTCCAGTCCCAAGGGTAAGGACCAGTTCAACGCCCTCCCCTTGGATCGCGCCCAGGCCCTGGATGTCGGCATCGTTCGCGACGCGGGTGGGGACACCGAGGAGGGTCTCGAGTTCTCTGGCCAAGGGGAAGCTTTTCCAGTCTCCTTCCAGGTTGGCTGCGCAGAGAGTGACGCCATCCAGAACGACGCCCGGAAAGCCGACACTCGCCCGGTGAAAAGATCCCATCAAAGCCGCCAGGTCCACGAGGGCGAGGAGCAAGGCCTTGGGCATCCCCTCCCGTGGAGTTTTTCTTTTTTGGACGGGACCGAGGGGCTCGCCCTCGGGATCCAGGAGGGTGGCCTTGAGCCAGGTGCCGCCGATGTCCAGGGCAAGGGTGATCGGTTCCGAAGCTTTGTTCATGTTGCTCAGAAGATCTCTACAGGTTCGTTCCCCTTGACGAAATGGGCGGTTTTGGCGATGCGCTCCAGGATCGCTTCTTCCAGACCCTTTGCGCTGCCGAAGCAGAGGATGACCATGCGTCCCTCGTCGGCCATCCCGAATGTTTGCGCCTTGGAGTGGTATTTTTTGTAAGCCTCCGCGAACTCCTCAGCGTCTTTTCGACTGTCCCAGAGAGTGATCCAGACGATGCCCTTTTTTCCCGCCTTGTCCTTCAACATGAAAAGGCGGTCCCCACCCCAGCCCTCCGAAGCCTTGTTCGTCCAAAAACGTGCCGAGTTCATCAGCATTGGGTTGAGTTTTTTGTTTTGGGGGCGGGCCAGGATGGCACAAAGGATCTCTCCCAGGGTTTCTTCGCCGAGGAGGCTGCCTCCACCCAATGTCTCAAGGATGCTTTCTTTGACTTTTTTTTCGTTCTGGATCGTGATCGGAAGGTCCCGCTTGGAAGGATCCCAATATTTTTCGGGATGGAGGATCTGCTCCGAGGATTTGGGAGGGTTCTTAAGGGCTTGTTCCACTCGCTCCGCTACCCCTCGAGGCATGGAGATGAGCTTTTTGTTGAACTCCATCATCGTGCCCCCTCCGACCAGGAAACGCATCCCCATCACATATTTGGCCGCCAGGGTCCAGAAATAGGGAGGAGCGGCGAAGAATGCCTTGCTCCGCTCCTGTTCGGCCTTCATCTGGGCCATGAGCCCCTCCCTGCCTGCGGAGGAGATGTTTTTCATGGTCCAACGCGTCATCAGGGCGGTGGCCGATCCTTCGACTACTGAACCTATGGCGAATCCTCCATCCTCGGTTTTGGAAGCCTTTTTCATGATCGGGTCGAGACCGTAGTACTGGTCATCCAGAGCATGCGTCAGCTCATGGGCGATCATGATGCGGTTCATAAAGTCCCCCATCCTGGCGGTCTTCTCCATCATGAAGAAAGAGTTTTGCTTGGGGTCGTAGAATCCTCCGATTTGATTCAGGAGGACATCAAGGATGGTTTTTCCAAGGTCCATGTCCCTGGGCAAGAGGCCAACGGTTTGCAGCATCCACTGGTTGCGCTCCAGTTTTCCATGCCCAAGCTCCTCCTCGAAGATCTCCTTCTTCAAAAAGGCTCGTAGCTCCTTTTCCGTTCGAACGGCCTTTTTTACGCCGTGTTTGAAAGGTTTTCCTCGGAGGTCGCCCACCTCCTTTTGGACCTGATCCGCAGTCTCCAGCATTTTTTGGACGATGGCCTTGTCGCTTTGTGGCGAGGTTCCCACACTTGGCTTTGTCTGGGAGTTTGCGAGGGAGGAGAGGAGGCAGAGCCCCAAGAACCCCGCGGGAAGGTGTCGCCCAAGATCCGAGCTGCTTGTGTTTTTCTTCATCCGTTTTGTTCTCCACTTTCGTAATCTTTTCTGCTCCCGATCAGGAGGGCAAGGCCCAGGTAGATCAAGGCCGTCAGGAGCACATTCCATATGCTGTGAGGGATGCTGGGGACCATCTTGTCGATGACCGCCTCGGGGCTCATTCCATCCATCCAAAGCCTACCGCCTGTGATCCAATCGGCCATTTCTCTTCGAAATCCCGTTGCGGCCACGCTGCCTTTGATCGCAATGGACCGGATGGCATCGACAACGGTCGCCGAACGGACCCCGGACTGGGCCGGCGTGGAGCCCGCGAAACTTTCCCAGGCGAAGACGAACACGGCACCCCAGATCATGGCTCGCTTGAAGCTGAGGGCAAAAAAGCTTCCGATGGCGCAGTAAGCGAAGGGGGCGACGAGGAGCCCGATTCCAAAGGAACTTACCGTCGATGCCTGGAGCTGGGCGCCGAAGCGGAGATCTCCTTGCAGGTTCCAGCTGAGAATGGCTGCCAGGAAAAAACCGACCCCGATGATCACGAGGCTCGAAACCGTTGCCGCCAGGTATTTTCCCAACCAGATCGCCGGCCGAGGAACAGGAGCGCTCAGCAAGAAGACGATGCTGCGCTCGGAGATCTCGTCCCGAATGGCGGAGATAGAGAGATACATGGCGGTGAGCGGCATGAGAGCCTGGACCATGATGATGAGGGTCAGCATGGAGAAAAGTTCGTTCACCCCTTCGCGATCTCCGAATCGGAAGACCACCAGGGCCATCACCCCGGCATAGAGGAGGGAGAGTCCAAAGAAGAAAAGGCTCTTTTTGGAGCCGAGGAGGATTCTCAGGCTTTGGAGGGCGACGAGCCAGGTCGTTCGAACGAAGCCGGTCATTTGTTCACCAAGTATCCAAAGACGGCGTCGAGCCCTTCATCCAGTGGGACGATGGAATGGACTCCGTGAATCGGGTCTGCGGCAATCTTGGTCAGGGCCTGGAAAAAGGCCCCAGCCTCGAGTACGTGCACTTTGAGTCCTCTCTCTTGGATCTCGATTCCTTCCACCGAAGGAAGGGCGAGAAGCTCCCTCCCCATGCGGCGGGGATGTTCGCAGCCGATGGCCATCTTCCTCGGCTGGTCTTGGATCTGGTCCCGGATTTCGGAGATGGATCCCCGCGCCATCAGGCGTCCCTGGTGGATCAGAACGAGCTGGTCCGTCATTTGCTCGACTTCTTCGAGGACGTGGCTGGAGACGATGACGCTATTGCCCTGCCTGCCCAGTTCGCGCACCAGGCTGACAATGTCGTGGCGGCCAAGGGGGTCCAGGCCGGTAAGGGGCTCGTCCAGGAGGTAGAGGCCCGGTTTGCCGAGCATGGCCCGTGCGAGCTTGGTGCGCTGGCGCATGCCTTTGGAGCATTCGGAGAGCCTCTTCCTGCGATTCTCGCTCATGCCGACCTTGGCGAGGACCTCGTCCGTGATTTCCTTGGCACCCCTCGCCGAGTAGCCGAAATACCGGGCCATCCCCTGGATCCAAGACTCGACACGCATGCCCTCATAAAACCGGTCCACCTCCGGGCAGTAACCGATGTGCGCCCTCACGGAGGCTTGGTTTCGCGGGTCCTCCCCCAGGACTCGGACCTCCCCGAGGCTCGGTTTCAGCAAGCCCGCGGCCATCTTCATCAGGGTGGATTTGCCTGCTCCGTTGACTCCGAGAAGACCCAGGACGCCGGGACCGATATCGAGGTCCACCTGGGAAACGCCGAGCACATTCCCATACCACTTGCTTACGAGCCTGTAGCTGAGTGTTGTCATTATCCGACCGCCTTGGTTGCTTTTAGATGCTTGGCGATCCAAAACCCGCCGAGGGCCAGGAGGGCGACGAGACCCCAGATCGCAACACCGAGGTCAAAGGTGTGGCTGGCGGTTACATCCGCGATCCCTTCGGCGACACGTTTGAGCACGTTCCAGGGGGAGAGCACCAGAAAGTTGTTTTCATGGAAAAAGCGCCGCAGCATGCGCGCAAGGACCCAGAAGACGAAAAGCCCTCCGACCACTCGCATGACAGAGAAGCGGGCCGAAGATGTGGAGACCGACTGGGCGAGCACGAGAAAGGACAAACCTCCGCAGAAGAGTCCCTGCGCAAGGATGAGCCTGGGGATAAAGGGGAGGGTGTTTTTGAAGAATTCCCAGTTGGGCGCGAGAAAGATCCCGATGGTCCAGACCAGGAGATAGGGGAAGAGGATCAGACAAAGGTGGAGGAAGAAGGTGCCGAGCCATTTTCCCAAGAAGTAATGGACAGGCCGGATTCCGCGTGTGAAGTAAAGCTCCAGTGCCCCCCCGTTGCGGTCGTTAGGGATGGTTGAGGCTCCCACGATCGCACTGAACATGACGGCGATGGGCATGGCGTAGGTCAGATAGGGTGTGAAATAAAAGGAGATCTCCTCGAGACTGCGGCCAAAAAGAGTATTGGGGTTGTTTCGACTGATCCCGCGAAGGTTGCGAAGGCCTGCCAGCTCTCCCTGACCTTCGATCACGACAAACCGGATGTAGACGAAGACCAATGCGATGATGGCGGGAAAAAGGCAGCCGATATAAAAGAGCAGGGAAAGGCGTTTTCCGAAGAATCGCTTGATTTGGAGCGAGAACATGGCGCGAATGCGGGGACCGACTCCGCTGCGTTCTCCTACATAGGGCCGGTACCCGAATTCAATGAGGCCCATGCGATCCTCCCTCTGTTGGCTCCAGCCTTGGTCCCTGGACCGCCTCCAGGAAAATGTCGAGAAGGCTCTTCTTTTCGGGCTCGAGGAGCCGGATCTGTGCGTTGAGCTGGGAGGCAAGTCCGAAGAGATCGCTCACTTTCTGTTCGGGGGGGAGCCGCACAAGAAGCTCCCCATCCTCCCCCTGCTCTTGCAGGAGCCCCTGGGTCTGAAGTTTCCCGACGAAGTCTTCGCCTCCCACATAACGCAGTCGAAACAGTCTGCCGAGGGAGGAGAGCATGTCGTGGATGGCCCCTTGGCGAAGGACCTTGCCTTCGTCGAGAAGGATGACGTTGTCGCAAAGCCCTTCCACGTCGGGGAGGATGTGGGAGCAGAGGAGGAGGGATTTGCCCTTTTTCTCCACCAGGTTTCGGAGCAGCCCGAGGATCTCGGTCCTTCCCTCAGGGTCCAATCCATTCGTGGGCTCATCCAAAAAGAGGAGATCCGGGTCGTGGATCAAGGCCTGGGCCAGTTTGGTTCGCTGCTTCATTCCTGCCGAATAGCCCCCTACCGGTCGGTAGCGTTCCTCCGCGAGGCCCACGAGAAAGAGGACTTCGTGAGCGCGTTGCTTGGCGGCAAGGGGGGGGAGCCCGGAAAGGCGCCCGGCAAAGGAGACGGCTTCCACCCCTGTGAGTCCAGGAAAAAGGGCTTCTTTCTCCGGCATATACCCGATCCGGTCCCTGACCAGAGGCCCTTCCTGCCTGGCGTCGAGCCCGAGGACCTGGACGCTGCCCTCTCTGGGAGGGACCAGCCCGAGAATCGCCCGGATGATCGAACTCTTGCCCGCTCCGTTTCGCCCGAGCAGGCCGCAGGCCCCAGGAGCCATGGAGAACGTCGCCTGATCCACAGCGACGATGGAGCCGTATTGCACCTTGAGTCCATTTACTTCGAGAATCGTCCGGTCTGGCTCCAAGTCGTTTTCCTGTGGTTTCTGCCTGGTCCCACTGGGGCTGGGGTCGCCTCCCTACGAAGCTCCCCCCGATGGATTTCCATGGAGTTAGAAAACAAGGGAGAGGAGGCAAATGCAAGGTTCTGGCGGGGGAAAGCTTTTGTGGGATGGTTCGAGGTCCTGGGCAATGTGGGCTAGAATCCTTCCCACCTTCTTCCAGGAAAAAGGATCGCGAAATGAAAGACAGGAGCGGTAAAAGCGTTATGGATCGGCGGGGTTTCTTGGGGGCGTCGCTTGCAGGGTCCTTGCTGGGTTTCCCCCTGAAAAAATTGGGCAAGGCCCCTGCCCTTGTGAGGAGGCGTCCTCCCGTTGTCGCGGTCTCCAGTCGTAACGGCCTCAAAGCGGTCGAGCGGGCTTATGAAGCCATGACCCAGGGAAAGCGTCCGGTGGACGCTGCGGTGCACGGAGTCGCTGTAGTCGAGGCGGATCCCAGGGATATGTCGGTGGGCTATGGAGGACTTCCTAACGCGGACGGGGTCGTCGAGTTGGACTCCTGCGTGATGGATGGGCCGACCCAGCTGGCCGGTGCGGTGGGGGCCCTTCGGGGGATCATGCATCCCGCGCAGGTGGCGCTCAAGGTAATGCGCCGGACAGATCATGTGCTGTTGGTGGGGGAGGGTGCGCTTCGCTTCGCCAGAATGCATGGGTTCAAGGAGGAGAACCTCCTGACCGAGAGGGCGCGCAAGCGCTGGTTGCGCTGGCGGGAGGGGCTTTCGCGGCGGGATGATTGGGTGGAACCTGGGGAGAACGATCTGGGGGCTCCGGGAGATCCGGAGACTGGAAAAAAAGGCAAGGAAGAGGTCGAACCACGGCCGACCGGGACCATTCATCTCTCGGCCCTGGACGCCAAGGGCCGCTTGGGTGCCTGCACGACGACATCGGGGCTCGCTTTTAAAATCCCGGGCCGAGTGGGGGACTCCCCCCTGATCGGTTGTGGGCTCTATGTCGACAACGACATCGGTTCGGCAGGGAGCACGGGCCGTGGTGAGGCGGTGATCCTCAGCAACGGCAGTTCCTCGGTTGTGGAGCAGATGCGCCAGGGGAAATCACCGACCGACGCCTGCCTGGAGGTCCTGAAACGCATTGCGCATTTTACGAGGATTCCCCGGCTTCTGGACGCAAAGGGGCGGCCCAACTTCCAGGTCAACTTCTACGCAGTCAACAAGAAGGGGGAGTTTGGGGCGGCGGCCTTTTATCCCGCAAAATACGCCGTCTGCACAGAAGAGGGGGCACGGATTCTGGATCAAGCCTCGCTTTATAAGAGGCGCTGAGCTTGGAGACCCGGGCGATGCGGAATGAGGGGAGAGCGGATCGCTTTTTCTTCCCACGGGTTCTGTTCCTTGCACTTGGCGCTTGCCTGGTGGGGATCCTCTTCTTCCCCCTGTCTCCCGAAGACTGGGTCGACCGGATGCGTCTGGGGGAGGCGAGCTACGGGCGGGTCCTGCTCCCTTTTGGAGACTATCCTTATTACCGTCCATTATGGTTCTTGTATCTGCGGGCCTGCACCGGATGGGGGCTGCCGGGGGGGCTTTCCCACATGGGGCCGATCCTGGCGCATCTCTTGGCAGCAAGGATCCTCTGGGGCTGGCTGCGGGAGAAGGGTCTCTCCACCCGGGAGAGTTTTTTCTGCGCCCTCGGAGTGATGCTCGCACCTGGTACGGCCGCGGCCCTGAGCTGGTTGGCAGCGGGAAACAAGGCCATGACTTTCTTTTTTTTGATCTTGGGTTTGTCTCGGATCCTTCGAGCCGAGCGGGCGGCCGGCGCCCTGGCCTGGGCTCTGGCTACGATATTGCTGGCCTTGGGCTGTAGTGAGAATGCTTACATGGCTGTCCTCCTTTTGCCGGGGGCGCTGTGGTGGAGAGGTCGGGAAAGGGGTTGGGCGGCCTGGACGGCGGGGGCGGGTTTGCTGCTTACCCTGCTTCCGGCGCTTTTGCATCTCTGGTTGAGTCCACAGGGGTCGGGCTTGGAGGAGGGACGGTTGGGGCAGCTTCTGGGGGCGGTGGGAGCGGACCCCTTGGGCTGGTTTGTCTCAGTGTTGGGGAACTTGGGGGGCTTCTTTTTTCATGGGCTGGGGTTGCCCTGGGGGCCTGGCTGGCTGCGGGCCGGTCTCCTTCCCGCGCTGCTGCTCCTGGCTCTTATTTGGGGGAGGCGGGCGCGAGGGGCTGCCCTGTTGGGGTTATTGGCCTTTGTTCTCCTCAATGTGCCGGCATCCTTCTTTCCGGGTGAAAGCAGCCGCCACCAGGGTTATCTGCCCGCCCTCGGCGCAGGATTGTCCCTCCTCGGCTTTGCCTGGAGATTTCGAAAAGGCGCTGCCCTTGGTACCTTTGGCATGGGGATGGTCTTTTTCTTCTTGATGGGGAACCTGAGGGAGCAGGCTCTGTTCTCGCGATACCTTCATCAAGCGGATAGGGTCCTTGCCTCCATCCGGAAGCTGGCCCCAAGCCTTGAAAAAGGCGAAGCTCCCCTCCTGCTGAACGTGCCGGTCGAATACCGCGCTGGTTTCCTCATGGTCCTTGGCAAGGAATGCCGGATCGACAAGTGGCCCTCGGTCCTCTGGATGACAACGCGGAGCACCGGCCTGTTTCCAGATACCTTGGCTTCTCTCCCCGAGGGTCTGCGGATTCTCGAGTACAGGGGGGGGCGGATTGTTTTTGTGACCAAGAAAGAACTACTCGCCCGCCGGAGTCGGGACACGGCCTGGTTCCTTGATCGGCTCTCGGCGTTCCCGGGTCCCGTACTCGCCCTTGGGCCCATTACGGGCAGCGAAGTTCCGCTCCAACGGATCGGATGGTCTCTCTATGCCCGGGGATCCTCGCATGGGTTCCGGGTTCCGAGGGGTTCTCTCAGCCTCGCCCGCCGCCGGGATCTCCCCAACAAGGACAGTCTCGTCATCTGGGAGGTGAAGGGAGAACTCGAGGAGCCGGGTTGGCTGGTCCTGGCTTGGGTCCCAGAGTGGTTCCCCCCGACCGAGCGTGCCCGGCTTTTTGTCCTGGAGCCCTTCCCCTGGCCCTTCGAGGTCGAGGTGGAGACTCTCGAGGGAAAAAAAGTCCCCGCTTCGGCCCTCCGTCCCGTCCTAGGGTTCTTTCCTGCTTTACCACTGGGACCTGGGTCCTTCCATTTACGGGTGCGCTTGAAACTGCGATGAGCCTTGGCAGTCCCGGCGGAGTCAAGGAGACTCAGGGGCGGACCGAAAACAAGTCGCAGGGATAAGGCGGTGTCCGTTCGGGGGCGGGGACCTTATCAGGTCAAAGTTCTTTTTCAGGCGGAAGGGGGAGCGAAGTTGGAAATACCCCAGGTCATCGTATTGCTCAGCTTCCTCGGGGCGGCTCTCTTGGGCTTTGTCCTGTGGAGGAAGGTGGAGAGACGGCGGATCCAGGAACTGATTCCCTTGCTCGAGGAAGCCCTGGGGAGCCCCATTCTCCTGGTCGGATCCGGGGAGCAAGTTCTCGCCCTGGGGGATCGAGCACGGGAGTTCCTGTTGGTTCCCGAGGAACTGCCCCAGGATGGTTTGGATGGCCTCCCGATTCCCGGGCTCAAAGCCTGGTTCCAACGTGCCCGCCTCAACCCCTCCGGCGAGGGGGTCGTCTCTTTCATGCATCAGGCTCTGGTTCGGGATCCTTCAAGCCCCGGTGTTTTGATCGCCCTCCCCCTGGAGCTGCGCTATCTGCCCTTTGGGAGGTATGACCTCGTCGTCATCCGGGATCGGAGGCAGCTCTGCCCCGGCCGGGATGAGGGCGAGTTCGACAGGACGTTCTTTTTGCAGCAGATCAGCCATGAGTTCCGGACTCCCCTCATGGCGATCAAGGGCTATTCGGAATGGGTCGCGGACCCCTCCCTGGGGGAGAGGGAAAGGGGGGAGCTGCTGGGGCGGATTCAGGAGAATGCCAGCGAGTTGACCCGCATCCTCGACCTTTCCATGGACTGGGCGAGTCTGGAGACGGAGGGTCTACGGTTTCAGCTGGAGAGCCCTTCGGTCCAAACCATTCTCATTGACCTCCTATCGGAGTGGCGCCCGGTGGCCCGGAGTAAAGGCCTTGGGATGGGTGTCCTTTTCCGGGGCAAGGTCCCACCCAGGTTGGTTGGGGACTCGGGGCGGATCCGCCAGGCCTTGGGCATCCTTGTGGGGAATGGACTCAAGTTCTCCTCCGAGGGGGCGGTTCTGATCGAGGTGGAGTATTCCGAGCAGACCGGGCAGATCCGGTTCCTGATCCGGGACACGGGTCCAGGGGTGCCCGAGGAAGTGCGGGCCAAACTCTTTCGCCCCTTTGTCCGGGCGGACAAGACCATGGCGCGGCGCTTCGATGGCTTTGGGTTGGGGCTCTCGGTGGTTTCCCGTCTTGCTGGAGGGATGGGGGGAGGTGTGGAGCTTCTCGCTTCCAATGAGTCCGGCTCGGTCTTCGCCTTGGAGCTTCCCGCTTTTCGCTCGCAGGATCCCTGGATCGAGGATCTGGGGCGGGAGATCGAGGAGGACGCCGGGCCGGGCCAAGGGCGACTCGAGGGTTTTTCGATTCTCGTCGCCGACGATGGGGTGGACAACCTCAATCTGTTGGAGCGCATGCTGAAAAGCGAGGGAGCCAAGGTCTGGGTCGCTTCGGAGGGCAATGCCGCCCTTTCCCTGATGCGGGAACATTCCATGGACGCAGTCCTCCTTGACCAGCACATGCCGGGGATGGAGGGCCTCGCTGTCGCCCAGGTGATGCGGAACGAAGGTTTCCAAGGGGCGATCCTTGCGCTGACGGGGAATGCCGCGAGCCTCCCGTCGAACTCTTTCTTCTCCCAAGGAGGGAGCAGCGTCTGGGACATGGTTCTGCGAAAACCCTTTCGTAGAGATGCCCTTATGCAGGCTCTTATCGGGGCTCTCGAGAAGGCGCGCGAGAGAACCACAGGGGGGCAGGGTCTCCTCCACGGGAAGCGGATTCTCCTTGCCGAAGACAATCCCGACACTTCTCGTCTTGTCAGTTTTTTCCTCAAAAACGAAGGTGCCGAAGTAGACGTGGCTCCTCATGGACGGGTGGCCCTGGAGCTTGTGCAAAAGGCTGAGGCCGAGGGGGGGGAATATGACTTGATCCTCCTCGATATGCAGATGCCTGTCATGGACGGATATGAGGCGGCCAGAGCTCTGCGAGCCGGGGGATATGAGCGGCCAGTCCTTGCTTTGACGGCACATGCCCGCAGTGAGGATCGGGAGACCTGTTTGTCCGCTGGTTGCTCGGAGTTTTTGAAGAAACCCATCGGGCAAGGGGAGCTTGTGGAGGCCTTGCTCCAGGCGCTTGGAGAAGAGAGAGGGAGCGCTCAGGGGGGGGACCCGCCCCTTGAAGCCTCCCAGGGGGTGCCAGGTGGGGGATCTGACGAGATGGATGCCTGGATGAAGGATCCGGAGTTCCTCGCCCTGGTGGAAGAGTTTTCTGCTTCGCTCGGGGAGCGGGTTCGAGAGATGTGGGCGGCCCTGGAGAGAGAGGATTGGGGGATGCTCAAGGAGATCTCCCACAAGCTCAAGGGAGCCGCGGGGGGCTTCGGGATGGGGGAAGTCTCGAAGGCGGCGGGGGAGTTGGAGGAGTTACTGGGGGAGGAGGTGTGCCGGGACGCGGCCGAAACCGCCCTGCGCAAAATCGAATGCGCCCTTTGAGCCGCGTAGTAGAAAACCCCTCCAGGGGTAAGTAGAAAACACCTCCAGGTGTTTTGCGTAGGAAAAGCCTCCAGGCTTTTCAGGGAAAACCCGCAGGGTTTTCCGGCATCAAAAGCCGAAGGCTTTTGATGCGCAAAACGTCTGGAGACGTTTTCTACGGACGTTTTCTACCTGAAATACCTGGAGGTGTTTCCTACCGACGTTTTCGGTGGGGGTTACTTTCTGAGGTGGATGCGTTTCCGGCCGGCTTCGTCGATTTTGCGGCAGGTGGCGAGGAACTCCTGGTAGCGGTCCGGGCTTATTGTGCCGGGGAGAAGGAAGAACCTGCGGTGGATTTTGACCCCCTTGTCTCCTAGCGGTTTCACGGTGGTGGCGAAGTCGATGATGAACTTGCGCACCATGATCCCCTTTGGGAGGTCCATGATGCTGAAGTCTCCCGGATCGATTTCCAGGCTGAAGTCGCTGACGGCGAAAAGTTTTAGATCCATGGGGAGTTTGCGGCTGGGCCTGCCGCCGAAGGAGCGAGTGAGTCCCATGGGGGGAAGGAGGGAGGGAAGGCTCCAGCGGCTCCCGATTTTGTCCACGAGGTCTCGCCGAAGGAGTTGAAGTTCGATGCGCAGTGGCGTTCCCTTTCGTTGGAGATCGGGGTAGACCGCCTTTTGGACCCGGAAGCCCGCAAAGGTCTGCCCTGCGATTCGCTGTGCGATGATCCTGCGCACGTTCGCGGGTCGGGCCTTGAGGACTTCCTTGAGGGCAAAGCCCTGGAGTCCGGGGAAGAGGATGCTCGCCTCGAGGACGCCGTCTGTTCCCTGCAGGCGGAGTTTGGCTTTGACGATGGTCTGGGCTAGTTCCAAGAGGTCCCCCCTGGGCATTCGAACAGGGGTGCCTGCGTCGCCCTCGAGAAGAAGGGCAGGAGCGCCCCCAAGGGGGTTGCGACCGAGCTGGGGGATGGGCTTCCCAAAGGGGAAGTAGCGAGGCGTTCCGGGCATGAGCCAGTAGCTAGGTCCGTCCCGAGGCTCCACGCGTGCGGCGGGATAGACCCAGAACTGTTCCGGATCGAAGAGGGGATCGGGATTGTTGTCCAGTTCGGGCGGTCTGGGGTGGATCAATGCCCCTGTCCAGGGGATCCCGCGGGCTCTCAACAGGGACAACTCGAGGAAGAAACGCTCACCCTCTCCTTTGAGGAGGACGCTCACCGGGTCGGGGGAGCCGGGTCGCTGGCTTGCGTCCGGGCAGTGCTCGTTGACGAAGTCGTGAATGGCCTTGGCCTGGGCAAGATCTCCCTTTTTGTCTTTGCAAAGCTCGTTTGCCTTTTCCCGGATCTCCAGATAGGGATAGGTCTGTGCAAGAAGGTTGTTGCGTCCCTTGCGCACCGTGCTTTGGATGGCTCCCTCCCTGCCAAAGGTCACCCAAGGGACGAGTTTCTCGACCGGAGGCGCGTAGCGTTCTGTCTCCAACCGGGGCATGTCACGCTTCTCGAAAATCCAAGCGACCAGGTCCCCCACCTCCTGCTTTCTCACCTCTTTCCTGGGGAAATTTCGAAGGACGAAGTCTCCGAGTTCCTGGTTTTTGGGAAGGAGAACCACAAGGCGGCTGAAGCGGAAGGGTTCATCCTTGCTCTGGAAGTAGAACCTGGTGAAGTCCAAAAGGTCTGCGCCGGGCGCCCCCTGGTAGTTGCGATAATGATGGAGGAGGAAACACCCCGGTTCCATTTGAGGCATCTGGAACGTGCTGCGCACCAAATGGGGGGCATAGGAGCTTCCGTCCCTGTGGATGGTGCGGATATCGAGCAGTTCCTCGGCTTCGGCCGCCTCCCCATCCTCCTTATACATCTCGAT